>NZ_JAYGGM010000011.1:0-230769 GCF_036314085.1 Microvirga sp. CF3016
CACCCTCTCGGAGCAAGAACGCGCATCTCTCCAAGAAATGCTAGGGCGGGTTATCAGCGCCAACGAAGCTCGGCGAGCGTCGCATTAGAGCAGTGCTCTCGGCGGAGGCCTCGCGAAGACTCGGCAGCTCTATTCCCCTGTTCGAATTCTCGCACATACTCGACCCTAAGCAGTCCTTCCGCCAAGGCAGCGCGTTGAAGGCGACTTGCTCCCTTAACGCCGTGAAGGGGCACGATTGCAGCCGCGGAACGTTCCAGGAGCGATCATCATGGTGTGTACCAGATCGGCGAGGTGTAGGCGCGCTCCGTGATGGTCATGGCGGTGCCGGGCAACGGCTTGGTTCCGAAGCGCTTCGCGTCATAGGCAGTCCAGCGCGGCGTCGGGATCTCGATCACCCGGCCGTAATAGAAGGCTGGTTGACTCGGATCGAAATCCGGGTCTGTCCAGACCGTGGCCAGTTCGGGCGCGCCGGTGGTGTTGGTCCAGGTGGCGTTTGGCACGTCGACGGTGTCGCCGACCGGAGGCAGCTTGCCATCCCCGCCGGGCCTGCGCCGCTCGGCACCGGCCCAGGCAACGTCATAAACCTTCTCTTCGAGCTTGCCGTCCCTGGTGAGCCAGCCCTTGACGATCTGGTAGCGGTCGAGGTTCGCCCCAATCGGATCCTTCAGCGCTGCCACCAGGAAGGTAGGCGACTTACCCTGCGGCGCCGTACGCAGGTCGCCGCCCATCGGCACGCCCTTGGTGTAGCCGGTCTGTGCGGGAAGACGGCTGTTGGCGTCCTGCGCGACGAAGTCCCACCCGCCGAAGAACCGTACGAGCATCCTCGGGCCGGTCGTGGCGTAGGTCTCCCGGCGCTGCATGGCGTCCCAGAGCGAAGCCCGGGTGTTCTCGGTGGCCCACACCGCAGCATATCCTGCCGAGGAAACCTCCCAGTCCTTGATCGACTTGCCGGTCACAGGATTGGCCATGAAGGTTGCCGCCAGGCGTTCCGGACCAGGCTCGCCCGCGCTGATCTTGCCAAAGAAGTTCTCCTCTTCGGCGGTCGAAAGTCCCGTATGCGAGTCGGTGCTGCCGACCATCCCGAACTTGTAGGGGTTCGTGCCAAGCTCCTGTTCCAGCTTGAGGCCGTTCTTCAGCGCCGAGCGGGCGTACTCGAACTCCAGCATCTCGGGCGTCTTCGCGACGCTCAGGTCGAGATTGCCTTTGTCCCAGATCTCGAAATTGGCAAACTCGTCGGTGGGTGACAGCAGCGGATGGGCCTCGCCCGTGCCTTTCATCTGGGTCACCTCGTAAAGCCGCTCCCAGCGTGCGCGGGTCTCGGCATACTCGCGATCCACTGGCCTGCCGGTGAAGGACTCGATGATCGGAAACATCGTGCCATTGCTCAGATTGCCGTTGTGGGCGATGGCCAGCATCCTTCCGCCCGTCTTCTCCTCGTAGGCGGCCATCCACTTCCACAGGTCGCGCGGGTTGTCGCTGCCGAGCGGCTTCATCGTCGTGAACGGTTCGACTTGGCCAGCCTTATCGGCATTGTCCCGAAAGATGACGTTGCGATGGAGGTTGTTGCCGCCGGTGTTCGAGGTCCACTCGAAACCGATGAAGGCGGTGAAGCGTCCCGGATCGTTGTAGGCTTCCGCCGCGGCGATGTTCTCCTGCCAGGCGCCTCGGTACGTCGGTGTGCCCGGCACGGGGAAGATGGCCTTCGAGATCGTTCCCTTGCTGAAGTTGCCGATGATGTCCATGGCGACGTCCGCACCTTGCCCGGCAAGGATCATCTCGTTCCACTTCCGTCCCTGCGGATCGGCCATGATCGTCGGGTCGCCGCTCAGGACCATTGGGAAGAAGCCGAAGCCATCGGAGTGGTCGGCGACGACCAGGAAATCGAGCGGGCGTGACAGTTTGACGGGCTGCCCGCTCGACGCCGTGACCTCCTCGCCTTGCGCGAACCGAAGGGCATCGCGGGGAGTGAGGCGCGCACCGGCCGCGCCGGCGTCCATCGAGAACGACGTGTGCAGGTGCGTGTCGCCGAAGAAAGGGCGAGACGGAAAATTGCGCCCCGCATAGGGGGAGTACGCAGGCTTCGTGGGAAATAACTTTTCGAGTTGCTGCTTCGTAGACGTTCCCGAGTCTGTGGTGACTGCGTCCTGACCCGTCGCCGGTAGCGCACCCGCCACCGCGAGCAGGCCTGCGAGCAGCGTCCGTTGCGATGACGTTCTCTTCATGTGTCGTCTCCCTCGGTTCGGCGGAACGGCTTCAGGTCAGAAGACGGCCACGCGTTGGATCACCCAGAACATCGCCAGACTTCCGGTGGCATAGGGTGGCACCAACCCTGTCCAGCGCGGCCAAGCCATCGAAATGCGGTGGGCGCCCGCCACGACAGCGAGCACGGCGGCGACGAACAGCAATTGGCCCGCCTCGACGCCGAGATTGAAGAACAGGAGCGCCACCGGGATGTAGCCTTCCGGCAGGCCGACCTCGCTCAGCGCCCCGGCGAAGCCGAACCCGTGCAGCAGGCCGAAGATGAAGGCGACGATCCACGGCATCTGCGCCGCGAGACCCGCACGGCCCCGTTGGGCCTGCACGATCTCGGCCGCCACGAACACGATGCTGAGCGCGATCACCGCCTCGACAGGTCTGGAGGGCACATGGACGGTGCCCAGCGTCGCCAGCCCGAGCGTGATGCTGTGCGCGACTGTGAACGCCGTCACCGTCTTCATCAGCCGCCACGTCCCTTTCGTCAGCAGCAGCAGGGCCAGCACGAACAGCAGATGGTCGATGCCCGTCAGAATGTGTTCGATCCCGAGCGTCAGGTAGGTGCCGGCCACGCTCCAGGCGTTTGGCCGGGCGGGAATGAGAGACCCGGGCTGCCGCGGTGTGAGGCGCTCGACCCACGTGCTGCCGTCCAGAAAGGCGATGCGGACGAGCGCGTCCGTGAGGGTGGTCTCCAGGCCGGCGATGCGCAGGGTTTCCCCGCGCAGGCTCTCGGCCCGCAGGCGCCAGGTCTGCACAGCAGCGTCGCCCGTCCTCTGCGTCGCGACGGGGGTTAGCGCCTCCACCGGGCCGGAGAAGACGGGCTCCAGCGCCAGGCGCATCTCGCCGAGCATCGGCGTCTTCCACAGCACACTGAACTCGCCGGGTCGGTCCTCGCGCACATCGAGATAGGCAGGCCTGACCTCGTGCGCTCGGCCCGGGAGCGGCGCCAGCAGTGCTGCCAGGGCAACCAGAATCGGGAGCCACCTCATGGCCGGACCTTCACTTGGCTCGCGAGGGGGCCAAGCCACGGGCGCACGGAGGGATCGACCACAACATGGTACTTCCGCATCAGGCCATGGAGAAGCTGCGACTGAGCCGCCTGCTGCCTCTGGCGGCGCCATTCCTCCGCCAAGTGTTCGCGGACCTCCGCAAACGGCCGCACCTGAGGCGGCGACACTGCCGTGACCTTCACCAGATGCAGCCCATACCCGGACTCGATAGGGCCCGACCAGCGTCCGGCCGGAAGAGCCAGGACGGCCTGCGCGAAGGCAGTACCGAACAGGTTGCCGAGTGCCGGCTCGTCCTGGTCCGAGAACGTGTCACCCAGCAGTAGGCGATCTCCCTGTCCCGAGGCTATAACATCGTCGGACAGGGCCGCGAGGGTCGCCCGGGCGCGGCCGTCCCCATTGCCGCGTCGGAAGAAGACCTGCGTGAAGGACACTCGTGCTGGCGTGCGGACGAGATCTGGCTGCGTCTCGTAGAGGCCGCGCAGCTCGACGTCGGGCGGTTCTGCGGTGCGGATCGTGTCGTCAATAAGGAACGCCATCTTCTGCGCCAGTCGGCGGCGGACGATGGTGTCGTCAATGTCGAGTTCCAGCGCCTTGGCCTCGTGGGCCAGCACTTCTTCCTTCAGATGATCATTGACGAGACCCGTGAGTTCCTCATCAGTCGGCGGGCGGCGCCACTGGCGCGTCCACATTCCCTTAAGCCATTCGGCATCGGCGGCGGTCATGCGGATGACAGGCTGCGACCCGGCTTCCTGGTGAGTGGGCCCGAAGGCGGAATAGGCCGCGAACATCAATCCGCCCAGCACGACGAAGTGCAGGAGCGGTTCCTTCAGCAGCCTCATGGATCACACTCCCGGCTACCCCTACTGTGACCCTATTGTAGGCTTTTGCTTGTCCGTTTGGTGCGCCGGCTTGGCAATTTCGGATAGTCGTCAGGGTTCTTGTCCTGACGGGGCTGCGTGCCCGGGGCGATCACATCGAAACCGTCCTCACGTGCTTACCTGTCGCCGAGGTTTCCGTTGGCACGTGGGGACGCCGCCACTGCCAGGGCCGACCATAGGCAAGCGGTAGCAACGCGAAGATCTCGTCATGGCACATGCCGGAAGTAACCCGAATGTCGGTTCAACCGCGAATACCGGACGTTCGCGAAGGGCAGGTGATCTCGTGAGTTGAACCGTGGCCGACATTCATTGGCCCCAAGTCCATGACATGACAGCTCCAAGGAGCATCCCGCTGGGAGGCCATCATGCCGCGACGACATCACGGTGCGTGCCTGAGTCTATCCCTGGCCTTCCTGTGGGGTGGCGCTGCCGCCGCATCCGAGACCACATTCGACCTTGCCCTCGTGCTCGCCGTGGATGTGTCGTCCTCGATGGCGCCAGCCGAGCAGTCGCTCCAGCGCTTGGGCTTCATCGAGGCGTTTCGATCCCCGGCGGTCCATAAGGCCATCGCGCGGGGAGCCCTCGGCCGCATCGCCGTCGCTTATGTCGAATGGTCAGGAGCCGATGAGCAGACCGTTCTCGTGCCGTGGACCGTGATCGATGGTCCGGACGCGGCGCGGACCTTCGCGTCCGAGCTCAAGCGCCAGCCGATCCAGCAGGCAGGTATGACCTCGATCTCCGGCGTGATCGGCTTCAGCATGAGGCTTTTCGCGGATCTCGCGGACAGGCCGACGCGGCGGGTGATCGATATTTCGGGTGACGGCCCGAACAACGATGGTCCCAAGGTCGGATTCATGCGCGATCATGCCGTGGCCGAGGGCATCACGATCAATGGGCTGCCAATCCAGATCCCGGGGATGGTGAGCGCCTGGGAGTTCGGTGACCTGGACCGCGCACTGCTCGGCCTTGCGGTTGCGTCCACACTGGTCCGACAGGGCGAGGCGCCGCGCAAAGTTCCAGCGCGCCTGAAGGTCAGAAAATCGTCCTGGGCGCCCGTCGCGTGGACCATACGAAGCGCGAGACGGCGATCCCGAACTACACGACGGTTTTGATGCGGGGCAACATCTACCAGCCGGGTGCAGACACCAGCGGCTCAACCATGCCCAACGACATGGTCTGCCACATGCTGGAGGGCGAGCCCACCGCCAACACGGGCTCGGGCGACACCGTCTACAGGAAGGGCGATGTGTGGTCATGCGCGAAGGGCATGCCCGAGTACAGCGAGAACACCGGCACCATGGTCGCGATCATGCGGATGATCGACCTGCTGCCGGCCTAGCAAAAACCGCCGCCACGGTGGGACAATCTGTCTTCCCGACGATGCGATGACTGGTGTTCAGATCGCATCTGACAACGGCAAGGAGGAACCGATGACCTTGACCATACTCATCCGCGCAGCCGCCCTGGCCGCCCTGTTCGCGGGCGGCATGACGGCAACAGCTTCCGCGCAAACCGCCGCAGCCGATCCGCACCATCCCGAGACGATGCTCACGCAGGCGATGCCACCGTCCGGCATGATGGGTCAGGGAACGACGGGCGAGGGGATGATGGGTCACCGCATGATGGGCATGGCCGGACCCGCGCCGATGAAGATCTTCTTCGCCATTGCCGATGCGAACGGCGACGGCGGGCTCTCCTTCGACGAGGTGACCGCTATTCACAAGCGGATCTTCGATAGGGTCGACGCCAACAAGGACGGCAAGGCCATGCCCGAAGAGATCCAGGCCTTCATGCGGGAGTAGCCCACGTCAACGCATCGCGGCTCGGGCGGCGGGATTGATCTTCATCCCCCGCCGCAGATCAGGCGTTCCTTATCTGTGAGGAAAAGCCTCACGGATGTTCAACGTCTGCATCCTCTCCAACCGGACCTGGAGGCCACGATGCCTGACGCGCGGCAGGAGCACTGGAACACCATCTTCACGACCAAGGCCGAAGAGGCGGTAAGCTGGTACCAGGCGACACCGGGAACCTCCCTGCGCCTGATCCGCGCCTGCGGTCTTCCCAAGAACGCAAGCATCCTCGACGTTGGGGCAGGAGCCTCGCACCTGCCGGATGCCCTTCTTGCCGAAGGGTTCAGCACCATCGCCGTGCTCGACATCTCGGCCGCCGCCCTGGCGCAGACCAAGGCCCGCCTTGGCGACAGTGGGCGAGCGGTCCGCTTCATCGTGGCCGATCTGGCGAAATGGCACCCCGACCTCACCATCGACCTTTGGCACGACCGGGCGGTCCTGCACTTCCTGACCGAGCCGCAGGACCGGGCCGCCTATGCGGACGCGCTCCGCCGGGCGCTGCAACCGGGAGGCTTCGCCCTGATCGCAGGCTTTGCCCCGAACGGGCTCGAGCGCTGCAGCGGCCTGCCTGTGCTGCGGGCCGACCAGCATGTCATCGGAGCCCTTCTCGGTCCTGAATTCGATCTGCTTGAGGCATTCGAAGAGGACCACCAGACGCCCTCCGGCGGCCGCCAGCGGTTCGTGTTCACCCGGTTCCGCCGGCGTTGGTCGAAGTCGGCTTGAACAGCCCGGGCCAGCTTCGGCAGAGTGCCCCTGGAACATGGGGACGCGGCATGGGCTTGCGTGTGCTTCAGTTTCTCGCAGTCGTGTTGACCGCCCTCGCTCTGATCCCGGCCGGAGCGCACCTGTTCGAGCTGCCGAACAAGTTCGATCTGCCACGGGACGCCTATCTGACTGTCCAAGGTATCTATGCCGGTTGGGCCCTATTCGGCGTCATCGATTTGGCCGCACTTATCATGAATGCCGTCCTGGCGATCGGGCTGCGCCGGCAACGTCCGGCTGTCTACTATGCCGTGGCTGCCGCCCTCTGCTTCGTCGTCGTCTTCATGTGGACGTTCCCAGCCAACCAAGCGACCGCCAACTGGACGGACATGCCGGACAACTGGAGCGAGTTGCGCCGGCAGTGGGAGTACTCACACGCCGCGAATGCAGTCGTGATGCTCATCGCGCTTTGTTCGGTGACGCTGGCGGTGATCACGTCGACATGGTGGGACGGGACGTCATCCAGAGCAGACCATTTTTTTGAGGCTTTGGAACAGGGCCAGTCTCACTGCCGTGAGCGCAGCCTCGATCAGTCTCCGCGCGCTCGGCTCACGATGCCGAATTGCTCACGCGTTATCGCCGTGAATGGCCGCGATGACGGCATCCGTGACCTGACGGGTCGTGGCCGAGCCACCGAGGTCCGGCGTATGCAAGGATGGATCGGCCGTCACCCGTTCGATGGCCCGCATGAGACGCTCGGCGGCCGGCTTCTCGCCAAGATGCTCCAGCATCATCGTGGCCGTCCAGAACGTGCCGACCGGATTGGCGATGCCCTTGCCCGTGATGTCGAAGGCCGAACCGTGGATCGGCTCGAACATCGACGGGAACTTCCGCTCCGGGTTGAAGTTCGCTGTCGGCGCAATGCCGAGCGATCCTGCCAGCGCGGCCGCGAGATCCGACAGGATGTCGGCATGCAGGTTCGTCGCCACGATCGTGTCGAGGCTCTGGGGTTTGAGGGTCATGCGCATGGTCATGGCATCGACCAGCATCTTGTCCCAGGTCACGTCCGGGAATTCCTGCGCCACCTCGGCGGCGATCTCGTCCCACATCACCATGCCGTGGCGCTGAGCGTTCGACTTGGTCACGACGGTCAGCAGCTTTCGCGGACGCGAGCGTGCCACCGCAAAGGCAAAGCGCATGATCCGGGTGACGCCGGCCCGGGTGAAGATCGACACCTCCGTCGCCACCTCTTCCGGCAATCCCCGGTGCGAGCGCCCGCCCTGGCCGGCGTATTCGCCTTCCGAGTTCTCGCGCACGATCACCCAGTCGAGATCCTTCGCCGCCACGTTGCGCAGTGGTCCTTCGATCCCAGGCAGGATGCGCGTGGGGCGCACGTTCGCGTATTGATCGAAGGGCTGGCAGATCGCGAGGCGCAGACCCCACAGCGTGACGTGATCGGGAACGTCCGGCGCGCCGACCGCGCCGAAATAGATCGCGTCGAATCCTTTCAGCGTCTCGCGACCGTTCTCGGGCATCATGATGCCGTGCTTCTTGTAGTAGTCAGAGCCCCAGTCGAAGGCTTCGAAGTCGAGCGTGAAGCCGCCGTCGCGGGCTGCCAGGGCCTGAAGAACCTCGACGCCGGCCGCGATCACTTCCTTGCCGATTCCATCGCCGGGAATCGCAGCGATCTTGTAGCTGTTCATGATGATACCTGGTGTTGTCGGCCGCCGACACGTGGCGGCCGATGATCGATATTGGCCGTAACTGACCTAGCCGAGAGCGTCGGCCACGGCCTTGCCCGTGGTCTCGGTTCCTGCGTTCCCGCCGAGGTCGCGGGTGCGCAGGGTCCGCTCACTCAGCACATCCTCGATCGCCTGGACGATGGCGGCAGCCGCGTCCCCTTCACCCAGATGCTCCAGCATCATGGCGCCAGCCCAGATCTGTCCGATGGGATTGGCAATCCCCTGCCCGGCAATGTCGGGCGCCGAACCATGAACCGGCTCGAACAGCGAAGGAAAATTGCTACCGGGATTGATGTTGCCCGAGGGCGCAATACCGATGGTGCCCGTGCAGGCCGGTCCGAGATCGGACAGGATATCGCCGAAAAGGTTCGAGGCGACGACCACGTCGAACCAGTCGGGATGCAGCACGAAATGGGCCGTGAGGATGTCGATGTGGTACTTGTCCCAACGGACGTCCGGGTAACGCTTGGCCATCTCCTCCACGCGCTCGTCCCAATAGGGCATCGTGATCGAGATGCCGTTCGACTTCGTGGCCGAGGTCAGATGCTTCTTGGGCCGCTTCTGGGCTAGGTCGAAGGCGAATTGCAGCACCCGGTCGACGCCGATGCGCGTCATCACGGTTTCCTGGATGACGACCTCGCGGTCCGTGCCGGGGAACATCTTGCCGCCGATGGATGAGTACTCGCCCTCGGTGTTCTCGCGAACGACCCAGAAGTCGATGTCGCCGGGCTTGCGGTTGGCGAGCGGCGTCGGCACGCCGGGCATCAGGCGCACCGGCCGCAGGTTGATGTATTGGTCGAACTCGCGCCGGAACTGCAGCAAGGATCCCCACAGGGAGACATGATCCGGGATTTTCTCCGGCCAGCCGACGGCTCCGAAGAAAATCGCGTCGTGCGAGCCGATCTGCTCCTTCCAGTCCTCCGGCAGCATGCGACCGTGCTTGGCGTAGTAGTCGTAGGAGGAGAAGTCGAAATGATCGAGCTGCAGGTCGAAGCCGAATTTTTTCGCCGCCGCCTCCAGAACCCGCACGCCTTCGGGCGTCGTTTCCTTGCCGATGCCGTCGCCGGGAATGACCGCCAGCCGATAACGCTTCTTTTGATCCGATGCCATGTAAGACCCTGCTCCTCAGCCATGAATGCTCCGAACACGGACGCGAACTTTTGGGTTCGCCCGCATCCGCCTTCGGTTGCTACTGTCCCGTAACGCCCGAGGCCTTGATGACCGGGACCCATTTGTCAATCTCGGAGCTCACGAGCCTGCCGAGCGCCTCGGGCGTCTGGCCCGCTTCGTCCGGGAGTTCGGCGCCGAGGTCGAGGAGGCGCTTGCGCGTGGTCTCATCCTTGAGAGCTGCCTTGGCGGCGGCATTCAGCTTCGTGACGATTTCCTTGGACGTTCCCTTCGGGGCGAAGAGCGCGTTCCAACCGGTTGCCTGGAACTGCGGCAGCCCCTGCTCGGCCGAGGTCGGCACATCGGGGATGACCGGGAGCCGGTTCGGGACCGCGACGACCAGACCGTTGGCCTGCTTCGCCTGAACCGTCGGCACGATGGCGACGGTCTGATCGCAGACATAATCGACCTGACCGCCCAGGAGCGCGTTCAGGGCAGGACCCGAGCCGCGGAAGGGCACATGCTGGGGCTTCACGCCCAACAGGGATTCCAGGAACAGGCAGGTCAGGTGCGAAGTGGAACCCACGCCGCCCGAACCGTAGTTCATCTTGGGAGCATTGGCTTTCAGGTAAGCGATGAACGCCTTGAAGTCTTTGACCGGCAGGTCCTTCTTCGCAACCACGAGCATCGGTGTTGCGGCCGAGTTCATGATCGGCTCGAAGTCGGTGCGCGGATCGTAGGCCAGTTTAGGGTATAGCCCGACGCTGGCCGCCTGCGTTCCGAGGTTGCCCATCAGGATCGTGTAGCCGTCCGGCTCGGCCTTGGACACGCGGGTGACGCCGACGGTCCCGCCTGCTCCCGTGACGTTTTCGACCACGAACTGCTGCCCGAGCGTGCGGCTCATGTGATCGGCCATGAGGCGCGCCACCACGTCGGTCGTCCCGCCGGCGGCGAAGGGGACCACCAGAGTGATGGGCCGTGTCGGATAGGTCCCCTGGGCCTGTGCGCTTGCGGCGACGAAGCTGAGGGCCGCGGCCAGGGTGACGAGAGCTTTCTTCATAGACGTTTCCTTCCCTGAGAGTTCTTGCCCTGAGAGTTCTTGCCCTGAGAGTTCTTGTCGAAGGCCATCACGCCTCCCGCCTTCAAGCGAGGCTTGGCCTTTCGGTGCTTGCACCGTGAGGGCCCTGCGCATTCGCCCCTGGATGCCCCGCTTCTGGTGAGCGTCCGATTGGCTGCTTCTCTTGCCCGGAAGCTTCCATGGAAGTTGGCATGGAAGAAAGCTGGCTGTTATTCTGCCGATTGTCAACCATCCATTTATCCTTGCATGGAAGCTGCGCGGCAGGCATGGTGGAGTGGGAGGGCGCTATGGTGGACAAGCTGCAGGTGCGCGGGGCAGAGACTGCGCGAAAGCCGTCGCTGGTGGAGGATGCCTACCGGGCCTTGAAGGACGCGATCCGCGACAACGTCTTCCCGCCCGGTTATCAGGGGTCGGAGCAGGAGATCGCCCTCCGGCTCGGCATGAGCCGAACCCCGGTGCACGAAGCCATCATCCGCCTTCAGGAGGACGGGCTCGTCCGCGTGCTCTCCAAGCGCGGCGTGCAGGTTTGCCCGCTCGCTCCGGAGGATATTCGGGAGATCTACGACGTCATCATCGCCATCGAGGCGCGGGCTGCGGAGCTGCTGGCCGCCATGCCTTACGAGAACCGGCGTGGGATCGCCGACGAGCTCGAGGAAGCGACCGCACGCATGGAGCAGGCTCTTCGCAAAGACGATCTTCACGCTTGGGCCATCGCCGACGATCAGTTCCATCGCATCCTTGTCGAGCGATGCGGCAACAGCCGCATCCGCAGGATCGCCCAGACGATCACCGATCAAGCGCACCGGGCGCGCATGCTCACGCTCAAGCTCCGCCCGAAGCCGGCCGGATCGGTCGCAGCCCACAGAACCATTGCCGAGGCGATCCGGAAAGGACGGGTGGCGGAGGCTCACCAGCACGCTCGCCAGCATCGCATCGATGCCCGCGACGAGCTTCTTCCGCTCATCGAGAGCTTCGGCATCAAGCACCTGTAAGGCGCCCGACGGCGCTTACTCCGCAAGCTCGCGCATGACCTTGATCAGGTCCGACTTGCCCTCGAACCCGATGCCGGGAAGCTCCGGCATGACGATGTGGCCGTTCTCCACCCGCACGCTGTCCGGGAAGCCGCCATAGGGCTGGAACAGGTCCGGATAGCTCTCGTTGCCGCCCAGCCCGAGCCCCGCCGCGATGTTGAGGGACATCTGGTGCCCGCCATGCGGGATGCAACGGGACGGCGACCAGCCGAACTGCGCGAGCACGTCGAGGGTGCGCAGGTACTCCACCAGCCCATAGGCCAACGCACAATCGAACTGCAGCCAGTCGCGGTCCGGCCGCATGCCGCCGTAGCGCAGGAGATTGCGCGCATCTTGGTGCGAGAACAGGTTCTCGCCGGTCGCCATCGGGCCGGGATAGAATTCGGAGAGCGCGGCCTGGAGCGCGTAGTCGAGGGGATCCCCGGCCTCCTCGTACCAGAACAGCGGGTAATGGCGCAGCATCTTGGCATAGGCGATCGCCGTCTCAAGATCGAAACGTCCGTTCGCGTCAACGGCCAGCTGCGCCTGGGATCCGATCTCGGTGAGCACCGCTTCGATCCGACGCTGATCCTCGGCGATGGAAGCGCCGCCGATCTTCATCTTCACGACATTGTAGCCGCGGTCGAGGTAGCTGCGCATCTCGGCCCGCAGGGCGCCGTCGTCCTTGCCCGGGTAATAGTAGCCGCCGGCGGCATAGACGAAGACCCTCGGGTTGGCCTCACGACCCTGGCGATCCGCCAGCAAGCGGAAGAGCGGCTTGCCGGCGATCTTGGCCGTGGCATCCCAGATCGCCATGTCGAGGGTGCCGACCGCCACCGAGCGCTCGCCATGGCCGCCCGGCTTCTCGTTCTTCATCATCGTGGCCCAGATCTTGTGCGGATCGAGGTTGCCGCCGATGTCATCCAACAGGCTCTCAGGGGCGGCCTCGAGAATCCTGTCGCGGAAGCGCTCGCGGATGAGGCCGCCCTGTCCGTAGCGGCCATTCGAGTTGAACCCGTAGCCGACGACGCGGCGACCGTCGCGCACCACGTCGGTCACGACGGCGACGAGGCTCGTCGTCATCTTCGAGAAGTCGATATAGGCATTGCGGATCGGCGAGGCGATCGGCTGGGTAATTTCGCGGACATCGATGATGCGCATGGACAATCTTCTCGCGTTGGGATGATGCGGGGCGGATGTCTTCATACGCCTGGACACCGCCGACGGGCCAATGCCAAGATCGGTTCGCGTTATGCATGATCGGCATCGAGATGGACCTGACCTGGCTCGAGGATTTCCTGGTTCTGGCGGAGCAGAAGAACTTTTCCCGCGCTGCGGAGGCCCGCAACGTCTCGCAGCCGGCCTTCAGCCGGCGGATTCGCGCTCTCGAGGACTGGGCCGGAACGCCGCTCTTCGTGCGGGGCGCTCAGGGCGCCAGCCTGACGCGGGCGGGGCATCATTTCCGGCCCCTGGCGGAGGACCTGATGCGCAATCTGCATCGCGCCCGCCGCGAAACCCACTCCGTGGGCGAGCGAGAGACGGGATCGCTGTCGATTGCCGCGACGCACGCCCTGTCCTTCACCTTCTTCCCCGCATGGATCCGCCGGCACATGGGCGTCGAGACGCTCGGCACGCTCAACCTGATCTCGGACAGCATGGAAGCCTGCGAGCAGATCATGCTCGGGGGCGAAGTGCATTTCCTGCTCTGCCACTCCCACGCCGATGTGCCGACGCGCTTCGACGACAGCCGCTTCGAGAGCATCTGTGCGGGCAAGGATCTGCTGGTTCCGGTCTGCGCGCCGGATCCGGACGGCCGGCCCCTCTGGCCCCTTCCCGGTATACCCAACACGCCGGCGCGATTGCTCGCCTACAGCTCCGCATCCGGGCTTGGCCGCATCCTCGCAGCTCACCCGATCAGAAGCACCGAAGCGGTCAGGCTGGAGAGCGTCTTCACCTCGCACCTGGCCGCCACGCTGATGACCATGGCTCGCGAGGGACACGGCATCGCTTGGCTGCCCCTCGGCTTGGCCGAGGAGGATTTGACGCGCAAGCGGCTCGTGCGGGCTGGGCCGGACAGCTTCGACATCGCGGTCGAGATCCGTCTGTTCAGGTCGCCTGATTGCCGCAACCATGCCGCGGACGCCTTGTGGGAGCGCATTCTCGAACAGAGGGACGAAACCGATTAGGTGATGGTGGAACCGGCCATGCTCCTGAAGGGTCGACTCCTAACTGAAGATCCGCCATTCCTGCATTGCGTCAAACAGCCGGTTCGGATCGGCATCCTCAAGCGCCTGGATCTTCCTTTCGACCAGGTCGGCCAGGACGCTCCCCGGACTTGCCGCTCGCACCTCGCTGACGGCCTCTCTGATCTGCTTCAGATCCAAGGGCGACAGCGTCGCTCCTCCCTGCCCTTTGATCTCCTGGTTCAACGTCATGGATGATCCTCCGGTTGAGCCGACACAGCAACGAAAGGTGCGCTTGCAGGGATCAAGGTAGGCGTGGCCGTTTACCCGTTGCATTGCGGGAGAATTACAGTTCCGTAATGCAGCCGGCTAAATCGTGCGGACACGGAATCCGTTCGTGCGCGTCAGATGATGGAGTCCCGGCTGGGCTCACACGGCGGGCTTCAGGTCTCCCAAAACCGTCGGGATCAACTCCGCGACGGTCGGATGGATCGGGACCGCCCATTGCAGGGCCGGGTAGTCGACGCCGGCATTCATCATGTCGAGGACGCCGTGGATCGCCTCGTCGCCGCCGGTCCCGAGAATGGCCGCGCCGAGGATCTTCTTCGTATCGGCATCGGCGACGATCTTCATGAAGCCTTTGGTTTCGTCCTTCTCGATCGCGCGCCCGACCCGCGTCATCGGACGCTTGGAAACGAGAAGCTTGCGACCGGTCTTGCGCGCCTCCGTTTCCGTCATGCCGACACGACCGAGCGGCGGATCGATATAGAGCGCATAACCCAAAAGCCGGTCGCTCACCCGCCGCGACCCGCCGTCGAGCAGATTGGCGGCGACGATCTCGTAATCGTTGTAGGCGGTGTGGGTGAAGGCGCCGCGGCCGTTGCAGTCCCCCAGCGCCCAGATGCCGGGCACGTTCGTCGCGAGATGATCGTCGACGACGATCATGCCCCTTGCGTCGACCGCAACGCCGGCCCTGTCGAGGCCGAGGTCGTCCGTGTTGGGGCGGCGTCCGACGGCGAGCAGCACGTGCGAACCGACCACGACCGGTTCGCCGGAGGTGCAGTCGACATCGACCGCCACGCCGTCCGCATGCGGCTTGAAGCCGATGCAGGTGGCGTTGGTGCGGATGGTGATCCCTTCGCCGGTCAGGATGTCGCGAATGGCCTCGGATACATCCTCGTCCTCGCGGGCGATCAGGCGCGGTCCTTTCTCGACGACGGTCACCTGCGCGCCGAAACGGCGGTACATCTGCGCGAACTCAAGCCCGATATAGCTGCCGCCCACCACGACGAGGTGCCGGGGAAGCGTATCGAGCTGCAGGATCGACGTGTTGGTCAGATAGGAAACCGTATCGACGCCCGGCATGTCGGGGATGCTCGCGCGGCCGCCCACATTGAGAAAGATGCGCGGCGCCGTCAGCGTCTCTTCGCCGACACGGATCGTGTCCGGTCCCTCGAAACGGGCATGCCCTTCAAGGACGGTCAGGCCGTCCATGCCTCGGAGCCAGGTCTCGACATTCGTGCGCGCATTGGCCGAGACCGTGTCGGCGCGAGCCCTGACGCGCTTCATGTCGATGGCGATGGGGCTTGCGATGGACACGCCGTAATCCGCCCCCCTGCGGGCGAGATGCGCCGCATAGGCGCTCGCCACCAGGGTTTTCGTCGGCATGCATCCGGTGTTGACGCAGGTTCCGCCGAAAAGCTTGCGCTCGATGATGGCGACCTTCATGCCCGCCGCGGCTAGCCGCCCGGCGAGCGACGGCCCGGCCTGTCCGGCGCCGACCACGATGGCATCGAACGATTGGGTCATGGTACCGCTCCTACGATCAGCGCCGCTCCGAGGAGCGCAATGGCGTCCTCGATCAGGGCGGCGGGACGATCCTTGCCGAAGGCGGCCGCGAGGCGCGCCCGGCCTTCCGCTCCTCCAAGCGTGCCGATGATCCCGCCCACGGCTCCGGCCACGAGCCCGCCCAGGAAGGATCCGCCCTGGGCGGCAATCGCGCCGCCGCACAGGCCGCCGACGATGATCCGGGTTGCGAAGGGAAGCAGGGTCTTGCGACTGGGCGTGGTCGGCAGCTTGTCGCCGATCAGTTCACCGAGGGCGAGGACCGTCATGATCCAGGGCGTGAAGCGATAGCCCAAAAACGCGAGCCAGGTGCCCTCGAGATTGATGAGGCCAAGGTAGGCCGCCCAGCTGATGGCCGCGGGAGCTGTCATCGCACGCAAGCCGGCGATCACTCCGATCAGGAGCGCCAACACATAAACGACCATCGCTTTCCCCCGGGTACGTGCTCAAGCTTGCATAGGGACGGTGTCTTTTCAATCCTATGCGGGCGAGCATCGAGGCGCCGGCAAAGCAAATTTAACCATCCATCATGAAAGATGCCGCGAAGATGCACATGCGGGTATAAGGCTCGGCTTTAGGATCCCTCATCTCTCAACGGACGGCACCCATGGTAGCAATGCGGCATTGGTCGCTCCGGCAGCAGGTCACCCTGCTGGTCGGCGTGCTGTGCCTGGCGCTCGTGTGTGTCCTTGCTGCGGGAGCGGCCTATATCGCTCAGAGCCGTGTCCGGCAGATCGTCATGAGCAACGAAGCCCATGATGCGGCGCTCACGACGAGCACCCTGGATCGCGGCATGTTCGAACGCTACCGGGAAATCCGCAATCTCGCCGCCATGCCGCCCCTGAAGGACATCTGGAGGGGCGATCCGACGGTGATTCGCCAAGTGCTCGAGCAGTTGCGGACCTCGTATCCTGACTATGCCTGGATCGGCTATGTCACGCCCGAGGGAACGGTCCGGGCCGCGACGCAGGGCATGCTCGAGGGCCAGTCCGTTCAGGCACGTCCATGGTTCCAGGATGGCCTCAAGGGCCCCGCTGTCGGCGATGTGCACGAAGCCAAGCTCCTTGCCGCTCTTCTCGGTCCCGGGCCGAACAATGAGCCCTTCCGCTTCGTCGACGTCGCGGCGCCGGTTCGTGACGAGAGCGGCCGCGTGGTCGGTGTGATCGGCGCTCACCTAAGCTGGACCTGGGCGGAGGAGCGGCGCCAGACCATTCTCCGCAGCCAGGCTCGGTCGAATGGCAAATCGATCTGGATTCTCTCCGGCGACGGAACGATGCTCCTTGGCCCATCGATCGGCAGCAGGCCGTTCACGGACGAGCAGATCCGCGCGATGCGCCAAGCCAGGACGGGCGCCTTTGAGGATCCGTCTGGCCCTGAACCCATGCTGACCGGCTATGCCGTCGCCGACGGCTACAAAGATTACCCTGGACTCAACTGGATCGTGATCTCCCGCCAGCCTGACAGCATCGCGTTTGCTGCCACCAAGGGGATCGTCTGGACGATCATCGGTTTGGGATGCGTGATCGCATTGGCCGGCCTGATCTGCGCGCTTTTCATCGCGCGGGGCGTTGCCCGTCCCTTGCAGGCGATCATTCAGGCTGCGGACAAGATTGGCCGCGATCCAACAATCTCCCAGGTCCCCCGCGTGACAGGATCCTTGGAGATCATCAGGCTCTCGGCAGCACTCCGCTCGCTTCTCCGACGAGCCGGTGCGGCGGAGCAGCAGGTGATCGAGGTTGCCTCGCAGCGTGAGAAGGACGTGACCGCGCTTCGCCAGCTGGCCGAGACGGACGCCCTGTCCGGGCTCCTCAACCGTCGTGGCTTCAGCCTCCTGGCCGACGACGCTTTCACTCTCTCCCGACGCTCTGAACGTTCCCTGGCCGTCCTGCTCCTCGACATCGATCTCTTCAAGAGGGTCAACGACACCTACGGACATGCCGCCGGCGATGCCGTGATCCAGGCCGTCGGAACCGTTTTGACGAAGGCCCTGCGCTCCTCCGACATCATCGCCCGTTTCGGCGGCGAGGAGTTCATTGTTCTCATGCACGCGGTCGATGCGAATGGAATCATCACGGTAGCCCAGAATCTGCGCCGTGCGATCGAGGCTCTTTCGATCAAGCATCAGGACCAGAACCTGTCCGTCACCATCAGCGTCGGTGGCGCCATGGCCCGCCTCGAGGATCGGGATATTCAGGATGTCATCGAGCGGGCGGACGGGGCTCTCTACAAGGCCAAGGCGGCCGGACGAAACCGCGTCGTGGTCGACGGGTTGCAGATCCAGCTTGCCACGGCCGTCGCGTGAGCGGCGGCGCGTCATGCAGCCGAGAGAAGATGCTCGAGTGAGATGTCAGCGGGCGAGCGGCAGGAGCGCTCGCACCCGCGGATCGCGCAGCCAGAGGCCGGCCCACAGCGCGATTCCGAGATAGACGCCGAACAGCGTGTGGCTGAACGGCGGGCTGCCGATGCGCACATGGGTGGCGATAGCCCCGCCAAGATAGGCGGTGATCAGGATGGCTCCCAGGATCGACGTGCGGGGGTAGGCATAAAGCAAGGCGGACGCGATGAGCACGAGGCCGAGCGTGCGCCAGAGAGCGGGATCGGCCGGCCAGCCGAGCGGGACCGCCGTGTCGATCACCACCTGAAGCGGCACCAGCTTGATCGCGCCGTCGAACAGGAGGAAGAGGACGACGAGGCCGCTCAAGGCCCGCCCGGTCCAGACGCTTGCGCCGGTTCTGCTGTTGGCGTTCGGTGCCGCTGTGTAGGACGTCGTGGTCATTCGTTCGCTCCCTCTCGGCGTCTTATGCTGCAGTGGCTACAGGCTTGCTTTCGGCGAGTTCAGCCAGTTGGCCCGCCACGGCGCCCCAGCCCTCATAGAAACCCATCTGCTCGTGCTGTCTGAGCGTCTCTTCGTTCCAATGGAGCACCCGGGCGGTATAGCGCGTCCCTGAACCTTCGGGGTCGAAGGTGACGATCACCACCATGAAGGGATTCTGCGGAATCCATCCGGGCGCGAAGGCATTGGTGAAGACGATCTTGCGGTTCGGCACGACCTCGAGAAACACGCCATCCTCGTCGGGCATGTCGGTGCCGTCGGGCGCGCGCATCAGGGCCCGGCAGCGTCCCCCGGGCCGGAGGTCGAAATCGACCTCCGGTGTGGTGTAGGGGCGCGGCGCCCACCATTCGCCGGTACGCTCGGTCCAAACCTTGTAGACCGTCTCGGGCGACGCATCGATCAGGCGCGTGACGACAAGTTCGTGCTTGGTAGCCTGTTGGTCAGTCATCTCATGTCCTCCTTCCACTGGCGTGAGCTCACGCCGGAGTGCTGTTGCTCATGGCTTCCGTGGCTGCTGCAATGTCCATCCACATCACTTCCCAGATGTGACCGTCGAGATCCTCGAAGCTGCGGCCATACATGAAGCCGAAATCCTGCTTCGGGCCAGGATCGCCCCTGCCGCCGGCGGCCATGGCCTTGGCAAGGGTCGCGTCGACCTTGTCGCGGCTGTCGGCGGAGAGGCAGATCAGAACCTCCGAGGTTTCCTTGGCATTGGCGATCTTTTTCGGCGTGAATTCGCGGAACTTGTCGTGGGTCAGGAGCATCGCATGGATGGTCTCGGAGAAGACCATGCAGGCGGCGGTATGGTCGGTGAACTGCTCGTTCTTCACGGCACCCAGGGCCTCATAGAAGGCGATGGACTTCGGCAGATCGGCGACGGGCAGGTTCACGAAGATCAGCTTGGGCATTGGGTTTCTCCCTCTCGGCTTGTGATTTGACATTGATTCCACGGAAAGTTATAAATAGCAACTATGAAGTTAGAAAAAATAACTCACGATCCACAGAGCCGGCCCAAGCGCCATTATGAGGACGCCTGCGCGACCGCCCATGCCCTTGACCTCGTCGGCGAGCGCTGGGCCCTTCTCGTGATGCGCGAGCTCATGCTGGGACCGAAGCGCTTCAGCGACCTGCGGGAGAGCCTGCCGGGCATCAGCGCCAATGTTCTCACCCAGCGCCTGGAGGGATTGGAGAGCGCCGGCATTCTGGTGCGGCGCAAGCTGCCCCCGCCCGCGTCGGTGCAGGTCTATGAGCTGACGGATTGGGGATACGAAAGTGAGCCTATCTTTCAGGCGTTGGGGCGCTGGGCGGCACGCTCGCCCTCGCACGACCCGACCCTCCCGTTCAGCACGGCTTCCCTGGTGCTGTCCATGAGGACGATGTTCGATGCGGAGCGGGCGAAGGGCATGGACGCCCGAGTCGGATTTCGCATCGGGGAGGAGACCTTCCTCGCCCGGCTTGCCGGTGGACGGATCAGGATTGACCGCGCTCCCCTCGACGAGGCCGACGTGATCCTGGCAGGAACTCCGTCGGTCCTGGCCGGTGCGATCTATGGCGGGCAGCCTCTGGAGACATTGGAACAGGCCGGCGCGTTACGGATCGAGGGCGATCGTGCCCTCGCCCAGCGCTTCGTGAGCCTGTTCCCGCTGCCGTCGAAGGTGTCCGGGCCTGCCTGAAGGATGTCAGCGCAGCGTCTCTTCGAAGAAGGTCAGCAGGCGCTTCCAATGCCGCTCGGCTCCGCGCTCGTCATAAACGCTGTGGTCGGTCTCGGCCCGGCGCAAAGCCTCCGCCAGCAGGGCCGATTGTTCGGGCGGGAAGCTGCCGTCGACGCCGGCGCTGCCCACATAGACGCGTCCCTTGATCGAGGACACGTGACGATGCGGGCTGTCGGGCGCATCGCTCGCAAGGCGTCCGCCATGGAAGCTCGCGGCGGCGGCAATACGGTCGGGATAGGCCGCAGCCGCACGGATGGCGCGGCTGCCGCCCATGCAATAGCCGACTGCGCCGATCCGCCCCGTGGCGCCTGCCTGGGTGAGCGCGTCGAGGAACGTCGCCGTATCGCGACAGGTCATGTCCTGGCTGGTGCCGTCGATCATGCTCCTCAATGCGGTGCGGGTGGGCTCTTCCGAAAAGGCCGTCCTGGCATCGAAGGGGCCGTAATCGCCGAACCTGTAGAAGAGATCGGGAACGAGAACCGCATAGCCTTCATCCGCGAGCCGCTCGGCCATAGCATCGAGGGCAGGGCGTGGACCGAAGGCATCCATGTAGAGGATGACGCCGGCCGTGGTGGGATGACTCGGGCGGAACAGCCCGGCCCTGGCGGTTCCGTCTTCCGTCCGAATCGAAATATCCTGCTTTGCCAAGACCTTCTCCCTGTATTTGCCTGCCGATTTCGGAACCCTTGCCGGAGGCGGACGTTTCCCGGCCTCTCCTATGATCCCATACGAGCGCTCTTTCAAACCCGGCAACGTCTGCTGACGGGCCAAGGCATTCACGATGACCTCTTCGTCGAAACTCGGTCGAGCATTACCAGACAAGGAGCATTCGCTCGTGCTGGTGCTCGGCGGCGGCAACGCACTCGGCTCTTACTTGGCCGGCGCTTACGAAACCCTGCTGCATCAGGCGATCGAACCGCAACGGATCGTCGGCGGATCCATCGGAGCGGTCACGGCCGCGATCATCGCCGGGAATGCGCCCGAGGACCGGCTGCCCCGGCTCAAGGCTTTCTGGGACGAGGCGATGATTCGTTCACCGGGGCTTCTGGGACGCGGCACGAAAGTCCGGCACACCTACAACGAGCTTCACACGATCACGGCGCTCCTGTTCGGGCGGCCGGGCCTGTTCGGGCATCGCTTCCCGGGAATGCTCTCCATGCTGCCCTGGATGCCCGATGACGTCGCTCTCTACGACCACACGCCTCTGCGACAGACATTGGAGCGGCTTGTGGACTTCGACAGGCTGAACCGGGGCGATATCAGGCTCACCATCGGCTGCGTCGACCTCGAATCGGGTGACGAGGTGCTGTTCGACACGACGCGCGACACGCTCGGGCCCGAGCATTTCCTGGCCAGCGCCGCGATCACGCCGGTCTTTCCACCCGTCGAGATCGGCGGCCGGTTGCTGTGTGACCCCGGCTACACCAACAATCTGCCTCTCGACGTGCCGTTCGCCGAGCCGATGAACCAGGACTTCACCTGCATCGCCGTCGAGTTGTTCAGCCTGCAAGCGGTACGCCCGGCCTCGCTCGGCTCAACTGCGGAGCGCGCGAACGATCTGATCTTCGCCAGCGCCACGCGGCGGACTTTGAAGGCCCTCGAGCGCGAATATGCCCTGCGCGACCGGTGGGAGCCGGAGGGCCCCAAGGCAACACTCCTCCACCTGGCCTATTATGCGGGCAGCGACGAGCGCGCCGGCAAGACCTTCGACTATTCGCCCTCTTCCATCCGCGATCGCTGGGCGGCCGGCAAGCGCGACATGGAACAGAGTCTGGCACTTCTGAACGATGCGCCCGGAAGCTCGCATCGCTTCCGCTATCTGGCCTTGGGTCACCGGCAGGAAGCGATCTCGGCGGAACGTGGAGCAGCGGCCGCGAGCGCCTGAGGGATCATGGCCCTCCGGCCAGTGACCCCACCACCGCCATGGTCAGCTCGTCGAGATTGACGCGGCCCTCGATGGTGATCATTTCGGCTTCGCCGGACTTGACCCGAAGCCCCTGCTGTCCCGCCTCCGATTGACGCTTCAGCTCGGCGACGATGGCCTCGCGCACTTGATCCTCGATATTCATCGCACCCGTCCTTTCGCCGTGGCGTTTCCTGCTGTCGAACGTCGGACGGACGGCCCTGTTCCAACCCCATGCGGCATCAAAGGCCCATGGTCTTTTTCTGACGAGCCTTCAAGTCTCCGAACTCCCGTGCATCCATGGTGCCGCGCTCGTTGTTGCAGGCGGAGCAGGCCAGCACGATGTTGTCCCGGTCGAGAGGACCACCGAAGGACCTGGGCAGCACATGGTCGAGGGTCGCGAGATCGGGCGCCCGTTTCACGCCACGGCCCGGTCGCCGCGCCGGGATGCCGCAGTAGACGCAATGCCCTCCGTCGCGGGCAAAGATATCGTTGAAAAGCCTAGTGCGCTGGGCTGCCTTCATGGCGATCGAATCTGCGCTCCTTTCGTGTGGAACCGGAGGGGAAGCGGGGTGGTTGCTCCTGCAATCGAAGGAGCAGACATAATGGTAGACACCCGCCGCAGGAATCGGAACCCATTCGATGACGACAACGGCTACGGCGATGTGCCTCCGCGCGGCGCCGTCGGCTTCCGAGGCGAGGGCCGGGAATACCCGGGCGGCTACGGCAGCGACGCCAACGAGTTTGCCGGCGGCGTGGTCGACGACGGACGGGGCGGGCCTGCGGACGACGAGGGGTTCGATCCCGGCTACAGCCGTCATCGTTCGGGCCTGGGCGCCTTCGGGTCACGGGACCCGAACGATCCGGACGTTCGCTCCGGCCGAGAGGACGGGCGCTCCTTCGGTGCTCATAGCGGACGCGGTCCCAAGGGATACAAGCGGTCCGACGAGCGCATTCATGAGGATGTGTGCGAGCGCCTCACGGAAGACCCGTTCATCGATGCCTCGAATATCGAAGTGTCGGTGAAGGACGGTGAGGTCACTCTCGCCGGCACGGTATCCAGCCGCGGCGTCAGGCGCCGGGCCGAAGATCTGGCGGAGCTGGCCTCGGGCGTCGCGCACGTCCAGAACAATCTTCGCGTCGACGGCGCCTGAAACGGCTCAAGGCTCCCGTGGTGTGAGGTCCATCCGTCTTGACGGTCGCTGTCGCCAGTCTTCCCTCGATCCTGTGTCGCCGCTCTCAGGGAACCTCGGGCGGCAGCATCGGATGGATGACAGGCTTGTCGGGCTCCGGCGGCTGTTCGGGCAGAGACGACGGCGCGCCTGGGGGTGTCGACGGCAGAGGCGTCTCAGGGGGAGCCGGCATGATGGGAACCGGCTCGGTCGGCGGCGGCTTGGGGTAGAATTCGTCCGGCTGCGGGCGGCTGGCACTGGTCACGGACAAGAACCTCTCCCTTGCAACATTCTGTCTCGTGTTCAACCGCCCAGGTGCGTGAAAGTTCTCCCGCGTCTGCAACTTGATCCGCTTCCGAAACCGTCACCAAGGCGAAACCATAGGCGCAACCGAGGCTTGACCTTACGTCCGTTTGAGGCCACCACGGCGGGGTGGAATCTTGAATCGGAAAAGCCATGCGCGCAGCCCCATCCTTCGCCTTTCTGACGGCCTTCGTGGCGGGTTCGACCATGGCCCAGGCGGCCGATTTGTTTTTCTCGCCGGAGCCCGTTCAGGCCTCCTCGGGCTGGATCGTCACCGTGAAGGGCAATCTGCGGGTGGGACCGTCCTATCCGGGCTCGGACGAGTTCAGCTTTATCGGCTATCCGTCCCTGAGCTTCCGCCGCGCCGGCACGGTCGAGCGCTTCAGCGCTCCCGATGACGGCCTGAGCTTTTCGTTCCTGGAGGATTCCGCGGTCCGGTTCGGTGTCGTGGGCCGCTTCGTGGGCGGACGTTACCTGCAGGACAACCGGGAGCTCTTCGGCCTGGAGAAGATCGACTGGGCGGTGGAGCCCGGCGTTTTCGTGGAATATTGGCCGCTCGAGTTCCTGCGGGCCCGCGCCGAGATCCGGCGCGGCTTCGGTGGTCATGAAGGATTCGTGGCCGATTTCGGCCTCGACGCGGTTCAGCGGTTCGGAGCGTTCACTGTCTCGGTCGGGCCCCGGCTTGCTTTGGGCGACGGCGAATTCACCCGCACCTATTTCGGCGTGACGCCCGTCGAGGCGGCGCTGAACGGCCAGGTGACCCCGTACCGGCCTTCCGGCGGCATCACGTCCGTGGGTGCGACGGGCGCGGTCAGCTACGACTGGTCGCAGCAATGGTCGACCACCGCCTTCGTCACCTACAAGCATCTGGTGGGCGATGCGGCTGACAGCCCGATCGTCAAGCAATTCGGCTCGGAGCACCAGGTCGGCGTCGGGCTGACGGTATCCTATTCCTTCGGCTTCACGCCGTAACCAACCGATATCGGACACGAAAAGAGCCGCCTCCGCGAGGCGGCTCTTTTGTTTTTCAGGATCGACGTTCTAGGCCGCGAGGCTGCTGCTGCTCGCCGGCTCGCCGCGATAGATGCAGCCTTCCGCGGAGCCGGGCATTCCGCGCTTGAGCTCCACCTCCTCGAGGTTCGGAAAACGGGCCTTCACGAGCCGCCAGATATACGTGGTGACGTTCTCCAGGGAGGCGATGCCGATCTCAGGATTGAGATCGAGATTACCGTGATCGAGGCCCGATCCGTGCTCGCCCTTGATCTCCTTGATGTAGTTCTCGACGTCGTAGAGATTGACCGGCCAGCCATAGACCTCGTCAACGGCTCCACCGAAGGTGAGCTTGACGATGAAGGTATGCCCGTGCAGCCCGGAATAGGGAGCCACCGAGTGCGCGGCCTCGAACGTAAACTCGCAATATGTCTTCATTCACCCTGCTCCCGTCGCCGGTTGTTTGCTGATCGCTGATCGAAGCCGATGCGTGCCGAACAATCGCTCCGCTTCGCATCTCGGCGTTCACGCAATGGAAAATGTGCCTAGCATATTTCGCTTCTTCGACAAAATCGCACGAAGGCGCCGTACCTCGATCAGAAGGGTTTGAAGAACCTCGATCCATCGGCTCCTAGGCTACTCTGACCTTGTGCTTGAGAGCATCCAGAGTGTGAACCAATTCTCGCGCCGGCTTCGGACGTCCGAAATAATAGCCCTGCGCATCGGTGCACCCGGCGGCCTGGACCTGCCGCAGCTGATCCTCCGTCTCGATGCCTTCGGCCACAGTAGGCATGCCCAGGCTGGCGCCCAGGTTGGCGACGGACTGCACGATCGCGAGGCAATCCGCCCGCTGGGACATCTCCCGTACGAAGGACTGGTCGATCTTGATCTTGTCGAACGGAAAACTGCGCAGATAGCTCAGAGAGGAGTAGCCGGTGCCGAAATCGTCCATCGCGATGCGCACGCCGAGCCGGCGCAGCTGATGCAGCGTGGAGACGGTCATCTCGTTGTCCTGGAGCAGCACCGACTCGGTGATCTCAAGCTCCAGCCGGTTCGGAGCAAGGCCCGATGCCGCCAGAGCCCGGCTGACGCTCTGCACGAGACCCCTGTTCCGGAACTGTATCGGCGAGAGATTGACCGCGACATGGACGTCGTGGGGCCAGGTAGCGGCTTCCTTGCAGGCCTGCTCGATGATCCAATCGCCCAGGGGCGAGATGAGGCCGGTATCCTCGATCACCGGGATGAACTCGGCCGGCGGCACGAGACCGCGTTCGGGGTGATGCCAGCGCAGGAGCGCCTCGAAGCCCCCGATCTCGTTCTTCTGGATGTTGATCTGCGGCTGGTAGAACAGCTCGAACTCGCCGTTGGTCATGGCCTTGCGCAGATCGACCTCCAGAGCACGGCGAGCCTGAAGCTGCTCGTCCATGTCCGGTTGGAAGAATCGGAACGTGCCCCGCCCGTCGGCCTTGGCGTGGTAGAGCGCCATGTCCGCATGCTTTAGGATCTGGCTCGAGGTCATGTTCCTCTGAGCCAGGGCGATGCCGATGCTCGTGCCGATGAAGAGTTCCTGCCCATTCACGCTGAAGGGCGCGCGCAGAGCCTCGACGATGCGCGTCGCGAGGGCAGCGCTTTCCTCAGCCCGGCGGATTCCGGTCTGGAGGATGGCAAACTCGTCGCCCCCGAACCGTGAAATCAAATTGCGCACTTGGCCTTCGCTGGCGGGAATGCAGGCACGCAGGCGATCGGCTACGGCCTTGAGCAGTTCGTCGCCCGTCTCGTGCCCGAAGGAATCGTTCACATCCTTGAAATGATCCAGATCCAGATAGGAAACGGAGACCGTGCGTCCGTTCGGTCTCAAGCGTGTCAGGGCATGCTCGAGCTCGCTGCGGAGCACCACCCGGTTGGGCAGCCCCGTGAGCGAGTCCTGATGCGCCAGGACGTGCAGTTCCTCATGCGCCCGTGCCAGCAGCCGATTATGCTTGTCGAGCAAAAAGATCAGGACGACGCCGACGAGGATCAGGCTTGCCGCGATGCCGGAGAAGGCCCAATGCAGCCTGATCAGTTCCTGCTGATCCTTCTGGACGAGCGCGGCTCCATGATTATGAGCCACGGACGCGAGCTGTGCGAGCCTGCCTTCCAGGGGACGCAGGAGTTCCAAGGCCTCCCGGGCTGCCGCCGGATTTCGCTCGATCTGCGCGATCAAAGGCTGGGCTGCGGTAAGCGTCTCCTGGAATTCCCGAAGAGTGGCGTGATGCTCGGGATTGCGCTGCAGGAGATCCTGAAAGCTCCCCTCGTTCAGCATCTGCGCCCTGCCGAGCAGGATGTCGAAGCGCAGATCGACCTCGTCCTTGTCGATGTTGCTTCCCGGCGTTCCAAACTCGGCTAGGCGTTGTTCGAGGCGGATGAACTCGGAAGCCGCTTGCCCGGCCTCCCAGGCCGGGTTGTACACCGAGATCTGCTGCAACGCACCCTGGCGTTGAACGACCAGCACCGAGATGTAGATGCCGGCAATCAGAAAACCGCCAATGACGATTGCAATGACCGTTTTGAAGGTGCGCAGTGACAAGTGCTGGGGCCTCCGAGGCCTGCCGACGGCGGCTACTTCACTTCGATCTTGGCAACCTGCCAAGCCGAGCGGGCATAGTAGGTCTGGCTCTTGAGCTCCGGATTGCTGTCATAGGGATAAACGATGAAGAGCGGACCTTTGTCCCGGACGGGCATATATTCGCCGTCGCGCTTGAGCGCGAGAATGACGTTGAACTTGGCAAAGTCCGCCATCGGGATCTCGGTGGCGTAATCGTTGAGCGCAACGACCGAAACGCGCTCTCCCTTCGCTTCCACCTGCTTCATCAGCTTGTCGAGGGATACGCCCTCGAACTTGACCTTGCCTTCGTACCAGGGCGTCGTCGTCTCGATGGAAACGAGACCAAGGGATTCCAGCATCGCGCGATCGAACTGCGCCGTGTTGTCCTTGTTGGTCACGCCGATCTTGCCCGAAATCGTGAGGATCGGCCGCTCCTTGGGGGCAGCCAGCGAGGCGGCATAAGCCACACCCATGATTCCCAGGAACGCGACAAACGTTCCTAGCAGGCCCGTTCTCGTCTTGTTGCCAAGCATATAGATCCCCTACGGACAATTAATCTAAGCGATAGAAGCACATAAAATTGATCAAAGTGTTACACAACTCTGCCTCAGAAGTAAAAGCGGCGAATCGGCCAGTGTTATTTTGTAATGGTTATTTTAGCGTAGCGGCATCAGATCATCGATTGAACTTGCAAAGAAAAACCGCCTCGCATGAGGGTGCGAGGCGGTTCTAGGATTGCGGTCCTTTTCGACTTCAGCCAAGGACGGGCTAAAGAGGCTTGAGGCCTGCCTCGATCTGCGCCCGGCGCGGCTCCAGGAAAGGCGGGAGGGCCAGGCGCTCACCGAGCTTGTCCATGGGCTCGTCCGTGGCGAAGCCCGGACCGTCCGTGGCAATCTCGAACAGAATTCCGTTCGGCTCGCGGAAGTAGAGGCTCTGGAAGTAGTAGCGATCGACCGGCCCGCTGGAGGGTGCCCGCAAGGATTGCAGCCGCTCCCAGCATTCCTGATAGGACTGCTCGTTGGGTGTCCGGAAGGCCACGTGGTGCACGCCGCCGGCCCCGGGTCGGGCCGGAGGAAGGCCGGGCTCGACCGCAACATGCAGCTCCGCCGCCGGACCACCCTCACCCATCTCGAACACATGGACCGGCGTATCGCCGACGCGATACTCACGGGCGGCACGCATGTCCATGGCCTCCGTCAACACGCGAGCGGTACGTTCGAGCTTCGGCACGCTGATCCGGATCGGGCCAAGGCCCCGGATCTGGTACTCGACCGGCACAGGGCTCCGCTCCCACGGATGGACCTCGCCTTGTCCGCCATCGTCGACGAGGCTGAGGCGCTGGCCCTCGAAATCCTCGAAATCGAGGGTGAGCCGTCCGTCGCGCTCCACGATCGACTCGCTGCGGATGTCGAGGCTCGCGAAACGATCCTTCCACCAGTGCAGCGCCTTTTCGCCGTTCACGCGCAGGGCGGTCTGCGAAATGCTGTGCGTGCCGCGCCGCTCCCGCTCCACCGGCCAGTCGAAGAAGGTGATGTCCGTGCCCGGCGAGGCCTTTCCGTCCGCATAGAACAGATGATAGGCGCTCACGTCGTCCTGGTTCACCGTCTTCTTCACGAGGCGCATCCCGAGGGATTGGGTGTAGAAAGCGTGGTTGCGGGGCGCGTCCGCGGTGACGGCCGTCAAATGATGAATGCCCGTCAGTTGCATGGTGTTTTCTCCATCGAAGTTGCGATGAAGATAGACCCGTGGCGGTGGCCTTTCGAGCCTGTGGGATGCCAAGGCGGCCTTGCCGAATTGCAAGAACACACCGGCGCCAAGCCGGAGTGTTTGCAGAATCGGGATAGACCGAAATCAGGCGGCTTTGGCCCGCAGGTCGTCCGGCGTGACGTTCTCCGGGATCGGGCAGCGATAATCCCGATCGCCGGTGCGCTCCTTCAGCTCCGCCTTCGCCCGCATGACGAGGTCAGGATTGCGCAGGCAATCGGCAGCCGTCGCCGCCATGGCCTTGGCGGCCAGCACCATGCCCTTGTGGGCGGCAGGCAGGTTGCCCTGCGTGACGAGCTGCCAGGTGTGGAACGGGGTTCCGATGGCAAAGCAGGCCGTGTGGCACTGAACCGTCGGCACGATCCAGCTCACGTCGCCCACGTCGGTGGTGCCCATCATGACCTCCTCGCGGAGCGGCATGGGGAGCACGCCGTCATGCAGCACCTTGGTTCTGAGCGAGAGATCATGCGGCTTGACGCTTGCCAGAATCTCCTCGTTCGTCAGAGCCGCCTTCTGCAGCTTCTCGGCGAAAGCGTAGTCGGTGTCGTCGAAGGCCGGCGGCCCGAGACGGCGCATGTTCTCGTACATGGCCTCCTGCAGTGCCTTGTTGGGCACCACGTTCGACGTGGCATCCGTGATCTGCACGGATACGGAGGTCTCCGTCATCAGGGCCGCACCCTCCGCGATCCTCTTCACGCGCTCGAACAGCCGCTCCGCATCGGGCAGGTGCGGCGAGCGCACCAGATAGAGCGATTCCGCAAAGGCCTGCACCACATTCGGCGCGTCACCACCGGTATTGGTGGTGGCATAATGCACGCGCGCATCGGAGGGCATGTGCTCCCGCATGTAGTTCACGCCCACATTCATCAGCTCCACCGCATCGAGCGCGGACCGGCCCACATGGGGTGCTGCCGCCGCGTGCGCGGCCCGCCCCTTGAAGCGAAAGTAAGCCTGGATGCAGGCCAGCGACGACGTGGTCTGCACCTCGTTCACGACGCTCGGATGCCAACAGAAGGCCGCATCGAGATCGTGGAACAGGCCTGCGCGGGCCATGAAAGTCTTGCCCGAGCCACTCTCCTCCGCCGGGCAGCCGTAATAGCGCACGGTGCCGGCGATGCCTTCCGCCTCAAGGGCATCCTTGAGGGCGACGGCCGCCAGGGCGGATCCTGCCCCGAGCAGGTTGTGGCCGCAGCCGTGGCCGGGCGTGCCCGACACGGTCGGGGCATGTTCAAGACGGCCGGATTCCTGCGCGAGATCGGGCAAGGCATCGAACTCGCCGAGGATTCCGACAACAGGACCACCTTGTCCGAACTCCGCGATGAAGGCGGTCGCCATACCGCCTGCATTCTTCGTGATGCGGAAACCCTCGCGCTCCAGCATGGCGACCTGCTCGGCGACGGCGCGATGCTCCTCGAAAGCGAGTTCGGGAGAAGACCAGATGCGGTCGCTCAGCGCGCAGTATTCTTCGGCCTTGGCGTCAACACAGCGGGCGACGGCATCAAGGCTCAGGCGGTCGTTGTACATAACGTTATGATGTCTCAATCAGGAGGAGTGCGCAAACCCTATTTGCGATCGGGTTTGCGGGAAAGAGCGAAACGCCGCATTGCAGGCGAGACAAAATCGCATGGTCCCGCGGCCTCGTATCTTTGAGATAGGAGAGACGTGTGGCCGTGCGTTCAAACCGCCTCGTCCGGCACGCCACGGCGCGGCGCGAGAAACCCGCCGGACTGGCGCGACCAGAGGCCGGCATAAAGGCCGCCGTTCTCCAGAAGCTCCGCGTGAGTGCCCTCCTCGACGATCCGGGCGTCGTCCATCACGATGAGCCGGTCCATGAGCTGCAGGGTCGAGAGGCGGTGCGCGATGGCGATGACCGTCTTGCCTTCCATGAGGGTGGCGAGCGATTCCTGGATGGCGGCCTCCACCTCCGAGTCCAGGGCCGAGGTCGCCTCGTCCAGGATCAGGATCGGCGCGTCCTTGAGGATCACGCGGGCGATGGCGATGCGCTGCCGCTGGCCGCCGGAGAGCTTGACCCCGCGCTCCCCGACATGGGCATCGAAGCCGCGCCGTCCGCGTCCGTCGACGAGACGTTCGATGAACTCGACCGCATGGGCCTGACCGGCGGCCTCGCGCATTGCGTCCTCGCTCGCCTCGGGGCGCCCGTAGAGGATATTTTCCCGGATCGAACGATGCAGCAGGGACGTGTCCTGCGTCACCACCGAGATCTGCGCGCGCAGACTTTCCTCCTGCGCATCGGCGATGTCCTGACCGTCGATCAGAATGCGGCCCTCCTGCGGGACGAAGAAGCGCAGGAGCAGGTTGACGAGAGTCGTCTTGCCGACGCCGGAGCGACCGACGAGGCCGATCTTCTCGCCGGGGCGGATGGTGAGGTTCAGGCCCTCGATGACCTTGTCGCCGTCGCCGTAGGAGAAGCCGACATGATCGAAACGGATCTCGCCGCGCGTCACGGTCAAGGGTCGGGCCGTCGGCTTGTCCTGCATGGTGAGCGGGCGCGAGATCGTCTTCATGCCCTCCTGCACCGTGCCCACGTTCTCGAAGATGCCCATGACCTCGAAGGCCACCCAGCCGGACATGGAGACGATCTGGGTGGAGAGCAGCAGGGCGGTGGTCATGGTGCCGGCATCGATCCGGTTCGCACTGAAGAGCCACACCGCCACGGCGCCGGTCGATACCAGGAAGATCGCATTCAGAAAGGTGAGGCCGGCCACGTAGAGCGTGTTGATGCGCTGCTGGCTCATGAAGGAATCGTTCAGCCGGCTGTAGCCTTCGCTGATGTATTCGTCCTCGTCCTTGCGCCGTCCGAACAATTTCACCGTCATGATGTTGGTGAAGCTGTCCACCACCTTGCCGGTGACGGCCGAGCGCGCCTCGCTCGATGCGCGCGACCGCTTCTGGATGCGCGGCAGGGACACGGCAAGCAGGGTGGAATAGAGAATGAACCATCCGGTCATCGGCAGCGCGAGGCGCCAGTCCTGCGTGCCGAGGAGGCCGATGGAGGCGGCCCCGAAGATCAGGATCTGCCAGACGGCGCGGGCCACGGACAGCACCGTCTCGCGCAAGGGGCGGCCGGTCTGCAGCACCCGGTTGGCGATGCGTCCCGCGAAGTCCTCCTGGAAGAACCCTAAGGGCTGGCGCACCACGTGCCAGTAGTTCTGCCAGTGCACCATGGTGGTGAAGGACACCGCCAGGGAATGGTTGACGAGGAGCCGGAACAGGATCGTCCCAACGGGCCGTACCAGGAGGATGATCGCCCCCATGGCGATCAGCAACGGACCAGCTTCGCTGAAGATGCCTTCGGGGGACGTCTGCGACAGAGCGTTGACGAGACGGCCGATCAGCCAGGGGATCAGCGCCTCGACGACGGCGAGCACGAATCCGAGCGCAAATAGCGCGATGAACAGGCCCTTCGCCTGGGCGATGAAGTGCCAGTAGAAACCCCAGAGATTGTCCGGCGGCGACGCCTCCGGCGGCTTCTTCCTGAAATCGATGCGGGTTTCGAAGTAGCGGAACATCAGCGCCTCTCGTCGCCTCCGATCCGAATCAAACGGACGAAGGGGCGCAATGATGCAACACTCTTTGGCTTTGGGGTGGCAATCGCGCGAAGTTGAAGTCTTATCCCACCGCAAACAGATCCCGCGTCTCGGGCGCCTGCAGCTCCTCGAAGGCGTTCGGGTCGCCGGGGCCGGTTTCCCAGCCGAGATCGGGCAGCGCGATGATGCGAAGTCCCCGCGGGTCATTGCGGGTCACGACGATGTTGCGGCTTTCCATATAGGCGATGAGGCGTCGGGCGCGGCCCGGCGAGCGGCTGCCGCAGGCGCGGGCGATCTCGCCGTCCGGCGGACAGGGCGAGCCTTCCATGGCCGCGCGGGCGATGAGCAGGTAGATGCCCTGGATGTCCTCCGCGAGATCCGCCGCGAAGGCGACCGCGCGGTCCCATTCGGTGCCGTCCGCGGTGGCCGTATCAACGCCAGCGCGGGCGACGGCTAGACGGCGGCGGAAGGCGTTGAGGTTCAACGGCTCGCCGGAGACGCGGCGGATGCGGCAGCGGACGAGGAAATCCTGATACAGGACGGCGACCGAGCGAAAGGCCGCTTCGGGATCGTCGAGAATTTCGCGCAGGATCGCGTCGAGCGCCGCTTCGCGCTCGGCCTTGGACTGCTCGGTCTCCTGCGGCTGCGCCTCCGGTGCGGCGGCGGGCCGGGTGCGGGCGAGCTGGGCCAGGAGATCGTTGGTGGAGGGGGCCGGAGGCGGCGGGGGCGCCCGCCGGGGCATAACCGGACGAGCGGCCAGCTCATCCTCGCCGGCCTTGAAGATGAGGTCGCGGGCTTCTTCCTTCGGCTGCCCGGGGAGCGGCATGAGCTTGAAGGTGCCGCTGCGGGTCGAGGTTTCGACCGCACCGATGCGGATCGGCAGCGGCCGCCGCGACAGGGCGGGACCGAGGGCCACGAAATGGCCGCGTTCCAAGTCGCGGAACATCTCGGCCTGGCGGCGCTCCATGCCGAGCAGGTCGGCCGCGCGGGCCATGTCGATGTCGAGGAAGGTGCGGCCCATGAGGAAGTTGGAGGCTTCCGCCGCCACGTTCTTGGCGAGCTTAGCGAGGCGCTGCGTGGCGATGATGCCGGCAAGCCCGCGCTTGCGGCCGCGGCACATGAGGTTGGTCATGGCCCCCAGCGATACCTTTCTGGCCTCGTCCGACACGTCGCCGGCGGCGGCAGGCGCGAAGAGCTGCGCCTCGTCCACCACCACGAGCATCGGATACCAGTAATCGCGCTCCGCGTCGAAGAGGCCGCCGAGGAAGGCCGCCGCGCAGCGCATCTGCGCCTCGGCATCGAGGCCCTCCAGGCTCAGCACCACGGACACCCGGTGCTGGCGAACGCGGGCGGCAATGCGCTGAAGGTCGCCCTCGCTGCGGGACGCATCCACGACCACATGCCCGAACTTGTCGGCCAGCGTGACGAAATCGCCCTCCGGATCGATGATGGCCTGCTGCACCAGCGCGGCGCTCTGTTCGAGAAGGCGGCGCAGGAGATGCGACTTGCCGGAGCCGGAATTGCCCTGGACGAGCAGACGCGTCGCCAGGAGCTCTTCCAGATCGAGCAGTGCCGATTGTCCTCCTGGGGCGGAGGATGCCACTCCCATGTCGATGCCGACCTTCATCAGCCTCCCTCTTGCGGTCCTCAAAAAACTTCCGGCTCGGTCCTAACACGGCAAGGCTTAAGGAAGTGCCGGGTCGGTGTCAGTCCTCCACAGGCGAAATGCGCTGTCCCCAGCCACGACGCCGCAGGTTTTGCGAAACATGTCCGCCCCCGGACGATTGACTTGCTGGACGTCCGCGGACCTCGATACAGGAGAGGATCGGTGCCCGTCGAGCTTTCCGTCAGTCGAGTCCCTGATGCCGTTCCGGCTGTCTTCGGAGAAGAGGGAAGCCGCCTGAGGATCTTTGAGGCTGCCGCCGATCGTTCCATCATCCAAGAAGACCCGAAAGGGCTGATGCTTCCTCCGGCCGGAGCCTCCCGTGCCGAGACGGTTTTCGCGACGGTCGGCAGCGTCCTGCTGCTGATTCTGGCCATCGCATTCGTCTGGACCCTGGTTCGCCAGCGCCGCCGCTGAGGAGCCAGACGGGCGGCTGAAACGCGCTCTCGGCGACTGGCCCAGGCACGGTCCAAGGCTGAGAGATCACCGGTAGAGCAGCTTCACCGATGGAACGGCTCAACCGAGATCCGATTCGACATCAGAATCGATTCTCGTTATAATGACTGTCCGGTCAGTCATTAAACGATGAGGATGTCGTGACGGCACGACAGAGGACAAAACGGCGAGCCCCGGCCAGGAGCGAGGACGAGCGTCAGGCCAAGCTCCAGACGATCCTGGACTCCGCCCTCGACATCTTCCTGGAGAAGGGGTTCGCTGATGCCCGCCTCGACGACGTGGCAGCCCGAGCAGGCGTGGCCAAGGGAACGCTCTACCTCTACGTGCCCTCGAAGCAGGCGCTGTTCGAGGCGCTGGTGCAATCCGGCATCGGCGGCCCGGTCGGCGCCATCGAGCAGAAGGTTCCGGATCCCTCTGCCTCGGCCGAGGATCAGCTCAGGGCGCTGTTCTACTTCCTGAGGACGGAGATCCTCGGCACGCGCCGCCGCGACATCGTCCGCCTCCTTCTGATGGAGGCAAGCCGCTTTCCCGAACTGGCGGAGGTCTATCACCGCGAGGTGATCGTCAGAGGCTTGCGGATCCTGCGCAGCATCGCCGAGCGGGGCGTCGCCCGCGGCGAGTTCCGCTCGGACGAGATCGCGCGGTTTCCGCAGCTGGCGATTGCGCCCGCGCTCGTCGCCCTGCTCTGGACCAGCCTCTTCCAGCGCTTCGACCCCATCGACATCGAGGCGATGCTGGAAGCGCATCTGACGCTTCTGATGAAGGCGCTGAAAGGGCATCCGTCATGAAGACCGTGCGGCTCATCGTCTTCGCCGTGTTGCTTCTCGCGGGAGGAACGGCCGCCTGGTTCTTCTGGCCGCGCCCGGATGCCACCACGCGCTTCCAGGGCTATGTCGAAGGCTATCTCATCTTCATGGCTCCCGAGGAGGGCGGACGCATCGAGGAATTGACGGTCGATTCCGGCGATCGCGTGAGCGAGGGCAAACCGCTCTTCAGGCTCGACGCTTCCGTGCAATCCGCGCAGCGCAACGAGGCCGAGGCCAAGCTGCAGCAGGCGCGCGCGCAGCTCGCCAATGTTCGGGCCGCCCTTCAGCGGCCCGAGGAGATCGCCGTTCTCGAAGCGCAGGAGGAGCGCGCGCAGGCGCAGCTCGGCCTGTCCCAGGCCGAACTCGACCGGCAGAGAACCCTGTTCGAGCGCGGCATCGCCGCAAAGGCGCAGTATGATCAGGCAAGAACCGCCTTCGAGCGGGACAAGGCCGCCCTCGCCGAGGTGCAGCGGCAGATCCAGGCCGGGCAGATCGCCGGACGCTCAGGCGAGATCGGCGCGGCGGAAGCCGCCGTGCAGGCCAACGAGGCGGCCCTGATGCAGGCGGAGACCCGCCTCGCCAAGCGCCAGGTGAAGGCGCCGTCCGAGGCTCAGGTCCAGGATGTCTATTTTCGTGAGGGAGAGACGGTGAATGCAGGCCAGCCGGTGCTGGCGCTCCTGCCGCCCGCCAACCGTCGCATCCGCTTCTATGTACCCGAGCCCCTGCTCGCCACCATCGCGCTCGGACAGAATGTCGGCCTCTCTTGCGACAGCTGCAAGGAGGGGCTCCAGGCCCGCATCAGCTTCATTTCCAACGAGGCCGAGTTCACGCCCCCGGTGATCTTCAGCGAGCAGGAACGCGCGAAGCTCGTGTTCCGTGTCGAGGCGCGTCCGCTCGACGGAACCGAGCTGCCCATCGGCCTGCCGGTCACCGTCACGCCTGCGGAACCGCGATCATGACCCTGGATGTCGCGCCTTCCCATCCCGTTACGGCGGAGCCCGAGATCGTCATCGACGTCGAGGGGCTGACGAAATCCTTCGGCGGAAGAGCCGTCGTGAAGAACCTCTCCATGCAGGTCCGTCGCGGGCTGATCTACGGCTTTCTCGGACCCAACGGCAGCGGCAAGACCACGACCATTCGCATGTTGTGCGGGCTCCTGACGCCGGACAGCGGGCACGGCACCTGTCTCGGTTACGACATCCTGACCCGATCGGCCGAGATCAAGCGCCATGTGGGCTACATGACGCAGAAGTTCTCGCTCTATGCAGATCTCTCGATCCGCGAGAACCTCGAATTCGTCGCCCGGGTCTACAACCTCGCCGATCCGCGCAAGGCCGCGCGCGAAGCCATCCGGCGGCTCGGGCTCGAGAACCGCGCCGAGCAGCTCGCGGGCGAGTTGTCGGGCGGCTGGAAGCAGCGCCTCGCGCTCGGAGCCTGCATCCTGTCCGAGCCGCAGCTCCTCCTCCTCGACGAACCGACGGCCGGCGTCGATCCGAAGGCGCGCCGGGATTTCTGGGACGAGATTCATGCGCTTGCCCACGAAGGCATGACCGTGCTCGTCTCGACGCATTACATGGACGAGGCCGAGCGCTGCCACGAGATCGCCTACATCGCCTACGGCGAGCTGCTCACGAGAGGCACCGTCGCCGAGGTGATCGCCAACGCCCATCTGGCGACCTACACCGTCACCGGACCGGACCTCGCGGACCTCGCCGAGCGTCTCAAGTCCCTCGACGGCGTCGACATGGTCGCGCCCTTCGGCATGGCGTTGCATGTGAGCGGGCGCGACGGCGCGAGGCTCGATTCCGCGACGAGGGACATGCGCGCGCATGGACCGCAGCATTGGGCGCCAGGCGAAGCCACCCTCGAGGACGTGTTCATCGATCTGATGAGCCGGTCGAAGGACAATTTCGGATGAGTGCCGGGATCAGCGACGTCGATCGGCGCACGCGGGGCTTCAAGGCTTCGCTGATGCGCCTGCGCGCCGCCTTCATCAAGGAACTGATCCAGCTGCGGCGCGACCGCATCACCTTCGCCATGATGATCCTGATCCCGCTCCTGCAGCTCACCCTGTTCGGCTATGCGATCAACACCAGCCCGCGGCATCTGCCCACGGCTGTTCTCGTGCAGGACGACAGCGCCTTCGCCCGGTCCTTCATGGCGGCGATGCGCGCCACCGATTATTTCGACATATCCATCTCGGCCACGAGCGAGGAGGATCTCGACCGCCTGATCCTGTCCGGCAAAGTCTTGTTCGGCGTGCAGATCCCGGCGCATTTCGGGCGTGACCTCATGCGTGGCGAGCGGCCGGCGCTCCTCGTGGTGGCCGATGCCGCCGACCCGACGGCGACCGGCAGTGCCATCGCGGCCCTGCAGGGTCTCTCGATGCAGGTCTTTTCCCGCGAGCTCACAGGCCCGGCCGCCAACCTCGCGCCGCAGCCGCTTCCCTATGAACTGCGGGTGCATCAGCGCTACAATCCGGCAGGCGAGACCCGCCTCAACATCGTGCCGGGCCTCATGGGGCTGATCCTGACGCTCACCATGCTGATCTTCACGGCCCTGTCCGTGACCCGGGAGATCGAGCGCGGCACGATGGAGAGCCTGCTCGCCATGCCGATCCGCCCGGTCGAGATCATGCTCGGCAAGATCGCCCCCTATCTGCTGGTCGGAGGCGTGCAGATGACCATCATCCTCGTCGCGGCACGCCTCCTGTTCGGCATCCCGGTGATCGGGAGCCTCTGGCTTCTCATCGGCCTGACGCTGCTCTTCATCCTGGCCAATCTGTCCATCGGCTACACCTTCTCGACCGTCGCCCAGAACCAGCTTCAAGCGATGCAGATGTCGTTCTTCTTCTTCCTGCCCAACATCCTCCTGTCCGGCTTCATGTTTCCGTTCAAGGGCATGCCGGGCTGGGCGCAGGCGATCGGCGAGATCCTGCCGCTCACCCATTACTTGCGAATCGTGCGCGGGATCATGCTCAAGGGTGCAACCTTCACGGATCTGCAGACCGACGTGCTGGCGCTCGCCGCCTTCACCCTGTTCGCCATGGGCGTCGCGGTGGCGCGCTTCCGCCAGACGCTCGACTGAGCGTCAATCGGCGACCGCCGCCTCCGCGGCCTTGACGGCGCTGCCGCGCAAGGGCCGCTCCTCGAGGGCGAGAAGAAAGGCGAGCGAAAGTCCGAACCCGACGATGGCCGCGATGAACACGTAGCGGAACACATCTGCCAGATCGACTCCGCTCCGGGCGGCGACCGCGCTCAAGGATTCGAAGCTTGCGGCCCCGCTCAGGCCCGACCCGCTGAGCACGATGGCTCCGAAGATCGCCACGATGAAGGCGCCGCCCAGCGAGCGGAAGAAATTGGCCGAGCCCGTCGCGGTTCCCATCTGGTGCGGCGTCACCGCGTTCTGGGTCGTCACCATGGTGACCGGCAGCACCGTGCCGAGCCCGATGCTGACGATGGCCAGAATGATCTCGACGGTGACGATCGACAGCGAAGGTCCGTAGGCTGCGAGGATTCCTGTGGTGGCCATGGCGACGAGAAGGCCCGCGGTGGGAAGCCGCTTGTAGTGCTTCACCTTCGCCATGGTGCGGCCGGAGAGCGTCGCGCCCACGACCGTGCCGGCCATCAGGGGAATCAGGGCGAGGCCCGACTGGCTCGCCGAGAGGCCGCGCACGGCCTCGAAATAGACCGGCAGATAGATGGTGAGGCCGATATAGGTGCCCATGCCGAAACAGGCGGCGAGGACGCCCATGCGCACCACCGGATTGTGCAGCACGCCCGGCGGGATCAGCGGCTCGGGCGCAAGGCGCATGCGGAGGGCGAACAGACCCCAGAGCACGAGCGAGGCGGAAAAGAGCCCCAGAATCGGCAGGGAGGCCCAGGGGTAGCGCAGACCACCCCAGCTCAAGGCCAGCAGAAGCGCGACGGTCGCCGCCACGAGAAGAAGCGCGCCCAGGAGGTCGAGCTTGTGCGGCCGCTCGAACCGGGGGAGCTTCTTCAGGCTCTGGAAGGCGACGGCGAAAGCGACCAGTCCCAGCGGCAGATTGATCCAGAAGATCACCGACCAGTGGAGATGCTCGGCGAAGAAGCCGCCCAGCACCGGTCCGAGCAGGCTCGATGTCATGAACACGCTGGCGAAATAGACCTGATAGCGGCCGCGTTCCCGGGGCGAGACGATGTCGGCGATGATGGTCTGCGCCAGCGCGATCAATCCGCCGCCGCCGATGCCCTGCAGGGCGCGGGCGAGGATGAGGACGACCATCGTGGGCGCGAGTGCGCAGGCGATGGAGCCGATGATGAAGATCACGATGCCGATCAGCATCGTGACGCGCCGGCCATAGGAATCGCTGAACTTGCCGTAGAGCGGGGTTACGGCCGTGGAGGTCAGGAGATAGACCGTCACGATCCAGGGCAGGTGCTCTAGGTCGCCGAGGTCGTGGCCGATGGTCGGGAGCGCTGTCGCGATGATGGTCTGGTCCAGAGCCGCCAGGAACATGGCCAGCAGGACGCCCAGAATGATCGTGCGGATTTCGGCGTGGCTCAGGGCGGGTGCCGGGTGTTCCCGCAGGGTGTCGTTCGGTGACTGATCCATCGTGTCCATCGCGTTCCGGAGAGCCCATCTAGGGGAAACCGCAAGGTTTTGCCGGTCTTCGGTTGCAGGGCAGATATGCGTTCGGGCGGAAGACAGACTAAAGCCCAGGAGCCATCCACAGGTTCCGACCCTTTCCGTCCCCTGACGGCACGCCCGGCTCTAGCGTTGGCCGATGACGTTCCTGTATTGTTCGCGCCATGGCACCCCGCACCCATTTCTCCCGCGCCCAGGCCCGGCGCATCGCGCTCGCCGCTCAAGGGTTTCACGAAGGCCGTCCCACGGCCGCGACCAAGCGCCATGTGAGCCGCGTGCTGCAGCGTTCGCACCTGCTCCAGATCGATTCGGTCAACGTGCTGGTGCGTGCCCATTACATGCCGCTCTTCTCGCGGATCGGCGCCTATGACCGAGGCCTTCTCGAGACGACCGCTTATCGTCGCCGAAAGCGCGAGGCCTTCGAATATTGGGGCCACGAGGCCTCGCTGATCCGGCTCGACCTGCAGCCCTTCTTCCGCTGGCGCATGGAGCGCGCGAGGCGGGGTGAGGGCATCTATGGCGGGCTCGCCCGGTTCGGCTCCGAGAACCGCAGTTTCATCGAGGAGGTCCGCCGCGAGATCGCAAGCCGCGGCCCGATCGGGGCAGGCGAGTTGTCGATCGGCGGCAAGGGCCAGGGCTCCTGGTGGGGCTGGAGCGACGGCAAGCGAGCGCTGGAATGGCTGTTCTGGGCAGGCCTGGTCACCACCGCCACGCGGCGGGGATTCGAGCGCATCTACGACCTGCCGGAGCGGGTGCTGCCCGCCGAGATCCTCGACGCGCCGACCCCGTCCGAGGACGAGGCGCAGCGCGAACTCCTGAGGCTATCCATCCGGTCGCTGGGGATCGCCTCCGAGCGCTGCCTGCGCGATTATTTCCGCCTGGAGCCACAGGACGCGAAGGCCCGCATTCCCGAACTGATCGAGGCCGGCGATCTCCTTCCCGTCACGGTCGAGGGCTGGAACGGGCCGGTCTATCTCGACCCCCAGGCCAAACTGCCGCGCCGGGTTGAGGCGAGGGCTCTGGTATCGCCCTTCGACCCCATCGTCTGGGAACGCACGCGCACGGAGCGCCTGTTCGACTTCCGATACCGGATCGAGATCTACACCCCGGCCGAGAAGCGGGAATTCGGCTATTACTGCCTGCCCTTCGTGCTTGGCGAAAGGATCGTCGCCCGCGTGGACCTCAAGGCGGACCGGGCGGCCGGCAATCTCATCGTGCACTCGATCCACCCGGAGGCCGGGGTGCTGCCGGAGGAGATCGCGCCGCCGCTCGGAGACGAACTGCGCCTGATGGCCGAGTGGCTCAATCTCGGCAGCATCACCGCCTCGAAGGCGTGGCAGAAGAAGCTAGAGGTGTGAGTGGATCACCGGCACGAGGCCGGTGATGATGGCGACAACTGACCCTCCCCTCGCCATATGGCTCAAACTTTCCTATCTCAGGAGGTCATGAACACGCTTCTCACCCCTGCCACGCGTCTGTGGTTTCGCCTGCGGCTCAATGAGATCGGCCCGCTTCTGTCCGTCTCCGCCTGCGGGTTTTTCGCCTGGGCTTTCATGGAGCTGGCCGATGACGTGGTGGAGGGCGACACCCATGCCCTCGACAGCCGGCTCCTGCTGGCGCTGCGCGATCCGCAGAACCCGGCCAATCCCCTCGGTCCCTCCTGGCTGGAGGAATCGGCCAGGGACTTCACCGGCCTCGGCGGCTACGCGATCCTGACGCTTCTCACCCTGGCGACGATCACCTATCTGCTCATGGCGGGAAAGCGCGGCGCCGCCCTCCTGGTGCTGGTCGCCATCGTCGGAGGCACGCTCCTGTCCACGGGGCTCAAGCTCGGGTTCGAGCGGCCCCGGCCGGATCTCGTGCCCCATGCCACGAGAGTCTACACAGCGAGCTTCCCGAGCGGCCATGCCATGATGTCGGCCATCACCTACTTGACGCTCGGTGCCCTCCTCGCCCGCGTGGAGAGGAGCCGGCGCGTCAGCGCCTTCATCATGGGGCTCGCCATCCTGACGACCCTGCTGGTCGGATTGAGCCGCGTCTATCTCGGCGTGCACTGGCCGAGCGACGTTCTGGCCGGATGGGCCGTCGGTGCCGCCTGGGCATCCCTGTGCTGGTTCGTAGCTCTGCAGCTGCAGCGGCGCGGCCAGGTGGAGAAGCCGGGCGAGACCTCGCCCCCAATCGATGCCAAGCCGGAATGACGGACGACACCAAACCGATCCGCAAGCCGCCGCGCAAGGTGACGCCCGCCTATCTGCAGCGGGCGGCGCTCGCCTATCTTGAGCGCTATGCCTCCTCGGCCGAGAACCTGCGCCGCGTGCTCCGGCGCAAGGTCGACAAGCGCTGCCGGCTGCGAGGCGAAGACCCGGCCGAGTTTCACGAGTTGATCGACGAGGTGGTGGCGAAGAGCCTCAGGAGCGGTCTCATCGACGACACCCGCTATGCGCAGGCCCGCGTCGCGACCCTGCGCCGGCGGGGCGGCTCCGCCCGCGCGATCCAGGCGAAATTGTCCGCCAAGGGCGTGGACCGCAGCACCATCGCGGAAGCCCTGGAAGGCGAGGACGGCGACGAGGAGCAGGCCGCCGCCCGGGCCTTCGCCCGCCGCCGCAAGCTCGGGCCGTTCCGGCCCGGCGAGCGGGCGCCTTACCGCGACAAGGATCTCGCCGCCATGGCGCGGGCCGGCTTCCGCTTCGACGTGGCCCGGAACGTCATCGACCAGGAGAGCACGGAGGACGAGGTTTAGGCGCGTTCCCGCACGAACATGATCGTCGGCTTGTCCTTGTAGGTGGTGCGGGAAAATTCCCGGTAGCCGCACTTCTCCGCCACGCGAATCGACGGCTCGTTCTCCGGTGCGATGATGCAGGCGGTGCGGACAGGGCCGAAATGCTTTTCGCCCCAGGCAATGGCCGCGCGCGCGGCCTCCGTTGCATAGCCCCTGCCGTGACCGTGGGGTGCAATCACCCAGCCGATCTCCGGAACGCCGTCAAGGGATGGTTCGATCACGCGCCTGAAATCCGCGAAACCGACCTCGCCTAGGAAACGGCCGCTCTCCTTCTCAGCCACGACCCAGTAGCCGAAGCCCAACAGCGCCCAATGTCCGACATAGCGCACCAGTCGGGACCAGACCTCTTCCTGCGTGGACGGCTTGCCGCCGATGAACCGTGTCACCTCCGGGTCGCCCCAGAGGGCGAGACAATCGGCCAGATCGCCGGCCCGGTGGCCGCGCAGGACGAGGCGCTCGGTTTCGACGATCGGGACGGAGGGGGAAGCTGAGGGAACGGTGAGCATCGGTTCAGTCGCGTAGAGACCCTTCTTGCGCCTCGACCGACCCGCCGGGCAGGACGAACTCTGCTCCGCATCGGCGGCAGCGCGCACTTTCTCCGACGATCTCTGCATACCGGTCGTGATCATGCAAGGCCCGAAGGCATTTCGGGCAGCGATACCCTTCGATGGCCTCGAAATCGTAATCCGGCCCTACATAGGCGCAGATCAGGTGATGGACTATCGAGGAGACCGCAGCATCGCCGGCCTGACAAGAAGGGCATGTGATGCGCACGGCGCGAGGTCTCATCGCCGATCCTCACCGTCGAGATCGAAGATGCGCACGAACGCCTCGGCAACGCGACCGGCGATATCGGAATAGTACATATAAACGTGGACCGTGGCATTGAGCGCCGGGGGCTGCACGCCCGGATCGAGGCGGACACGCGCCACCTGGCCTCTTTGCGGCTCGCGCAGGATCGAGCTGCGGCGGCCCTCGAAGGTGTCGGAGATGGGGAGAATCTCGACGATGGTTCCGAGCACTCTGGACCGGCCGAGCCCGACGACGACCCGATAGCCCGGCTGAGGGTCGACGAGCCGGAAATCCGGGATGTACCAGTCGATATGGACGTCTCCGGCCTGGAAGATCTCGGCGATGGACGAGCCGGCCACCACGGTTTCCCCCGTGCGGGCGAGATGCGTCGCCACGATGCCGTCCACCGGCGAGAGCACCCGTCCGCCGTCGAAATCCCGTTCGGTCCGCTCATATTGGCTCTGGATCTGCCGGCGCGTTTCGGCAAGGCGCTGAAGCTGCGTGGCGGCCTCGTCCGATTCCGCCTCCAAGGCCACGACGTTCTGGACCGCCAGGGCCCGCTCGCGGTAAATCTCCGTGCGATAGGCGAGGCTCGCGCTCCCCCTGTTCGGCACCGCTTCGAGGCGGCGCACATTCTCGTCGGCAACACGCAGGCGCGAGCGCGCAGCCTCGACGGAATCGCGGGCCATGCGCGCCTTGACGCGCAACTCCGCCTCGCGGCCCGTCAGGTCGGCGAGCGCACGCATGAAGTTCGACAGGGTTTCGCTGACCTGCGGCGAGCGGACGAGGGCGATGGGCATGCCCGCCTCGATCCTCGCACCGGGCCTCGCGTCCATGCGCTGCACCTGCACGATGTAAGGCAGCGAGACGATCTCGCGCGGGGCCGAGACGATTCCTGGGCCGCTCAGGAAGACGAGGGGTGTGCTGAAGCGGAAGACGAAGAAGGCGACCACGCCGGTGACGCCGAGCGCATAGACGAAACGCACGATGCGCCCCGACGCGGAGCGGCGGCTTTCGACGGGATCGGGCATATGGGGATCGAGTCGGCGGAGCTGGATGTTCATGGCGCGACCCTTCAGGTCCGCTGACCGGTCAGGGCGCGCCGGATGCGTGGCGGAACGTAGTCGTCGGTGCGCGAGGCGCAGAACAGGATTTCCGACGTATAGGCGATGAAGCGCATGACCTTCATCGCGAGGCCCTGGTAGAGCGGAAAGACCAGAGCAGCCGCCAGGCTGAAGAAGCCCGGCGACCGTCCGAACAGGAGGCTCGCCAGCGCGATGTTGAACAGGGCCAGTCCGAGCAGTAACACATAGAGTGCGGCCAGGAACAGCAGCGTCTGCGGACCGAAGATAAGCGTGCAATAAACGAGATAGAACGGAAACGTCAGGGTCGGGACCAAGTCGAAGACGATGAAGTCCAGGCGCTGCAGCGTGTCGGACAGTCGCTCAGGCCGGACGATCTCGCCCTCCCGGTATTCGACGAGGCGGATCCGCAGGGCATCGCGGTCCCAGCGCTGGCGCTGACGGATCAGACTCACCGCGTTGTCGGGAACCACCGTGCTCGCCCAGGCGTCGGGCACGAAGCGCACCCGATAGCCGAGACGGCGCAGGCGCAGGGTCATCTCGAGATCCTCCCCCGGACCGGGGTCGAGCCCGCCCCGCGCCAGGAAAATGTCGCGCCGGTAGACCGAGCATGCCCCCGAGCAGCAGGAGATCGCCCCGATGATGTCGAGGAAGGTTTTGCCCGCGCTGATCGACATCAGATATTCGAGCCCCTGAAGGGCCGTGCTGAGCGAAGCGCCTTCGTTGCTGACGCCCAGATTGCAGCAGGCGGCCGCAACGCGCGGATCGCGGAAGGCGGCGGCGAGGCGGGCGAGCGCGGTCGGTTCGAAGACGGTGTCCGGATCCATGGCGAGCACCAGATCGCCGCGCGCGAAACGTGCGCCCGCATTGACCGCCGGGCTGCGCCCGCAGCGGGTGCCGTGATGGATGACCATGTCGATCAGCCCCGCCGCCTGCGCTTCATGGGCCGTCGCCAGCGTGTCGTCGGTCGATCCGTCGTCCACCACGATGATTTCCAGAGGCCTGAAGGTCTGCCGGTGGAGCGAGGCGATGGAGTGCAGGAGGCCGGGACCGCCGTTGAAGGCCGGGAGGATGACGCTGATCGTAATGCCTCCCGTTGCCTCTACGATCGCCGGTTTCGAGGGCCATCGCATCGGCACGAGCGCCATGAGCGAGATCGTGTACCGGGGGATGTCGAGAACGAACACCGAAATGGCGAGTAGAGCCCAATCCGCATGCCTGAGGAGCGCCAGCATTTCAGGCAAGGGACACGCCCCGCTGTCGAAGGATGATATCGTGCCGGCGGTGCTTCATTGACGTCCTGTGCAGGGTTGTCACCTGTTCCGGCTCCAGCCGGGCTCTTGCACAATCCTGAACCGGCCGGAAAAGTTCCGAAATAACATTTCTTATGCGCCTGAAACAGTGACGCATGGGCTCCTGTGGCCTGGGAGGAGATCGCAGATTGCTACAGCAGCCCTGCGCCGACATTCACCGCCAGCGCCAGGATCGTGGTGTTGAAGAGGAAGGACAGGATCGTGTGGGCAAGCGCCAGGCGGCGCATGCGCTTGGACACGATCACCACATCGGAGGTCTGTGCCGCCGCGCCGAGATTGAACGAGAAATACAGGAAATCCCAGTAGTCGGGCTGACCCTTGCCGGGAAAGCTGAGGCCCTGCCGCTCGCCTTTGTCGCCGTAATATTCATGAGCGTAATGAATGGCGTAGATCGTGTGCACGAAAAACCACGAGCAGAGAATGGTGAGGCCGGCGATGGTCAGGTGGAAACCTTGCTGATCGGGTCGGTTGGCCTGGATGTTGGTCAGTTCCACTGCGATGGCGGCAAGGCTCGCGACGGAGGCCGCCAGCGTCAGCGCGAGCACGACCACCGCACTCTCATCCTCCTGCGCCGCGCGCTCCTGCATTTGGGCTGTGGAGGAGCGCAGGGCCATGGTCCAGGCGAGGAGAAGGTAGCAGGCCACGCCGATGTCCCAGGCGACGAGCATCCGGGAATTCACCGGCCAGGACGATGGCAGGACGGCAAAGACCAGGAGCGTGGCAAGGGCGGAGCCGAGAAGCCGCGGACGCAGGCGGGCCTGCAAGGGAATCGACATCACAATCCTGCAATTCGAAAGAGATAGTGCCTCTGGAGGCTAGAGCCTCCTGTTCTAGATCACCAAGCCTAGCCGCAAAGGAGACCACGATGAACCGCAAGGCAAGAGCCGTTTGGCAGGGTACGGGCAAGGATGGCAGCGGCCATCTCACGTCGGATTCCGGCGTGCTGTCCTCGACGCCTTATTCCTTCAAGACCCGCTTCGAGAACGAGAAGGGCACGAATCCGGAGGAGCTGATCGCCGCCGCCCATGCGGGCTGCTTCACCATGGCGCTCGCCTTCCAGCTCCAGGGCGCCGGCTTCACCCCGACCGAGCTTGCCACCGAGGCGGTCGTTTCCCTCGAACAGGAGGGCAGCGGCTTTACGATCAAGAAGTCGGCCCTGACGCTCAACGCCAACGTGCCGGGCATCGACCGCGCGAAATTCGAGGAACTCGCCCGCGCGGCGGAGAAGAACTGCCCGGTCTCCAAGGTGCTGAACGCCGAAATCACCATGGATTTCACGCTGGCTTGAGTGTTCAGCCGTCATCACCGGCCTCGTGCCGGTGATGACGATCGAGAGGCGCAGCGTTCCTCAGGAACGAGATGGCCGGGCTTGTCCCGGCCATGACGCGTGAGGGATGTGAAGCCCTTTACATCGCGGCTTTCTTGTAGCTGTCGATGATGGCCTGTCCGTCCGCGCCGGCCTTCTTCAGCCAGTCCTGCGTCAGCTGCTCGCCGACCTTCTGCAGGCCCGCCTTGAGCTCCGGGCTCGGCGGCTGGATCTTCATGCCCTTCGCGGTCATCTGGTCGACATACCACTTGGTCTTTTCCTGAGCCGTCTTCCAGCCGCGCTCCTCGGCCGTCCTGGCGGCCTTCAGGATGGCCTCCTGGGTCGGCTTGTCGAGGGCGTCGAAGGCCGCCTTGTTGACGAAGGTCAGGTTCTTCGGGATCCAGGCCTGCGTGTCGTAGAAGTGGGTGAGCGATTCCCAGACCTTCGAGTCGTAGCCGGTGGCGCCGGAGGTCATGAAAGTGTTGACCACGCCCGTGGCGAGCGCCTGCGGCAGGTCCGCCGCCTGGACGGTGACCGGCTGCGCGCCCACGAGTTCCGCGATGCGGGCGGTGCCGGGATTGTAGGAGCGCCACTTCACCCCTTTGAGATCCTCGACGGTGTTGATGTCCTTCTTGGCGAAGATCCCTTGAGGCGGCCACGGCACCGCAAAGAGCAGCATCAGGCCCTGGCTCGCGAGCTTCTTCTCGACCGCCGGCTTCTGCACGTCCCAGAGCTTCTTCGCCTGATCGAAGGAGGTGGCCAGGAAGGGCACCACGTCGAGGCCGTAGACCGGATCCTCGTTCTCGTGCAGCGACATCAGCACCTCGCCGGCCTGCGCCTGGCCGGTCTGCACCGCGCGCTTGATCTCCGGCGCCTTGAAGAGCGAGGCGTTGCCGTGAACCGTGATCTGCAGCTTGCCGCCGGTCGCGTCCGCCACATCCTTGGCGAAGGCGTTCAGGTTCTCGGTGTGGAAGTTGTCCGGCGGATAGGCGGCGGGCAGGTTCCACTTGGTCTGGGCCATGGCGGGGGCTGCCATCAGCAGCGCGCCGGCGAGGCTCAGGCTGAAGCGTGTCATGGGTTTCATCGTTCGTCTCCCTCTGGTTTTCTGTGAACGAGTCTAATCCGAGAACGCCATCTGCGGCAGCACCATGACGATCTGCGGGAACACGGTAATGATGGCGACCGCCGCGACGAGCAGGAAGAAGAAGGGCAGCGAGGCGAGCGCCACCGTGTTCGAGTCCTTGCCCGACATGGTCTGCAGCACGAAGAGATTGAAGCCGACCGGCGGCGACACTTCCGCCATCTCGACCACCAGGATCAGGAAGATGCCGAACCAGATCAGGTCGAAGCCCGCGGTCTTGACCATGGGGATCACGACCGCGGTGGTGAGCACGATCATCGAGATGCCGTCGAGCGCCGTGCCGAGCAGGATGTACATGACCGTGAGCGCCGCGATGAGCGCGTAGGGTGACAGCTGCAGGCCGTCGACCCAGGAGGCGAGCGCCTGGGGAATGCCCGTATAGGCCATGGAGGTCGACATGAAGGAGGCGCCGGCCAGGATCAGCATGATCATGCAGGTGATCCGCGTCGTGCCCATGACGCTCTTCCAGAACGAATCCCAGGACAGCGAGCCCGACCACCAGGCGATGGCGAGCGAGCCGAGCACGCCCCAGGCGGCGCATTCGGTCGCCGTCGCCCAGCCGAGCAGCAGGGTGAGAAACACGAGCGTGATCAGAAGCGCCACGGGGATGAGGTTCGTGGATTCCCTCAACTTCTCGCGAAAGCTCATGGTCGGCTCGGGCGGCGGCGACTTGCCGGGATTGAGCAGCGACCACACGGCGATGTAGCCGGAATAGAGCGCCATCACGAGAAGGCCCGGCAGGAAGCCCGCGAGGAAGATCTGGATGATCGACACGTTGGCGGCCACCGCATAGACCACCATGGTGATCGAGGGCGGGATGAGAATGCCCAGCGTCCCGGCGCCCGCGAGAGAGCCCAAGCTCACCATGTCGTCGTAGCCGCGCTTCTTCAGCTCCGGCAGGGCAATCTTGGCCACCGTCGCGCAGGTGGCGGCGGACGAGCCGGACACGGAGCCGAAGATGCCGCAGGCGAGCACGTTCACATGCATGAGCCGGCCGGGCAGCCAATTGAGCCAGGGCGCGAGGCCCCGGAACATCTCTTCTGACAGACGCGTGCGGAACAGGATCTCGCCCATCCAGATGAAGAGCGGCAGCGCCGCCAGCGTCCAGGAGGCGGAATTGCCCCAGATCGTGGTGGCGAGCACCGAGCCCGCCGGGATGCCCCCACCCACGAACTGCATGCCGACCCAGCCGCAGGCCATGAGCGCGATGGCGATCCACACGCCGCCGGCGAGCAGCACCGCGAGCAGCAGGAGCAGCAGGCCCGAGATCTCGATGAGCTCCATGGTAGCCTACACTCCGCTCTGGATCGCACGCTCCACCACCTCTTCGGCCGTGGTGGCGGGCGGCTTCTCGTAGCGCGGATCGCCGCCACGCAGCACATGGACGAACTCGTCCAGGAAGGCGATGAACAGGATCACGAGGCCGGTGGCATAGCCGATCTGTGGGATCCAGAGCGGGATCGCGAGCACGCCTTGGGCCATGTCGTTGAAGCGCCAGCTGTCATAGGTGAGCTGAACCGCATGCCAGGCGAAGAAGCCCACGAAGCCGAGGCCGATCACCAGGGAGAACATCTCCAGCAACCAGCGGGTGCGTCCCTGCACGCGGTCGATCAGCAACCCGACCCGGATCATCTCGCCGGAGCGGAAGGTATGGGCCAACCCCAAAAATGCCATCGCGGCCATGGACCAGGAGGCGAGATCGTCGCCGGCCGGAATGTTGACGCCGATGCCGCGCCCGAGGGACAGGCCCATCATCAGCAGGAAGATCACGAGGAGGAACAGGCCTGCGAGATAGCCTGAGAGGCGATAGAGGCCGTCGAGAAGGGTGCGGATCATACAGTCCGTTTCGGGCGTTCGGCGAGAGAGCTTGGCCAAGTCTAGGGGCATTCACGACAGGCGCAAGCGCTTCCTCCACCCTGGCTGCACAGCCCTTGGGCATTTCGTCATGGCAATGCCCAGCTTCGTGACAGAACCGTCGCCCTGGCGTCGCCGTTGAGATGTCGGACGTGATGGCGCGTCGCGATTGCAGGAGGACCTCATGATCTCCAAGCACGTGTTCGTAGCTCTGGCCAGCGTGGCTTTGATCGCCATGCCGGCCATGGCCCAGACCAACCAGCCCGCAGGCCCGATGCCGAGACCGTCGGCAGGAGACCCCAGCTTCGGTGCGAAAGAGCCGGCGCGCATGGGCCCCGGCAGCTGGCTGACGCAGGAGCAGCCCGGGCAGTGGCGGGCCTCCAAGCTCGAAGGCCTGGATGTCTACAACCAGGACAACGAGAAGATCGGCGACATCAGCGAATTGCTCGTGGACAGCGGCGGCAGGATCCAGGCCGTGGTCGTGGGGATCGGCGGCTTCCTGGGCCTCGGCGAGCGTGATGTGGCCATTCCCATGGACCAGATCAGGTTCGTGAACGAACCGCGCGCCGTGGCAACGAACTCCACCACGGACGGCACGGCCGCCACCACGCCGAACGCTCCGGCCACGCCGCGAGGGCCCGCCAGCGCAACGGCGCCGGGGAGCAGCCCGACGGCGCCGACCACCACCGGCACGGTTGCTCCAGGGCAACCGGATGACGCCGCCCGCTCAGGTCCCGATCATGCCGTGCTGACGATGAACATGACCAAGGACCAGCTGAAGGCGGCTCCGGAGTTCAAGTTCGCGCGCTAGATCGTTTCGGCTGAACAGAAGGGGACTTGGTTGTTGGGGCGGGACGTGACCGCCCCTGATCACCTCTGCGGGTGCGCTCCGGCTCAATGCCGGATGATTCCTGGCCAAGAGTGCGGGATGCGACCTCCCGCCCTCTTCTCCTCCCTCGCCACGGCACCATCTTCATGCTAGAACAAAACACGAACAATCCTGCGGGAAGAGCATGGACGAGAAGCTTTCCAAGAAGCTGCGCATCCTGGCGGACGCGGCGAAGTACGATGCCTCCTGCTCCTCCTCCGGGGCGCCCAAGCGCAAGGCGGACGTGGGCGGCCTGGGCTCGACGGAAGGCAGCGGCATCTGCCACGCCTACACGCCGGACGGGCGCTGCGTCTCGCTCCTGAAGATCCTGCTCACCAATTACTGCCTGTTCGATTGCGCCTATTGCGTGAACCGGCGCTCATCCAACGTGAAGCGGGCGAAGTTCACCGTCGACGAGGTGGTGACGCTCACGATCGAGTTCTACAAGCGCAACTACATCGAGGGTTTGTTCCTCTCCTCCGGCATCATCCGCTCGCCGGACTACACCATGGAGCAGATGCTGCTGGTGGCCAAGAAGCTGCGGCGAGACCACGGCTTTCACGGCTACATCCACCTGAAGACCATCCCCGAGGCGAGTCCCTGGCTCATCGAGGAGGCGGGCCTGTGGGCCGACCGCCTGTCCATCAATCTCGAGCTGCCTACGGAAACGAGCCTGGAGCGTCTGGCCCCCGAGAAGGACGGCGCCTCCATCGAGAACGCCATGGCGCAGATGTTCGAGCGCATCGAGGAGGCGCGCGAGGAGCGCCGCCACTTCTCGCCGGCCGGTCAGACCACGCAGATGATCGTCGGGGCGGACGACACGACGGACGCGGATGTGCTGCGGACCTCGGCCAAGCTCTACGGTCATTACGACATGAAGCGCGTCTATTATTCCGCCTTCAGCCCGATCCCGGATTCGAGCGCGATCCTGCCGTTGAAATCTCCGCCGCTGATGCGCGAAAGCCGGCTGTATCAAGCCGACTGGCTGCTGCGCTATTACGGCTTCGATGTGGACGAGATCGCGTCCGGCGGTGAGAAGGGCATGCTCGATCTCGACGTCGACCCGAAGCTCGCCTGGGCGCTCAAGAATCGCCACCGATTTCCCGTCGACGTGAACCGGGCGGAGCGCGAGATGCTGCTGCGCGTGCCGGGGCTGGGCGCACGGGCGGTCGACAAGATCGTCGTGGCGCGCAAGCACACCAGCCTGCGTCTGGAGGACGTTGCCCGCCTGACCTCGGGGTTGAGACGCGCCAAACCCTTCCTCGTCACGGCCGATTACCATCCGAAGGCGAAGCTCGATACCCTCAACCTGCGCGAGCGGCTGATCGAGAAGCCGGAACAGTTGAGCTTGTTCGGATGAACCTTCACCGCATCACCTTGAAAGCCGGCACGGATCTCGACGGGTTTCGCCACGCGGTGCGCTGGCTCATGGCCGAGGAGCTGGCGCCGCAGCATGTGGTTTTCGCCATCGACGAAGCGCCTGGCCTGTTCGGCCAGGAGGCCGCCGGCGACGCACCGGCGGTGTCGATCCCGAAGGGTGTGGCGCGGCTCATCGAGCACGTGATCTGCCACGGCGACCCGGAACGCTACGCACTGCTCTACCAGCTCGTCTGGCGGGTGCTGAACGGCGAGCGCGACCTGCTCGAGGTCGCGAGCGACCCCTTGGTCCACCGCATCGACCTGATGGCGCGCTCCGTACGGCGCGACCTGCACAAGATGCACGCCTTCGTGCGCTTCCGGCGCATGCCGGGAGAGGACCTCGAACGTTTCGCCGCCTGGTTCGAGCCCGAGCATTTCATCCTGGAAGCGGCAGCACCCTTCTTCGTCGACCGCTTCCGTTCCATGGATTGGACGATCCTCACGCCCCTCGGCTCCGCGTCGTGGAATCGCGAGACCCTGACCTTCGGACCGCCGGCGCAGCGCGAGGACGCGCCGGCGGAGGACAGCTTCGAGGAGGGCTGGCGCGGCTATTACGAGAGCGTGTTCAACCCGGCCCGGGTGAACCCGACCGCCATGCTGGCCGAAATGCCGAAGAAGTACTGGCGCAACATGCCCGAGACCGCCGCGATCCCCGGCCTGATCCAAACCGCCTCCCAGCGCGTTGAACGAATGATCGAACAGGAGGCGACGATGCCCGCCAAACGCACCCCAGAGCGCGCTCTTGAGGCCATGTGGGATCAGGAGCCGAAGAGCCTCAAGGAACTCAACGCCATCATCGCGAAGGCGGGACCGCTCGTGCCCGGCGCCACCCAGGCCGTGTTCGGCGAAGGCCCGGCCCATGCGCAGATCGTCTTCGTCGGCGAGCAGCCGGGCGATCAGGAGGATCTCCAGGGCCGCCCCTTTGTCGGCCCTGCCGGCAAGCTTCTGACCAAGGCCATGAAGGAAGCGGGCATCGATCGCGAGCAGGCCTATCTCACCAATGCGGTGAAGCATTTCAAATTCGAGCAGCGCGGCCATCGCCGCATTCACTCGAAGCCTACGGCCGGCGAGGTGAAGCATTACCGGCCCTGGCTGATGAAGGAGCTGGAGCTCGTCAAGCCGAAGATCGTGGTGGCGCTCGGCGCCACGGCGCTTCTGGCACTCACCGGCAAGGCGACGCCGATCACGCGCTCCCGCGGCCGGGCACGATTGGGACCGTATGAGGGCTACGTCACCGTGCATCCCTCCTACCTGCTGCGCCTGCCCGACGAGGCGACGAAGCGGGAGGCCTACGAGGCGTTCCTGAACGACCTGCGCCGCATTCACGATCTTGCGCAGGCCGACCTGGAGACTGGCGAGCTGCCGCTGGCCGCGGAATAGGCACCCATCAAGAGCTGCCGGTGCCAAAAGTCACACGGCAGAGTCCAGGGGAGTTGCCAGTCCGCGCAGATGAGCAGACCCTATCCGAAGTCGGAGCCGAACCCCGGCCCGGCCATAGGAGGCGCCGGCTGACCGGCGAACAGACCATGCCACAATTTGTCATCGAGCGAAACATGCCGGGGGTGGGCAAGTCGTCTGCTGCGGACATGCAGCAGGCTTCGCGAGCATCGTGCAATGTCCTGCGTGAGCTTGGACCCGACGTCCAGTGGGTTCACAGCTACGTCACGGATGACAAGATCTACTGCGTCTATCGGGCTCCCGATGAGGAGCTGATCCGCGAGCACGCGCAAAAGACGGGGCTTCCGGCGGATTCCATCGCACAGGTCCGACGGATCATCGACCCGACGACCGCCGATTAGACCGATCTCGGCTTCACGGACGCCCACCGTGCGACCTCCTTCAGCGCGGGCGCTCGCTAGGCCTTTGCGGCCTTCCGCTCAAAGAGCTTCCGGCGCAGATCGAGCCGCCGCATGGCTGGCGTGACCGTGATGCCGTGGAGCACGATGGAAACCAGGATGATGAATCCCGCCGTGCTCCAGAGAATCGGCACGTTGTCGAACGTGGCATGTCCGAAGGAATAGGCGAGATAATAGATCGAACCGATGCCGCGGATGCCGAAGAAGCTGATGGCCGCCCGCTCCCCGGGCGGAGGATCGGTCCCGATCAGGCCGATCCAGCCCGCGAGCGGCCGCACCACGAACAGGGCGAGAAGAGCGAAGGCAGCCGCCTGCCACGTGAGCGCATCGAAAAGACCGCCTCCGGTCATTGCGCCGCCGAACAGGACGAGGAGCACCATCATCATGAGGCGCTCGAGCTCCTCGGCGAAATCGTGCAGCTTCTGGTGATAGTCGTGCTCCGGCTCGGTGGCGCGCAGGGCCAAAGCCGCCACGAAGACCGCGAGGAAGCCGTAGCCTCTCACGATTTCGGTCAGGCCATAGGCCACGCAGGTGATGCCGAGCGCCACGAAGCCGGCGCCGGTGCGCGACAGCTTGGCGCGATTCGGCAGATGAAAAGTGAGCCAGCCCAACGCCTGCCCGACCAGGTAGCCCATGCCGACGCCGGCCGCGATCTTCCACACCACCGCATAGGCGAACCACTCCGCAAGATTCGTCAGGCCTCCGTCCTGCGCGAGGGCAACGGCGAGGAGCACGAAAGGGAAGGCGAGGCCATCGTTGAGGCCTGCTTCCGACGTGAGGGTGAAGCGGACCTCGTCCTCCTCCCGATCCATCGGCGGCCCAACCTGCACGTCGCTCGCCAGGACCGGATCGGTAGGAGCCAGTGCTGCCGCGAGCAGCAGGGCCGCAGCCAAGCTCAGGCCCAGCAGATGCTGCCCGAGCCACGCGAGGCCGAGGATCGTCAGGGGCATGGCGATGCCGAGCAGCCGCCAAGTGAGCCGCCAGCGCGTCCATCCGAACGGGCGGTCGATCTTGAGGCCCGCGCCCATGAGCGAGATGATGACCACGAACTCACTCAGGCGCTCGACGATGCCGAGCTCCTCGTTGGGATGCGGCACGACGCCCGGGAGATCGGGGAAGGCGAAGATCAGCGCACCGAGGGCCACGCAGAAGATCGGAAGGGAGAGGGGCAGCTCCTTGAGAACCATGGGAAGCCAGGCGGTCAGCAGCACCACCACCCCAAAGCCCGCCAGCACGACGATGTAAGCGTTCATAAGCCAGCGAACGCCGCCCGGACTCCGGCAGTTCCGTAACGGCAGGGGTTAACCCCCGTTAACCGCCCCTTAAACCGCCACAATTAGGGTGCTCCAGAGCATGAAAGGCCGGACGATAGAGCGGCCATGTCGATGCGGGGTTTTTAGAGGTGGCGAACGGACGTGACCGGCGGGAGCCGGTCTTCGATGCGCCCGCTGACGAGGCGGGGGAGCTGGACTTTCGCCTTTCGCCCGAGGACCGGGCTGGGGGGACGATGGCGCGCAGGCGAGCTTCTCGGAACAACGACAAGCCCTCGCGGCCCCGGAAGCTCAAGCGCAAGAGCGGCCGCTCCCTCTTCAGCAAGCTTGTCTATGCCGGGCTCGTGCTCTGCCTCTGGGGCGTCATCGGGGTCGGTGGCGTGGTGGCCTACTACGCGTCGCAGCTGCCGCCCATCGACCAGCTCACCGTGCCGAAGCGCCCGCCCAACATCGCCATCATGGCCAGCGACGGGTCGCTCCTCGCCAATCGCGGCGAGACCGGCGGACGCACGGTCACGCTCAAGGAGCTGCCGCCCTATCTGCCCAAGGCTTTCGTGGCCATCGAGGACCGGCGTTTCTATGACCATTTCGGCATCGATCCCGTCGGCATCAGCCGCGCGATCTACCGCAACCTGAGCCGCAGCGGCGGCCTGCAGGGCGGCTCGACCCTGACACAGCAGCTTGCCAAGAACCTCTTCCTGACCCAGGAGCGCACCGCCTCGCGCAAGATCCAGGAAGCGATCCTGGCGCTCTGGCTCGAGCGCAACTACTCGAAGGACCAGATCCTCGAACTCTACCTCAACCGGGTCTATTTCGGCGCCGGCGCCTACGGGGTCGAGGCCGCCGCCCAGCGCTATTACGGCAAGTCCGCGCGCAGCGTGTCGCTCTCAGAGGCGGCCGTGCTGGCAGGCCTCGTGCAGTCGCCCTCGCGTCTGGCCCCCAACCGCAATCCCGAGCGGGCGCAGGCCCGGGCCGAGCTGGTGATCGCGGCCATGAACGAACTCGGCTTCATCACGCCGGGCATGACCAAGACGGCGCTTGGCACCCCGGCCGAGCCGGTGCGCCCGAACGGGGCGGGCTCGGCCAATTACGCAGCCGACTACGTGATGGACGTGCTCGACGATTTCGTCGGCAACGTCGAGTCCGACATCGTGGTCTCGACCACCATCGAGCCCACGATGCAGGCGGCCGCCGAGCGCGTGCTCGTGGACGAACTCAATGCCAAGGGGCAGAAATTCAACGTGAGCCAAGGCGCCTTCGTGGCCCTGAAGCCGGACGGCGCCGTCAAGGCCCTGGTGGGCGGACGCAACTACGAGACGAGCCAGTTCAACCGGGCGACCACGGCCCGTCGCCAGCCGGGCTCGTCCTTCAAGCCCTTCGTCTACCTCGCCGCCGTGGAGCGGGGCTATACGCCCGACATGGTCCTCGAGGACGGACCTGTCAATTTCGGCGGTTGGGCGCCCAAGAACTACGACCGCAAGTACCGCGGGCCGATCACCTTGCGGGACGCGCTGGCGCTCTCGCTCAACACCATCGCGGTCAAGCTCAACATGGAGGTCGGGCCGAAAGCCGTGGTCCAGACGGCGCAGCGGCTCGGCATCTCCTCCCCGCTGCAGGCCAACGGCTCGCTCGCACTCGGCACCTCGGAGGTCACGCCGCTCGAGCTGGTGAGCGCCTACGCACCCTTCGCCAATGGCGGCATCGGCGTCGTGCCTTACGTGATCACCCAGGTGAAGACCACGGACGGCAAGCTGATCTACAAGCGCCCGAATTCCGGCGGCCTGGGCCGGGTCATCGACGCGAACGTCGTCGCGTCGATGAACGAGATGATGCACAACACCTTCGTGGTCGGCACCGCCCAGAAGGCGCAGGTCCCCGGCTGGTCTCTCGCCGGCAAGACCGGAACCACCGACGATTACAAGGATGCCTGGTTCGTGGGGTTTTCCGGCAATCTCGTGGCCGGCGTTTGGCTCGGCAACGACGACGGCACGCTCACCAAGCGCGTCACCGGCGGCAACCTGCCGACGGAGGTCTGGCACAACTTCATGAAGATCGCCCTGAAGGACCAGCAGCCCGTCGCGTTGCCCGGCAGCGAGCGTTTCCGCGCCCCATCGGACGTGCCGGTGGCCGGTGCGGGACAGGACCCGCGCTACGCCAATGCGGGCGAGAACGGCTGGATCCAGCCTCAGGCCGCCCCCCAGCGTCGTGCCAGCCGCGAGAAAAACTTCTTCGAGAAGCTGTTCGGGCTGTGAGGCTAACTGCCTGCTGCACCGAGGAGTTGCGGAAGAAGGATCTCAGCCTCGTGCAGGTTGAGCATGCGGGCTTTTTTGCAATGATATAATGTCTTTTCACATAGTCGACCTCTTTGTCCAAGGAGCTACCGCACCGGATGGTTTAGATATGATCTATCCTCACATGGACCGCGATCCGCATCCTGCATGCGGTTTCACGGCAGCATCGAACGAGGGGAACGATCATGACCATATCCAACCGCAAGCCTGGACAGAGCCGCAGCGGAATTCTGCCTGATCTTACGGTGCCTGACGCCGGGCTTGTCGAGGCCATGCAGCCGCTGATTCCCCCGGCGGGAGAGGCATCGGATGAGCCGTCTCCGCAGCCCGCGATGAAGCCGGGTGAGGATCCTTTCCGGATACCGGGAACGGCGCCGCGCCTGGAGCTCAGCTTTCCCACTTCATCAACCACATCCAACTCCTCCTCGACCGAAGCCGCGGCCGCTCGCATGACCGGTCCCGCCGCATCAGCCGTTTCCGCAGCCGCTTCGGTCATTCAGGGCGATGCCGGCGACAACGAGCTCGGCAGCCCGGACGCCACCACGTCCGTCACGATCAACGGCGCCGAGGGCTACGATACCCTCTGGGGCGGGACGACCGCCGACGCGCTTCACGGCGACGTCGACAACGACTCGCTCATTGGTGGAGCCGGAAACGATACCCTCGACGGAGGTCTCGACTGGGACGTCGTCTCCTACCAGGAAGAGACCGGCGGTGCAGGGATCGTCCTCAACCTGAGCGACACGGCCTGGACCCATGGCGCCACGACCTATGCGTCGCTCACCGGCACGGATACATGGGGCAATCTCGATACTCTCCTGAACATCGAGGAGGTCTACGGATCGGCATCCGGCGACGTGATCTACGCGGCCGATTCCGTGCAGGACTGGATCATGCACGGCAACGGGGGCGACGATACGCTGACCGGCGGCGGCAACCGCGATACGCTGATCGGCGGAGCAGGCAACGACAGGCTCGTCAACGGCACCGTTCTCTATCTCGGCACCGATGCCATCAATGCCGACCTGACGGCCGGCCGTGCCAGCGGCCAGGGCGAGGACACCCTGTCGGGGGTGACTCATCTCATCGGCGGCGAGGGCAACGACACCATTCGCGGCGGGACATTCGCCTCCACGATCGACGGCGGCTTCGGCAACGACGTCCTCTACACGGGCGGAACGACCTATATCGACGCGAGCTTGGGTGCGGATACGGTCCACGGCGGCATCTGGACCGGCACATCCGTTCGCTCGACCACGACCACAATCAAGGTGAATGCAAGCACCGTTCTCACCTATGAAGACCTGATCGGCCCGACGGCGGCCGTCAAGGCCAATCTGGGTGACCGCTGGGTCGACGAGTATTCCAACGGTGTGCGCTCTTCGACGGACAGGTTGTTCGGGAACGTGGGCAAGTTCGTCGGCACCGCCGGCAACGATACGATCATGGGAAGCGCTTTGAACAACACGATCGTCGGAGGTGGCGGCAGTGACCACATCATCGGCTTCGGCGGAAGCGATTCCCTTGCAGGCGGCGACGGCAACGATACTCTCACCGGGAGCGATGGCTATCTCGATACGCTCGCTGGTGGTCTTGGTGACGATCATTACGTGACCGGCGATAGAAACGACGTGATCGTCGATGCCGGCGGCAACGACACCCTTCAAACTTATCTTTCCAGCTACACGCTCCAGGCCGATATCGAGAATCTGGTCCTTACGGCCTCAAGCGCCGGAACCCTGATCGGCAACACGGCCGACAACAAGCTGACCAGCGGCGACGGGAACGACACACTCGACGGCGCCGCCGGCAGCGACACCATGACCGGTGGAGCCGGCAACGACGTCTATTACATCCGCGATATCGGCGATGTTGCGATCGAGCTGAGCGGCACGACCGGTGGAAGGGACACGGTCATCATCTCCGTCCGCAATTACGACGGCACCAAGCTCGCCAACATCGAGGTCGTCGAACTCGTCGGCGAAGGCAGCATCGCGGGCACCAACACGGCGCCCCAGATCGGCGGGCTCGCCACGCCCCTGAACCTCTCGATTGCCGACAATGAGGTCGCGAGCCCCTTCACGTCCATCACGATCACAGACACCGACAGCGCCAGCGTCACCGCAACCGTCACTTTGAACAACGGCTACGGCGCGCTGACCAATCTCGGCATCGGCACCTACGATCCTCAGTTGCGGCGCTATACGGTTACCGGAACGGCCGAGCAGGTGCAGACCGCCCTGCGCGCCCTCGTCTACGATCCCTTCGACCGGCCGAATGACGCGACCGGCAATGCCCTGACCACGGCCTTTACCATCACCCTCACCGACGTGGAGGGCGTGGCGGCTGCTCCCAACACGAACGTCTCGGTGACGAGCGTCACGGCGAACCGCGCGCCGTCAATTTCCTACATCCATCAGACGTTCACCACCTACGACACGGAGAACACGGATCTCGTCAAGCCGTTCGTCTATGTCGCCATCAACGAACCGAACGCGGGCGACACGCTGACCGTAACGATTCAAGTCGACGACCCGGCCAAGGGAATTCTCGTGCCCGCGCAAGGTGGCACCTACGATGCCGAGACCGGTGTCTTCACCTTCGTCGGGACTCTCCAAGCGGCGCGGGCGGCCCTCGCCTCGCTCATGTTCAATCCCACGGACAGGCCGGATGCGGAGGCGGGTTCCACCGAAGCGACGACGTTCTCGATCACGGTGACGGATGCAAGCGGCGCTCCAGCATCCGCTTCGGACATTGCTACCGTTACGTCAGTCGCGGTCGGACATGTCAATCGTGCGCCATCGGAGCCGGTCCTCTCTGGAGGCACCATCACCGACAAGATCAACTCCGAAATGGTTGTCGGGGCGCTGACGACGACGGATCCCGACGGCGATCCGCTCACGATGACCTTCGATTGGGCCCAAGCCAATTCTTCAGGTCTGATCAGTGCCGACGGCCGCTTCAAGATCGTCGACGGCACCATCGTGGTCAACGATCCGTCGCTTATTCAGGTGGACGGCGATCAGACCTTCACCTACACGGTCACGGCCTCGGACGGACACGGCGGCACCGCCTCAAGCACGATCGAAATCCATGTGGCAGACGTGAACCATGGCCCGACGGCGCCCGTCCTCGTCGGCGGCGCGATTTCCGAGACGGCCGCCGTCCACACGATTGCCGGCACGCTCTCCTCCACGGACGCCGACGGCGATCCGATCGCATACACCTTCACGAACCCGCTCGCGGGCACGAACGGACGCGTCAGCGCCGACGGCCGCTTCGAAATCGTGAACGGCACCATCCAGGTCAGGGACCCGTCCCTGATCCAGGTGAACGGCGACACGACCTTCAACTATGCGATCTATGCATCCGACGGTTATGGCGGCAGGGTTTCCAACAGCGTCTCGATCACCGTAAAGAACGTCGGCGGCCCAGTCGGCCTCCAGCTTTCCAAGGCCACGATCCTCGAACATAGTGCCGTCGGCCAAGCCATCGGTACTCTGTCCACAACCGGCGCGGACCAGAGCGCGTTCACCTACAACTTGCTCAACGATGGCGGAGGACGCGTCGAGCTGGTCAACAACCAGCTGCGCGTGAAGGACAATGCGAAGATCGATTACGAACAGCTCACCTCCTTCAGGATCACGGTCGAAGCCACCGATGGCACAGTGAAGACGGTGAAGGACTTCACGATCAGGATTCAGGACCTGAGCCCCGAGAACGTGCTTGGAACGGATCGATCCGACTTGATCCGCGGCGGCAGCGGCAAGGACACGCTTTCCGGCGGCAATGGAAACGATACCCTGAGCGGCGGCGCAGGCACGGACCTCCTGACCGGGGGCAAAGGCTCCGACATCTTCCTGTTCGATCGCAGCACTCCCACCACGGCCGGCCCGGACATGATCCAGGACTTCAAGACCACCGAGTATGACCGCATTCACCTGTCCCAGAACACCTTCTCGGGCTTCAAGGCCTCCGATCTCGGCAGGCTGAAGGCGAGCGCCTTCGTCCTCGGCGCCACAGCGTTGGATCGGGAAGATCGGATCATCTACGATCAGGCCTCAGGCAAGCTCTACTACGATGCCGATGGAACAGGCGGAAGTACGCAATTTCACATTGCCACTTTCACGAATTCAGGCACCAAGCCGGCTTTGACCTATGCCAGCTTCTTCATCGTCTGATCGACCTCCTCCCGCATAGGTGTTTTCCAGGGTGGCTCTTCGACGAGAGCCGCCCTGGCAGCTTTGAAGGCATGACATGCATGCCGCGGACGGAATGTTGGTGGAGCGCTTCCTCGAAGAGGCCGTCAGACGGGCTCGCTCCGCCGCGCCCGTCCGGTGACCAGGAACAGGCCAAGCGCCAGCACGCCCGTGGTGGCGATAGTGGCGGGCAACGGGATCGCGGAGGCGTCGAGATTGCGTCCCAGAAGAATGCCCACGATGGCCGCGAAGGTCATTTGACAGATGCCAAGCAGGGACGAGGCTGCGCCGGCCCGATCCGGGAACGGCATCAGGGCCGAGGCCATGGATTGCGGCATGGTGAGACCGACGCCCACGCCGTAGATCGCCATGGGGGCGCTGATGCTCAAGGACGACGGGACGCCGGCCAGCACCAGGACCAGCATGGCGGCGCCACCGAGCGCGAGGCATGTCACCCCGAGCCTGATGGTGCCGTCGAGCCCGTAACGGCCGACGAAATGTTGCGCCAGAGTGGTGCCGGTCATGAATCCCGCCACCACGAAGGTGAAGGAAAAGGCGAAGGACAACTCGTCGAGACCGTAGATCTTCTGCAGCACGAAGGACGAGCCGGAGATGAAGGCGAAGAGGCCGCCATAGGTGAGCATGGAGAGGCCGACATAGGTCCGGTAGCCGGCATGTCCCAGCAGGAGCCTGAAGCCGCGCAGGATCGCGGCGAACGAGATCGGCACATCCGATTTCCGGCGGATGCTTTCCGGCATGCGCAGGGCTATCGTGGCGGCGAGCGCCAGACCGAACAGGATCATCACGCCGAAGGTCACGCGCCATCCGGTGAAGCGCTCGATGATGCCGCCGAGAACGGGAGCGGCCGCCGGCACCACGCCCATGATCGTGCCCATGCGCGACAATTCACGGCCCGCGCGCGGTCCCTCGTAGAAATCGCGCACGATGGCACGTCCCAGCACGATGGGCCCGGAGGCGCCGAGAGCCTGCAGGAAGCGCGCGCCGATCAGGGTCTCGATGTTGGGCGAGAGCGCGCAGATCAGACTCGCGAGAGTGAAGAGCCCGAGCCCGAAGAGCAGCACGGGCTTGCGGCCGATCCGGTCGGACACGGGGCCATAGAAGAACTGCCCGGCGGCAAAGCCGAGGAGGAAAGCCGACAGGGTGAGCTGCGTCTGTCCCGTCGTCGCCTTGAGCCCTCCCGCGATCGCGGGAAGCGAGGGCAGGTACATGTCCGTCGAGAGAGGTCCCAGTGCGGTGAGCAGCGCCAGGACGACGGTGAGGGCCAGCGTGTCGGGTTTGAGCATGAAACGGTTTCAACGATGACAGGCACGCCCGGTTAAGCCGAAACGCCGTGCCTGTCATCTGTTTTAAAGCGCCTTAAGCGGCGCGGACCGTCGTCAGGAAGGCGTTGACCTGGTTGCGCAGATGCTCGGCCTGGCCCACGAGGGCCGAGGAGGACGTCAGCACCTGATGGGCCGCCATCTCCGTCTCCTCGGCCACCTGGGCCACCTTGTTGATGTTGGCCGTCACCTCGCCCGTTCCGGCGGAGGCCTGGTTGACGGAAGCGACGATCTCCCGTGTGGCGGCGCCCTGCTGGTCCACCGCGATGGCGATGCTGCCGGACACGTCGCTCATGGCCTGGATGCGCTGGGTGATGCCGTTGATCGCCTCCACGGCCTGCGAGGTCGAGGTCTGGATCGCGGCGATCTGGCTCGAGATGTCGGCGGTGGCCTTCGAGGTCTGGTCGGCAAGCGACTTCACCTCGGTGGCCACCACGGCGAAGCCGCGGCCGGCCTCACCGGCGCGGGCTGCCTCGATGGTGGCATTCAGCGCCAGCAGGTTGGTCTGGCCCGCGATAGCCGAGATCATGTCGATGACCGCACCGACCCGGTCGGCGGCGGCGCTCAGCTGCGAGACGATCTCGGTCGTCAAGGTCGCGGCTTGCACGGCTTCGCGCGACATGACGGCCGATTGCTCGACCTGGCGGCTGATCTCGCTCACGGAGGCGCCGAGCTCTTCGGTGGCGCTCGACATGGCCAGCACGTTGGCCGAGGTCTGTTCGGCAGCCGCCGCAACGGCCGTGGAGCGCGAGGACGTCGCTTGGGCGGAATTCGTCAGCTGCTCCGCGGTGACCTGCATCCGGCCGGCCGCCGTCGAGACCGACTCGATGATCTCGCCGATGGCGCCGTCGAAGGTTTCGGCCAGCTCGGTCATCATGCGCTTGCGCTGGACCTCGGAGGCCTCGCGGGCCTGGACCGCTTCCACCTCGAGCGCCTTGTTGCGGACCATGCGATCCTTGAACACCTGCACGGTCTCGATCATCTGGCCGATGTCGCGGCTGCGATTGCCGGCCGGCAGCTCGACCGCGAGGTCGCCATCGGCCAGCCGACGCATGACCGAGGTCAGGTTGCGCAGGGGCGACACGATGCTGACCTTCGTCATCAGGAGGCTGATCAGCACCCCGAGGACGATGCCGATGGCGGCCACGCCGATCTGGAGCCGGATTGCAGCATTCGCGCCCTCCTCGGCAGCCGCGCGCATATCGGCGAGCTTCTTCGCCGTATAGGTGCTGTAGGCCTTCACCGTGTCGGTGACCGCGCGCTGGGAGGCCAGCCCCTTCTCGACCTCGGCATTCATGATCGTCCGGTCGGCCCCCTTGTCGGAGGCCGCCACTTTGATCATGGCGCGGATGACGTCGAAATAGCCGTTCAGGGCTGCCCGCATCTGGTCGAGCAGGGTCTTCTCCTGGGAATCCGCCACCGATTCGAGCGTCTTGAACCGGTCGAGCATCTCTTTGGTGCGGCGCTCGGCTTCCGTGCTGAAATCGGACGCCTTGCCCGGCTGCTGGGCGACCTGGTAGGTCATCCGGCTGATGGCGATGATGTCGACGCGCAGGTCCATGGCCTCGCGCGCGGCCTCCTCACGCAGGCCGACGATCTCCATCTCACCTTTGAGCTTGGACGTCTCGCGCCAGCCCACCACGGCGATCATGGCGGCGACGAGCCCCATGAGGGAAACAACCGCAATCACCTTTTGCGGAATCGAGAAGTCTTTCAGTGCCATCGGAATCTTGCCCCTGCAGACCCTTCGTCGTGTCCGGCTCTTAAGGAAGCGGCCGGATCGACAAACGTCAGGTCTATTGCCCTAACGGCATGTCTGCGGGGTGCTGGTTAAAAAACCGATAAATTGTCCAATGGAAACAAAAGGATTGGCTACGAGTCATCCCGGACGCCCTCAGGCGATCGGGGGATCGCAGGTTCCAGTGTTTCTCCCGGCCTAAGCGGAGGGAGGGAATCCATAATGTTGAGTGTGGACGTGTATCGGCTTCCAGCCTGCAGCCGCCGGGGATGACACTTTCCACGTCATGGCCGGGCTTGTCCCGGCCATCTCGACTGGGAAAGTACGGCGTCTCTCGTATCGGGATCACCGGCACAAGGCCGGTGATGACGTGGAGGGGCTATCAGCGGCCCTTGCCCGGCTGACGATCGGCAGAGACGATATGGCGCAACAGCCACTCACCCGATCCGGTGCAGGGCGCTGCCGTAGGTCTTCAACCAGGCTTCCGCCTCGTCCGTGCGCGGGCAGAGCTGGTAGGTGAGCTTCCAGAACCGGTTGGAATGGTTGAGCTCGCGCAGGTGCGCCACCTCGTGGGCCGCGAGATAATCGAGCACGAAGGGCGGGGCCATGATCAGCCGCCAGGAGAAGCTGAGCGCCCCGTTGGCCGAGCAGGAGCCCCAGCGGCTCTTGGTATCGCGCACGGTGATGCGCTTGACCGGCACGCCGAGCTGGGCCGTATGCTTCTTCACGGCCAGGGCGAAGTCACGTTTCGCCTCGGCTTCGAGGAAATCCCGCACCCGCCTGGCCACATGGGCCGCTTCGCCGGCAACCGCGATGATGGGCTCGCCTGCGCCACCCCTGGTCGCCTGGGTCACGCCCCGGACCGAGGACCAATGGACGATCCGGTGAGGGACGCCGCGAAAGGGCACGAGGGCGCCCGGCTCGAAGGGCACGCGCTCCGGCACCTTGGCGAGCCGGGTGGCGATCCAGTGGCTGTGGCTGTCGGCGAATTTCTGGGCCAGCCCCACATCGGTGCGCTCGGGGATGCTCAGCACGACCTCGCCGGTCGCGTTGGAGACGCGCAGCGTGATCCGCTTGGCCGTGGGACGGCGTTTGAGGGCCACCTTGAAGGTCTGGCCCTCATGGAAGACTTTGAGATGAGGCGGGTCCGCAGGAACGCGGCGGAACAGGGCGGATTTCATATCCGCAATCTGCCCTGTCGGGCTGATTCTGTCAGCGCAGCCGTTTGCCGCTCCTAAGAACGTATCAAGAACAGACTCAGGCCCTTGACGGCTTCTTCCGAGCTGGCTCTCGGCTGTGATTCTCAATGAATTCAACGATTCGAGGAGCGATCTGAGCCCTGAAGCGAGAACCGTTGAAGACGCCATAGTGACCGACCCCGGCCTGCAGGTGATAGAGCTTCTTGTCGGAGGGCAGATTGGGGGTCAAGTCCAAGGCCGCCAGGGTCTGGCCCACGCCCGAGATGTCGTCCCGCTCGCCCTCGACGGCCATGATGGCGCAGCGCCGGATGGCCATGAGATCCACCGGCTGATCCCGGTGCATCATCTCGCCCTTGGGCAGTTCGTGGTTCACGAACACCGTCTCGACCGTCTGCAGGTAGAACTCGGCGGTCAGGTCCATGACGGCGAGATACTCGTCGTAGAAGTCCCGGTGCTTCTCGGCCGAATCGCCGTCGCCTTCCACGAGATGGTTGAACATTTCGTAATGGGCCGTGAGATGCCGGTCGATGTTCATGGCCATGAAGCCGGAGAGCTGCAGGAAGCCCGGATAGACGTCGCGCCAGAAGCCCGGATGGGACGGGGGCACCTTGGTGATGCAGTGCTGCCGGAACCAATCGATGCCGCGCTCCTCGGCCAGCCGGTTCACGGCGGTGGGCGAGCGGCGGGTGTCGATGGGTCCGCCCATGAGGATCATGGAGCGAGGGATGAAGGGATCGTTCTCAGCCTCGAGACGGGCGACCGCCGCAACCACGGGAACGGCCGGTTGGCACACGGCCATCACGCTCAAGCCCGGACCCAAGTCCCGGAACATGGCCTTGAGATAGTCGATATAGTCGTCGAGATCGAATCGGCCCTCCGCCAGGGGCACCATGCGGGCATCGGTCCAATCGGTGATCATGACCTGATGGGTCGGCAGGAAGGTCTCGACCGTGCCGCGCAACAGCGTGGCGTAATGGCCCGACATGGGCGCCACGATCAGGAGCTTCGGCTGGTCCTCGGCGCGGGCATGGTCGCGCTCGAAGGAGATGACGCGGCAGAAGGGACGCTCCCAGACGATCGCCTCGGTGACCGCCACCTCCTCGTTGCCGATCACGGTGGTGGGCAGGTTGAAGGCAGGCTTGCCGTAGCGCCGGGTGGTGCGCTCGAACAATTCGCAGGCCGCCGACACGGTCCGGCCATAAGGCGTGTTCGTGAGGGGATTGTCGGGATTGTCGAAAAAATGCTTCGTGAAATCGGAGGCTGCGCGGGCCGGACTCAGGAGCCAATGCGCGGTATCGTACCAAACATAGGAAAAATTCATCTAACTGTCCCCAAAGGCCGGGCGCCTGTTCTCGCATCTTGCGGTAGGCTTTATCCTCAACCGTAATTTTAAGATTAAAGTTCCTTCAGATTATTGCAACAGCCTAGCTCTTCCCCTGCGAAAACGAACTACATACTTTGGTTCCAGAGCATCGCCGAAGTCGATGATAGGAAAATAGGCAGACGCTCTCTGCTTGGCGAACGATGACGCCACCCTATTCTGTTCGGAGATGTCCAAGATCGACCAGAAGAGCCTGACCCATCACGCCCGGCACCTGCGCCTCGACACGCTCGTCCGCCTGCGCTGGCTCGCCATTGCCGGTCAGGCGACGGCCGTCGCCGGCGTGCGATTCGGGCTCGGCTTTCCCCTCCCCTTCGCCCTCTGCTTCCTGGTCATCAGCGCCTCGGTCTGGGTCAACCTGCTCCTGCGCATCCAGTACCCGGCAAGCCACCGGCTCAGCGACAACATCGCCACGGCGCTCCTCGCCTTCGACATCCTGCAATTGGCAGGGCTTCTCTACCTGACCGGCGGGCTGGAAAACCCCTTCGCCATGCTGTTCCTGGCGCCCGTGCTGATCTCGGCCACGGCCCTGACCCCGGAGCGGACCTTAGGGCTTGGCCTTCTCGCCATCGGCTGCGCGACGCTCCTGGTCCTCGCCCACAGGCCCCTGCCGTGGTTTCCCGGACAGAGCTTCACCCTTCCCTTCCTGTACGTGACCGGGATCTGGACCGCGATCGTGCTCGGCACGGCCTTCACCGGCATCTATGCCTGGCGCGTGGCCGAGGAGGCCCGGCAGCTCGCCCAGGCGCTCGCCGCGACCGAGCTGGTGCTCGCCCGCGAGCAGCACCTGTCCCAGCTCGACGGCCTCGCCGCGGCGGCGGCCCATGAGCTCGGCACGCCGCTTGCGACCATCGCCCTGGTGACGAAGGAGCTGAGCCATTCCATGCCCAAGGACGGTCCCGTCGGGGAGGATCTGAGGCTCCTGCAGGAGCAGGTGGAACGTTGCCGCACGATCCTGACCAAGCTCACCTCCATGGGGCAGGAGGAGGAATCGGAATTCCTGGAGACCATCTCGTTGAGCCACCTGGTGGAGGAGATCGTCGAGCCGCAGCGCGCCGTCGGCTTCGACGTGCAGGTCGAGACGAGAGGCGAGGGCCCGGAGCCCATGGGACGGCGCAACCCGGGCGTCGTCTACGGCCTGTCCAACATCCTCGACAACGCCACGGACTTCGCCGAAAGCCGCGTGACAATCGAGGCCTGCTGGTCTCCTCACGAGGTTTTCATCGAGATCCGGGATGACGGCCCCGGCTACGCTCCCGATATCCTGCTCAGGGTCGGCGAGCCCTACGTGACCACCCGCAGCGCCGCCGAGCGCACGGAGGACAGCGAGGAAGGCGGAGGATTGGGATTGGGCCTGTTCATCGCCAAGACGCTGATCGAGCGCTCGGGAGCCGAACTGACCCTGACGAACGCCGCTCCGCCGGCCTCCGGGGCCATCGCACGGATCGTTTGGCCCCGTCATGCGTTTGAACGAGGTGCGGCAATTTCGCCGCAGGGAGAATCCAAGCTGTCCCTCAAAGGTTAGAGCAAGAATTCCCATATGAGAGAGGAGCCGGACAGGCTCGCTCGTGAGGGGGTTAAAGCCTTAAGATGCAAGGAGATGTTCTGATGGCCGATGCGCCTGCCGCGTTCGAGGATCGCGCTGACAAGAGCCTCTTGATCGTCGACGACGACCGGCCGTTCTCGACCCGACTCGCCCGCGCGATGGAAGGGCGCGGCTATCAGGTTCGCGTGGCCGAAAGTGTGACGGACGGCCTCGCGGCGATCGAAAGCGAACCGCCGGCTTTCGCCGTGATCGACATGCGCCTCGGCGACGGCAACGGGCTCGACGTGATCGAGCGCCTGAAGAGCCGCCGCCCGGATGCTCGTGGCGTCATCCTCACCGGCTACGGCAACATCGCCACCGCCGTCACGGCGGTGAAGATGGGCGCCTTCGACTACCTGGCGAAGCCCGCCGATGCGGACGAGATCCACGCCGCCCTCATGGCCCAGCCGGGCGAACGGGCGCTTCCGCCGGAAAATCCCATGTCGGCGGACCGGGTGCGCTGGGAGCACATCCAGCGCGTCTACGAGCTTTGCGGCCGCAACGTCTCGGAAACCGCGCGCCGCCTCAACATGCACCGCCGAACCCTGCAGCGCATTCTCGCCAAGCGCGCCCCGCGCTGATCTCTCGACCCTCCGGTACCGGACATGAGGCGTGACGGCTCAGCGGGAATAGACGCTCGCCCGCACGTCCGTGACGGCACGGGGATCCGCGCGGTACCGCATCCACAATAAGACAAGCCCGAAGGCCGGCAGCAGGAGATCCGTGTAGAAGATCACGCCCGCATTGCCCGGCGCGAAGTTGTGCGCCTCCACCATCTGCTGCACGTGGCCGGCCGCCGCCCCCCAGAGGAAGCAGGCGGGTCCGACGAGGGCGGCCAAGCGCATCCCAGCGCCGCCTCTGAACGCCATGAACCCAACGACGGAGAACCCGAGGCTGGCAAAGCCCACTTCCTTCTGGAACGGGCTGGCCTGCCAGCCGATGAACGCGGCCGCCATCTCCGAGAAGAAGACGTGCATGACGAAATTGTAGAGGAAGCTCACCCCGAGCGAGAAGAACAGGAACCAGGACAGGAGCGCTTCGGCGATCGTGGCATGGTTCCAGGGGCGCGGGAGTCGCAGCAGGGCGACAAGCGATGCGACGAGCCCGCCGACAAAGAGCGTCAGGGTGAAGTTGCTGAGCAGAAACCGTATGGCCTGTTCCACGATCGTCCCCCAATGTTACAGCCAGCGCCGTACCCGCGAATGGTAGACACGGTAGCTATCGCCGAACTTGCGGTCGAGATAGGCCTCCTCGCGGGCCACGACGCCGTAGCGGATGACGATCACGAAGAGCACCAGCATGATCAGCAGCCAGAGGTTGTCGAATGCGATACCCAAGCCGATCAGGCCCAGGAACATTCCCAGATAGATGGGGTTGCGCGTGAAGCGGTACGGCCCGTTCTCGACGATGGTGGTGGTCGGCCGGTTGGTCGGGACGTTCGAACCGGCCCTGCTCATCGTCACGATGGCCCAGACGACCAGTGCCAGCGCGAGGACGAACACCGCTGTGCCGAGCCAGGCTGCAGGCACAGTGGCAGGAAGGAACGGCAAGGGCACGAGCCAGTGGAGCGAAAGTCCGGCCAGGACGGCAAGCCCCCATGCCAGCGGCGGCCGGATGAGGACTTGAGCTGTATCTGCCGTGTCAGCCATAGGACCGCAAATCCCGTGACGTTGTCCGAGACGCGTGCAGATTACCGCAAAACTGTCTTCAAAGCCCGGCCCATCATGTCCCGCGGCCCGCACGATGGGGACACAAGAGGAAATGACGGGTCTCGATCACCACGAAGGCGTCAGAGACGTCCGTCGGCGATCCGGTCCGGATCGGCCAGGGCATGCAGCAGCGAAGCGGCTGAATGGGCAAAGCGCAGGGTCACGGCCTTGCGGCGCGCACCGGCGAGCGGATGATGCGAGGCCTCCCGCACGATCGCCGCCCCAAAGCTGTCGGCAATGATCAGTCCGCGATCTTCCGGCAGGATGTCGAAGGGTACGGTTTCCGGGACGGCGAAATAGAACCGGTCGCAGAAATCCTCGTAATCGGGCCATTTCCGGTCGGCCCGGAAATCGGCCACGCTTGACTTGATCTCGATGATCGTGAGCGCGCCGTCGGGCGCGAGCGCGATGAGATCGGCGCGCCGGCCGTTGGCGAGGGTGAACTCAGGTAGGCTCACGTGGCCGAGTTGCGAGAACAGGCGGCGCACCCCGCGCTGGACGCCGGCGGCAACGAGCGATTGCCGGCCGTCGGCGGGCAGGACGATGGGACGGGACAGGAGGGCGGGCGAATCGGACATGGCGCCTAGGGTACCCCCTCGCGGCCGGCCCGCAACGGCTCCTTTGTCGCGCTTGCGACAGGCCTCAACGGCTCTGCGCTTCTCCGGTAGACTGACGGCGGCAGGTTCTCTCACACGAGTCGCGAGGCCGGACATGACACGCGAAAACCCGGACGATTGGACGATCCGCGTCATGACGCGCCAGGACCTGGACCTGGTGATCGGCTGGGCCGCCGCCGAGGGCTGGAATCCCGGGCTCAAGGATGCGGAATGTTTCCATGCGGCCGATCCGGCCGGATTCCTCATGGGCTGGCTCGGCGACGAGCCGGTCGCCTCCATGTCGGTGGTCCGCTACGGCGACACCTTCGGCTTTCTCGGCCTCTACATCGTCCGGACGGACCGGCGTGGGCGGGGTTTCGGCTATCGCCTGTGGCAGGCCGGCATGGGTTCCTTCGGGGACCGCACCGTGGGTCTCGACGGCGTCGTGGCCCAGCAGGACAACTATCGACGTTCCGGCTTCACGCTGGCGCACCGCAACGTGCGCTTCGGCGGCATTCCGCAGGTCGAAGCGCCGGGCCAGGAAGGCCTGCAGCGGATCACTCCTGCGATCACCGACGCCGTTCTCGCCTACGACCGGCCGTTCTTTCCTGCGCCGCGCGAAACGTTCCTGCGCTGCTGGCTCAACCCCGACGCACGCAGCGCCATCGCCTTCGTGGAAGACGGGATCATCAAGGGCTACGGCGTCATCCGAGCCTGCCGGAGCGGTTTCAAGATCGGGCCTCTCTTTGCCGACGGTGAGCGCGAGGCCGATCTCCTGTTCCGGGCGCTCGCCTCGGGGGCGAAAGGCGAAGCGGTGTTCCTGGATCTGCCCGAGCCGAACGAGGCGGCCGTTCGGCTCGCCACACGCCACAGGCTGTCGCCTGTGTTCGAAACGGCCCGGATGTATCGCGGCGAGAGGCCGGATCTGCCTCTGAGGCAAATCTACGGAATCTCGACCTTCGAGCTGGGATAGAGGATCGGGTTCCTCCGGGCGGAATGATCGCCCCTCCCCGTCATCACCGGCACAAGGCCGGTGATGACGGGGCGAATGCTTCGGACGACGTGCTAATGCAGCATGAGATGATGCGGCGACAGGTTCTCCAGCATGTCGCGCAGATCGTCCATGTGCGGATTGATGGCGAGCGCGATCTGAAATGCCGCGCGGGCCTCGTTGAGATGGCCGTTGCGCAGGCAGATGTTGCCGAAGCCGGCGATGGCGCCGAAATGGCGCGGCTCGAGCTGCAGGGTCTGGGCGATGTCGAGCAGGCTGTCCGCATCGCGCTTCTCGATGGAGGCGAGCGTCGCCCGCTTGTTCCAGGCCTCCGCCCAGCCGGGGTACTTGGCGACCAGGTGATCGAGCAGGGGCCTGGCGGTCTTGATCGATCCCGAGCCCATGGCCTCCACGGCCGCCGCCATGGTCTCCTCGGCCAGGCGGTCTTCGTGGGATCCCCACAGGGCCCAGATCTGATCCTCGATGTCCTCCACCGGACGGCTCGGCTCCGCCAGGGCCAGTTCCCGGAAGAGACCGGTCAGGCGGCGCGGCAGATCCGGGCTCGGCGCACGGGTCGGAGCCTCGAGGACGACTTGGAAAACCGGATCGAGCGGCAGAGGAGACGTCATGGTCAGGCTCACCGATCCTCCGTGAAAGCAGCAAGGCAGCGCGGCAAGGGGGATGACATAGCGTGGAAGCGCGGCACGGCGAGGGGCCGTTGGGCGGAGTTCGAGCGGTTCGCAGGCCTGCGAGGGGATCTTCCCGATAGGCGGAGATTGCGCCCGCTCGTGCCCGAGCGCACATTTTAACGGCCAAGCTGATCCCATTTGCCCAAAAATGCTCTAGGCTCTGGTAACGTCACTGAACCTATCGATTGTTGGAGTTGTCCTTGGGAGTTGTCGTAGAGCGCGACCCGCTGCGCCTGGCGTGGAAAACATCTCCTGTTCGCCATCTCGTCGGATTGAGCCTTCTGGCCCTGGCTGGCCTTCTGATCCTGATCGGCTTCGATCTGGTACGCCTCGTCGTCGACCGGGCGACCGGAGGAGCCGGCGGCTGGCCTGCGCCGGCGCCGTTTCTGCGGGTCGCCCTCAGCCCGCCGGCCGGTCTCTGGCCCGAGCCCATCGTCCTGTTCCCGGGCGTCCTGCTGGGGCCCGAGGCCTTCGCCCTGGCGTCGGTCGTCGGGATCCTGCTCATCCCGCTTCTCCTCGGCCTCATCCTGATCGGACTCGAGTGGCTGGTGGTCGGCATCGGCCTCAGGATGCTGACGAAAACCCAGTCGGCCGCCCTCGACGTGATCCTGAAGGTGCCCTCGGCCTCGCACGACGAGATCGCCATGGTGACCGCCCTGGCGGGCCGAGGTCTCGCCCGCGAGAGCGGCGTGTTGGGATCGAGCCTCCTCATGCCGGTGAAGCTGGCCGGCATGATCGGGCTTGCCTGCGCCTATGTCTTCGTCATGGACTGGCACCTCGGCGCTGCCCTGGCGCTGGTCCTGGGCCTGGGCGCCATCGTGAGCGCCCGCCGCTCCCTCCTGCGGTTCGACGCCACGGCCGCCCGGCACCGGGAGGGCGACGAGGCCGAGGGCGTGTTCGCGGACCTGGAGCACCGCATTCCCGCCCTGCGGGCCCACGGCACCGCCCCCTACGAGCGGAACCGGGTGCGCGAGGCCCTGGTCACGAGCCACCGGCCGGTGATGAAGCGGGAGTACCGCTTGGCCCTCGCGGAGGCGGGCTCCGCGGCCGTGCTCATGATCGCTCCCCTGTCGGTCCTGGCCGCGGGCGCCTGGTTCGCCCAGGAGCGTCCGGTGACGGCCGGAACGGTCGCGGCCTGCGTTCTGGCGGCGGCGCTCGCCGCCTACGGCATCCGGGAGGTGGTCCAGTGGCACCGATTGGCCTTACGGGCGCGGGCGCTGCTCATCGATCTGGGCAAGGGTCTGGTGCCGTTGAAGCTGCGCGCGGCCCTGAAAGGCAAGGCCGGCCTGCCCGAAAGTGGGGCGCTCCTGGCCCAGGGCGTCTCGGCCTACGACCCGGCGAGCGGGGCGCGGGTCGTCTCCGTCAACCTGAACCTCGCCTTCCCGTCCCATGTGGCCCTGGTCGGCGACGGGGATGCGGGCCCGCGGCTGCTCGCGGCCCTCATGAGCGGCCAGATCCCTCCCTCGCTGGGACGCATGACCTACGGCGGCATCGATCTCTCCGCCGCCGATCCGGTGGAACGAAGCCGGCGCATCGCCTTTGCCGGCAACACGGTCCTCATCGAGGGCAGCCTGAAGGACAACCTGCTCTACGGCGCCTCCGCGCCGGCGGGCGAACTCGACCACCGCCTGTCGGAAGCCATCGCGGTCGCGGGCCTCGACCGGCTGACCCATGCCCGCGGCCTGTCCGGGATCATCGATCCGGCACGGGAGCCGAAATTCGCCGCCGCCATCGTGGAAGCCCGCCGCGCCGTGCAGGCGGCGCTCGCCGCCGAGCAGCTCGACCGCTTCGTCGATCCCTTCAGCGCCGCCCGCTACAACCGCTATGCGACCGTCGGCGAGAACCTGCTGTTCGGAAAGCCCATCGGCGATTCCTTCCAGGAGGATCGCCTGGCGAGCCATCCTTTCGTCCGCGCGATCCTGGAAGCCAACGAGCTCACCAAGCCTCTGGCCCGGATGGGATTGTCGATCGCAACCAGCATGATCGAGATCTTCTCCGACATCCCGGACGGCTCCCCGCTCTTCGAGCGCTTCTCGTTCTTCTCGGCGGCGGACCGGCCTTACTTCCAGGATCTCGTCGACCGGAAGAACGAGCAGCGTCGCAGCGATCAGACCTCGCGGGACCGAGAACGCCTGATCGGCCTCGCCCTGCGCTACAACGAGAGCCGGCATCGCTTAGGGTTGCTCGAAGCCGGCCTGGAAGATCAGATCCTCGTCGCCCGCGCCGATTTCGCCCGCATGCTGCCGGTGAGCCTGAAGCCCTCGATCGAGTTCTACGACGAGGAGCGCTTCTGCGCCGCGGCCAGCATCCAGGACAACCTGCTCTTCGGACGCATCGCGGCCGATCAGGCCGGCGCTCTCGCGTCAGTGCAGGAGGTGACGCGTCGCGTCCTGACGCAGAGGGGCCTCGACGGCGAGGTCTCGCGCATCGGGCTCGACACGCCCGTCGATCCGCAGGGCGACGATCTCACCTTGAGCGAGGTAGCGGCTGTCGACCTGGTGCGCGGCCTCGTGCGCCGGCCGAGCATCCTGGTGGTGCAGCGGGCGCTCGACGGGCTGCCGGGACCTGCCGCCGACCGGCTCGTGGCTTCCTTGCGCCGCGCGCTCGTGGGACGCGGGCTGATCCTCGTGACGCCGTCAATCTCGCCGGCCATGGATCAACCGCCCTTCGACGCGGTTATCCATTTCGAGCGGGGCGAGCCGGTGATCGACCGCCGCGCCGGAATCCCGGAGGCGCTGAGTGCGTGATACAATATTTACCTTGACCTGCCGACCCGCTCGTGGGCAGCTTATTGATGTGCGCCAGCGCACATAAGCAGGGTTTTCGATTGGCCATGATCCTGAAATGATAAGGCGTGTTGCATCCTCTGACGCGTTGCGGGTCCGGTTCTGGGGCATTCGCGGCTCCACCTGCGCCTCCGGACCTCAATTCGTCGAGTTCGGTTCGCATACACCCTGCATCGAGGTCCGCTGCGGCGAGCGCCTATTCATTCTCGATGCGGGCACCGGCCTGTCCGCCCTCGGCAGCGAGCTCGGCCCCGCCGCCCCCGACAAAATCGACATTCTCCTCAGCCATCTTCATCTCGATCACATCAGCGGCCTTCCCTTCTTCAAGCCTGCCCTTCTCGCCAAGGAGCGGGTGATCCGCACCTATTGCGGCAATCTGGAGGGCGAGAGCGCCATGGAGCCCTTGAGCCGCCTCTTCGCCCCGCCTCTGTTTCCGGTGCGCCTGGGCCAGCTCCCGGCCCGCTTCGAACACCACGGCTTCAAGGCGGGCGAGCCCCTCATCCTGGACGACGGCGTGCGGATCGAGACGCATCTCCTCAACCATCCCGGCGGCGCCACGGGCTTCCGCATCAGCCACCGGGGCCGCAACGTCTGCTATATCAGCGACGTGGAGCACAGCGACATCTGGCCCGATCCGGGCCTCAAGCATTTCGTGCGCGACGCGGACCTGATGATCTTCGACGGCATGTTCTCCGATGCCGAATATTCCTATTGTCGCGGCTGGGGTCATTCCACCTGGCAGAAGGGCATCGAGCTTGCGCAAAGCGCCGGCGTGAAATCCCTGGCGATCTTCCATCTCTATCCCGGCCACGATGACGGTTTCTTGAAAGCCGCCGAAGCCGAGATGCAGGCCGTCATGCCCACCGCCTTCATGGCCCGCGAACGCCAGTCCTTCATCTTCGAGCCCGTGGAAGACGACCTCGACACGACTTGTGCAGAGCCTGCCCTGGCGCAGGCCGGCCGGGGCTGATGCTCCTTTTTCCAAGATCCGCGGACAGGACCTGATGGTTCCTTGAGATCGCGACATGCGGCGCGACGACGCCGGAGCCATTGCATCAAGTTCGGTATCTCAGAGACAACCCAACAATTCTTTGCCGCCGAACAACCTGCTAAGCATAACAATCACAAGGATTATCGTGGGGTCCATGGATGCTTTGGTTTGTCTGGAACTGCTAAAAACTATACGTTCTTTGATAATATAACTATCACTAATGACTATGGTTAATTTCCTTTCCGTTATGTAATTCGCCTGATAGGGATGCTCTCCTAAAACAAGGCTGGGGGCATTCATGGCTTGGCGAACGGTTGCATTCGATCCGTCGACGATCACGGACGGGGACACCAGTGACGGCATTCTCGTGATCGACGGTCTGCGTTTCAAGGTGACCGCCCCGGGCGCTTGGAGCTTCGGCGTCGCGAACGGCCGCCTGACGTTCTCCGAAGATCCTGCCTACGGCGACCAAGAGTTCAAGATCGAGGTTACGGCCGTCAACGGCAATCTGATCAAAGCCCTTTCAGCCGATGTGCGGTATGACGGAACGCCAGCGGTTCAAGACGTTTACCCAGCGTCGCTGGGCATCTCGAACTCCATCGCAGGCACAACGATCGGGGACAGTGATTTCTCCCCCAATCGCTTCGAGAACGGAGAGCAATGGACCCATGTCGACTGGGATCCCGCGTACCCGTTCACGACGTCGCCCATCGTGATCTACGATTACAAAATCAAGCCGGAATTCACCAATCCGACCTCCTCCTTCTGGATCGACAATCTCGTGGTCGATACGGATACGCCACCTCCTGACGCCGTCGCCCCCACGGTGAGCTCCATCACCCGAACCGGCGCCGAAGCCGCCAATGGCAGCTCCGTCAGCTACACGGTGCAGTTCAGCGAGTCCGTGATCGGCGTCGATGCGAGCGATTTCCTCCTCACCGCCACCGGAACGGCGGACGGCGTGATTTCTTCCGTTTCAGGTTCCGGCACCACCTATACGGTCACCGTGAGCAATCTGACGGGTTACGGCACGCTGCGTCTCGATCTCAGGAGCACGGGCACCGGAATCAGGGACGTCGCCTCCAATCCGATCGGCTCCGGCTATTCCGCTGGCGAACAATACTCCCTCGCGAACGACGCACCGGTCCTGGTCCCGAGGGCTCCCACGCTGAACCCACTGACCGACACGGATGTCAACTGGGTCGGGCAGGCGGTCTCGAGCCTCCTCGGCTCGAGCGTGTCCGATGTCGATGCCAATGCTTTGAGAGGCATCGCCGTCACAAGTTTGGCATCAGGCAACGGCACTTGGCAGTACAGCACGGACGGTGGAGCATCCTGGGACAATATCGGTGACGTCTCGGTCGGCAGCGCTCTGCTGCTGCGCCCGGCCGATCGTGTCCGCTTCGTGCCGGACGGAATCAACGGCACCGTGGCGAGCTTCTCCTACCGGGCCTGGGACCAGACAGGCGCTACGTCCGGGCAGCACGGCACCAAGGTGGACGCCACCATGGCGGGCGGCAGCACGCCGTTTTCAGCCGCAACGGATACCGCCACCATCACGGTCACGGCCGTGAACGATGCCCCCGTGGCGAGCACCAGCGGCGGGGCAACCCCCTTCGCTGATGGCAACAATTCTGCCTCTGCGCCCGTGGTCGTCGATGCCGGACTGGCCCTGTCGGACAGCGACAGCGCCACCCTTGCCAGCGCCACGGTGAGCATCGTCGGAAACTTTGTGTCAGGTCAGGATAGCCTGGCTTTCGTGAACAACAATGCGGCCAGCTTCGGCAACATTGTGGGGAGCTATAATAGCTCTACCGGCGTGCTCACGCTCACTTCGGCCGGCGCGACGGCAACGGTCTCCCAATGGCAGGCTGCGTTGCGCAGCGTCACTTATCTCAATACGTCGGAGACCCCGACCGATGGCACGCGCGTCGTGAGCTTCACTGCCGACGATGGAGAAGCCAGCAGCAATTCCACCACCAAGAACGTCATCGTCACCAGCACCAACGATGCACCGGTTCATCATGTACCCGCCGCTCAGGCCATGGCTCAGGATGCAAGCCTGATCTTCAGCGGCTCCAACGGCAACGGCATCACGATCTCGGATTCGGATGTGGGCAGCGGAACGCTGGACGTGACCCTGACGGCTGCCCAGGGCCTTCTGACGCTGGGGGGCACCACGGGATTGACCTTCCTCGCCGGCGACGGGGCTGCCGACGCGACGATGAGGTTTCAGGGGAGCCTCACGGATATCAACAATGCTCTGGCCGGCATGATCTTCACGCCCCATGCCGGCTATTACGGTCCAGCGAGCATCCAGATCGACACGAGCGATCTGGGCTCGTCCGGCTCCGGAGGAGCGCAGAGCGACAGCGACATCGTTGCCATCCAGGTCGGCAGCCTGGAGCCGAAGATCACAGCCGTGAACGTCACGAACCTGGACGGCCGCTACAAGGCGGGCGATACGCTCTTCGTGACCGTCAGCTTCGATCAGGCGGTGACCGTGAACACGGGCCCAGGCACGCCGACTCTCCTGCTGGAGACGGGGGCCGTGGACCGTCAGGCAACCTATGTCTCGGGATCCGGCAGCGCCATTCTGACCTTCGCCTACACGGTGCAGGAAGGCGATGTCAGCGCGGATTTGGACTACCATTCGACGGCTGCTCTCGTCCTCAATGGCGCAACGATCCGGAACGCCGCTCAGGACGACGCGATCCTGACGCTGCCCGTGCCCGGCGGCGCGGGTTCCATTGCCGGCCGGCATGCCATCGTCATCGAAAATGCCGCGCCTCCCTCCAATCCTGGCCCGGTGGTGACGCCCAACGTGGGTGGCGGTGTGGACATCACGCTTACGGATCCGTCGCAGCTCACCGCGGCCCTTGGAACCACCGGCATCGATCAGGCGATCTATGGCGGCTCGGGCACGGTGATCCTGCCGGACAATATCGAGAACGTCACCCTGACCGGCGGCAATGCCCATGCGCAGGGCAACGCCCTCGGCAACGCAATGCGGGGCAGCGCCGGCGACAACGTGCTGGAGACGATGGCGGGCAACGATTGGGTCCACGGCGGCAACGGCCGCGACACGGTCGATGGCGGCACAGGCAGGGATTACATCTTCGGCGGCACCGGCAACGATTGGGTCCGGGGAGGCTCCGGCAACGACACGCTCTACGGGTACAAAGACGACGACAGGGTTTCCGGCGGATCGGGCAACGACCTCATGTCGGGCAGCGCCGGCAGCGACACGGTCAGCGGCGGCTCGGGGCACGACACGGTCAATGGCGGTTCGGGCCACGATTCGGTCCATGGCGACGCGGGTCGCGATACCGTCACTGGTGGTATCGGGAACGACACGGTCAATGGCGGCGCCGGCAGCGACACGCTCTATGGCAATGCAGGGCGCGACGTGTTCGTATTCGACACCAGACTCGGACGGGACAATGTCGATACGATCAAGGACTTCAACGTCGCGAACGACAGCCTTTGGCTCGACGATGCGATCTTTACCCGGCTCGGTACGGGCACCAGAGTCGAGCCGAGCGCGCTCAAGAGTGGGTTCTTCGTGGTCGGCTCCCGGGCGCGGGATGCGGACGATTATGTGATCTACGACCGGGCCACCGGGGTGCTCAGCTACGATGCGGACGGCTCCGGCGCCAAGGCCGCCGTGGTCTTTGCCCGGCTCAAGAAGGACCTTGCCCTCTCCCACACGGATTTCTTCGTCATGTGACAGGCGGGGGCAGGGTACGGCTGAAACCTGATCTGGAGCATCCGCCCCGAGGCCGGGTTGCACTCTTGGGACTATTCGAGCGGCAATCCCTCTGACGGCGCATCGTCCGGAAAACCGGGTCCATTTTTCCGTGCGATGCGCTAAGGTGCCTGCCCATCCATCAGGCAGGCGCTTTCATGTCAGCTCCCATCCTCGTCACTGGTGCGGCCGGCTTCATCGGCTTTCACGTGGTGCAGCGGCTTCTGGCCGACGGCCATCAGGTGGTCGGCGTCGACAGCTTCACGCCCTATTACGACGTGAGCCTGAAGGAGGCCCGCTTCGGGAACCTGACGCCGCACAACACCTTTCTGGGCGAGCGCCTGGACCTGTCCGACGCGCAGGCGACCCGCGATCTGTTTCAGCATCACGGCTTCGAAAAGGTGATCCACCTCGCGGCCCAGCCGGGGGTGCGCTTCGTCGATCCCCAGCCCTATGCGGCCTCGAACCTGATGGGGTTCATGAACATGCTGGAAGCCTGCCGGCATGGCGGGATCCAACACCTCGTCTATGCCTCATCGAGCTCGGTCTACGGCGCCAACCGCAAGCTGCCCTTCTCCGAGCACGACACGACCGACCACCCAATCAGCCTCTATGCCGCCACCAAGAAGGCGAACGAGATGATGGCGCATTCCTACGCGTCCCTGTTCGGCCTGCCGGCGACGGGCCTGCGCTTCTTCACCGTCTACGGGCCCTGGGGCCGCCCCGACATGGCGGTCTACAAATTCACCCATGCCATCGCGGAGGGCCGCGAGATCCAGGTGGCGAATGCCGGAAAAGTCTGGCGCGACTTCACCTACGTGGACGACATCGTGGAGGGCATCGTGCGGCTGGTGGAAAGGGCGCCCGCGCCCGATCCCGCCTGGGATGCGGAGCATCCCGATCCGGCCATCAGCCCCGCGCCGCACCGGGTCTACAACATCGGCAACGACGCGCCCGAAGAAGTGAACGACCTCATCGCCCTGATCGAAGAGGCGCTGGGCAAGAAGGCGAGACGCGTTGACGTGCCGCTGCCGCCCGGCGACGTGCTGGAGACCCGCGCCGACGTGACGGACCTGCGCCGCGACGTGGGCTTCGCGCCGTCGACGTCGCTCAAGGAGGGTGTGAAACGCTTCGTCGAATGGTATCGAGCATACCACAGGGCCTAAAGCGATCGGCCCGCTCTGGTGCGTCATGGCTCTTGTTCTGCTTCCCGTTCTCGTTGGCGCGGCGCTTCTGTCCGCTCTCCTCATCCTCGTTCTGAAGCCGCTTCTCATCCGCTATGCCCTGGCACGCCCGAACGCGCGGTCGAGCCACAAGATTCCGACGCCGCAAGGAGGAGGGATAGCGGTCGTCGCCGCTGCCCTGGCTTTGGCGTCTGCTGCCATGATCGCGGCAGGTCTGCCCCTGGCAAACTTTCTGACGGTTGCTGCGGCAGCCATCACGCTCGCCTTGATAGGAGCGGTCGACGACATTCGCCCCTTGCCGGCCCATATGCGCCTTCTCCTGCAGATCGTGGTTGTTGCCGTTGTCGTCATAACGAGCGGAATCCGGATTTTTCCGAGTTGGATTCCGCAGAGCGTCGAACAAGCAATTCTCATCTTCGGCGGCGTCTGGTTCGTGAACCTCGTGAACTTCATGGACGGGATCGATTGGATCACGGTGGCCGAGATGGTGCCGATCACGGCCTTCTTTCCCGTCGTTCTGATCGCGGACCTGAACATCTCGTCCGATCACAGTTTGGGTGCTGGTGCCATCTGGACCGCGACGGCTCTCTGCGGCGCCCTTCTCGGCTTTGCCCCCTTCAACAAGCCCGTCGCCCGGCTCTTCCTCGGCGATGTGGGCTCGTTGCCGATCGGTCTTCTCGTCGGCTGGATGCTGCTTGAACTCGCGGGCACCGGTGCGCTCGCCGCGGCGATCCTGCTGCCGCTCTATTACCTGATGGATGCCACGATCACGCTGCTGCGTCGCCTCGCCCGCGGTGAAAAGGTCTGGGAGGCGCATCGCAGCCATTTCTACCAGAAGGCCACCGACAACGGCTTCTCGGTCCTTCAGGTCGGCGCCCATGTGTTCGGGCTCAACCTTGTCCTCGCCGGCCTCGCCGCTATGACCCTTGTCTGGCCCTCGGGCGCGGTGCAGATCGCGGCGCTCGTCGCAGGCGCCGTTCTCGTCGGCCTGGTTCTCAGGCGTTTCTCAAAGCCCAAGCCGGAGGTTTCCCGATGAATGCACCCCTGATTGCCCTGACCGGCGCCACGGGTTTCATCGGGCGGCATCTCCTGAACGAGCTGCCCAAGCGCGGCTACCGGGTCCGGGTGCTGCTGCGCCGCCCGTCCGAGGTGCCGGCCGGCGCGTCGAGCGCGGTCATCGGCGACATCGCCTCCCCGCACAACATGGCGGCGGCGTTGCGCGACGTGGACATGGTGATCCATTCGGCCGGTCTGGCGCATGCCATGTCGGGGCGGCCGGAGGACGATTACCGGACCATCAACACGGAGGCGACCGTCAGGCTCGCGCAAGCCGCCGAGCGGGCCGGGGTGAAGCGCTTCGTGTTCCTGTCGTCGATCCGCGCCCAGACCGGCCCCGTGGCCGAGGACGTCGTGACCGAAGCCCGGGAGCCGCAGCCGACCGATCCCTACGGCCGCTCGAAGCTCGAGGCCGAGCGGGGCCTCTCCGCCCTCGGGCTCGACTGGGCGGCCCTTCGGCCCGTGCTGGTCTACGGGCCCGGCGTGAAGGGCAACATGGCGGCCCTCCTGACCCTCGCGCAATCGCCCTGGCCCCTGCCGCTCGGCGGCCTGAGCGCCAAGCGCTCGCTCCTGTCCCTCGACAACCTCGCGGCCGCCGTGGATACGGTCCTCAGCGCACAGGGACCCTTGAAGCGTCCCTTCATCGTGGCCGATCCGGAGCCGGTCACGATCCCTGAGATGGTCACGGCCTTGCGCAAGGGTCTGGGCCGCGCACCGGGGCTCGTGCCCGTGCCGTCCTTCCTCCTCAAGGGAGCCGCCGCCCTGGCCGGCCGGGGCGAGGCCTATGAGCGCCTGGCGGGGTCCCTGGTCGCGAGCCCCGAGGCGTTGCGACTTCTGGGCTGGCAACCGGTCAGTTCGACGCGAGACGGGCTTGCGGAGCTGGCACGGCAGGCGGGGGCGCGGGCTTCCGGCGCTTGAACTCGGGAATGGCTTCCTCGAACACGTGCTCGGCCAGGGCGCGGTCGCCGTTCGCGAGGGCGCGGTCGAGCATCTGCAGCCACTGATCGACCCGGGCGCGGTCGGCGAAGATGGGCTTGGCCGCCATGACGCCGTCGATGCCGATTTCGGTACGCGGCTCCTCGCGGGCGAAGAGGATCTCGTGCAGCCGCTCGCCCGGGCGCGTGCCGGTGACGGCGATCTCGATATCCTCGCCCGGCTCGTAGCCGGCGAGCCGGATCATGCGCTCGGCCAGCTCGTAGATGCGCACCGGCTGGCCCATCTTGAGCACGTAGACCGAGGCGCGCTCGTCCCCGTTGGTGCGTTCCGTCAGGGCGCGGCTCTCCTCCGCGTGGGAGGCCGAGGTGAGCACCAGGTCCGCCGCCTCGCGGGTGGTCATGAAGTAGCGCACCATGTCGGGATGGGTGACGGTGATCGGCCCGCCGCGGGCGATCTGCGCCTTGAACTTCGGCACCACGGAGCCGACCGAGCCCAGCACGTTGCCGAAGCGCACGGCGATGATGCGGGTGGCGCCGTTGCGGCCCATGAACTCGGCATCCAGCGCCTGCCCGTACATCTCGGCGAAGCGCTTGGTGGCGCCGAGCATGGAGACCGGGTCGATGGCCTTGTCGGTGGAGATCATCACGATGGTGTCGGCGCCCGCCTCCACGGCCGCATCGGCCACGTTCACCGAACCGAAGACGTTGGTCTTGATCCCTTCCGTCCAATTCTTCTCGAGATAGGGAACGTGCTTGAGGGCGGCCGCGTGGAAGACCACCTCGGGCCTGAACTCGTTCATCACCTCGCGCACCCTGTCCCGGTCGCGCACGTCGGCGATGACGCCGTCCACGTTGGTGTCGCTCGACAGGAGCGTCGGGTTTTCCAGAATGTGATGCAGGGACGGCTCGGAGCTCTCGAGAATCAGGAGGTCGCTCGCCCCGAAGGCGACGACGCGGGTGCAGATCTCCGACCCGATGGAGCCGCCGCCGCCGGTGACGAGCACGCGCTTGCCGCGGATGAAGGTTTCGAGCCGCTTGCGGTCGATCTGCACGGTCGGGCGCAGGAGCAGATCCTCGATCTCCAGGGGCGCGAGCTCGGCATCGCGCATGCCTTCCCCCAGGCTCGTGACCCGCACCAGCGGCAGGCCGAGGCGGCGGGCGCGGGCGAGGAGCATGTCGGGGTTGGCCTCCGGCATCAGGGCGCTCGGCGTCGCCAGCAGGCGGCGGATGGGCGTGCCCCGCTCGTGGAAATCCTGGATGACCTGGTCGAGATCGGCGAAGGTGCCCAGCACCGGCACGCCGCGCATGGACTGCCCGAGATCGTCGGCCCGGTAGGAGAGAATGCCCTTCGGCTGCGTCTTCTTGACCGTTCCGGCCTCGATGGCCCGCAGGACCACCTCGACGTCGCTGCCGCGCCCGAGCAGCAGGGTCGGCGTGCTGGCATCGCGCCCGAGGGTATGGCGCGAGCGGGCGTATTTGAGATAGCGGAAGGCGAGCCGCGGGCCGCCCAGCAGGAACATCTGGATCAGCCAGTAGAGGGCGATCGTGATCTTGCCGAAGAAGAAGGTGCCTCGGAACTGCGGCGAGACGAGAACGTAGTCGACCACCAGCAGGGCGACGGCCAGGATGGTCGCGGCCCGGAAGATGTTGAAGAGATCCGGCAGGGACGCGAAGCGCCACTTGGCGCGATAGAGCTGCGAGAACCAGTAGACCACGCCGGCAAAGGCGATGAAGGGGGGCAGGAAGAGCGGCAGATGGACCAGCCGGTCGGACAGGAACGGACCTTCGAAGCGCACGTAGAAGGTCGCGAGGACGGCGACACCCGTCATCACGAGATCATGTACGATGATAAGCGCTTTCTTGAGACCCTGCCGATTCATAGCCCTGCCATACCCCAGCTCAGGGGTATCCGCCGGGCTTATGGCTTTGTCAATGTAAGACCATCACAGGGGACCTGCGCGCAAACGCCCTTATCCGATGCCTGGCAACGGGCTTTCCGCCGCCACCAGGAGAGTGCCCGAATGCTGCAGAAGCCGTGCCCGGATGCCGAAGGTTGCGGCGAGCCGCGCCTCGGTCAGAACCGTGTCCGGCGGACCGACGGCTTCGATTTTCCCCTGATGGAGCAGCACGATGTCATCGGCGAAGCGGGCCGCGAGGGTCAGGTCGTGCATGATGGCGACCACCGTTGCGCCACTCCGCGCGCGGGCTTTCAGGATTTCGAGGACGACGAGCTGATGGCGCGGATCGAGCGCGGCGACGGGCTCGTCGACCAGCAGCATCGGCGCCTGCGTCGCGAGGGCGCGGGCCAGGAGCACGCGGGCGCGTTCGCCGCCGGACAGGGCCGTGGCGGGCCTGTGCGCGAAGTCCTTCAGGCCGACCGCCTGAAGCGCCGAGGCGACCGCCTCCCGGCCCGCTTCGGTCAGGCCGTCGGGCTGCTCTCCGTGAGGCAGGCGGCCGAGCGCGACGACGCTCGCCACCGGCAGAGGCCAGGCCACCGAACCGCCCTGGGGTAGATAGGCAATCGCCCTGGCCCGTTCGGAAGCCCGCATCCGGGCGAGAGACGTCCCGTCCAGGGTGACGTCGCCCTGGGATGGCTCCATCAGCCCGGCGAGAGCGCGCAGCAGGGTCGTCTTGCCGGCCCCGTTGGGACCGACGATCACCGTGAGGCGCCCCGGCTGCGGCACCAGGTCGATCCGCACGAGGGCGCGGCGGGCGCCGAGATCCACGGTCAGCGAGTGCGCTTCGAGACGCCTCATGCGGGCGTCTCCACCAGCTCCGCCTTGCGCCGGGCGATCACCCAAAGAAAGAACGGAACGCCGAGCAGGGCCGTGAGCACGCCGATCTTCACCTCTGCCGCGGAAGGAATCAGGCGCACGGCGATGTCGGCGGCAAGCAGCAGGGCCGCGCCGGCAAGCCCTGCCGGGACGAGGGTGCGGGCCGGGTCGTAGCCCACGAAGGGGCGCACGAGATGGGGCGCCACGAGGCCGACGAAGCCGATGGAGCCGGCGACCGCCACCGAGGCTCCCGTGCCGATGGCGGCGCCGGCCACGATCAGGCCGCGCAGGCGCGCCACATGGATCCCGAGACTCCGGGCCGTGTCCTCCCCGAGCGCGAGCGCCCGCAGGCCCGGGGCCGCCCGCAGGATCAGGGCCGAGGCCAGGAGGATGAAGGGGGCGGCGAGCCACACATGGACAACGGACCGGTCCTCGAAGGAGCCCAGCAGCCAGAACACGATCTCCGTCACGGCGAAGGGATTGGGCGAGAGGCTGATGGCGAGCGACGTGCCTGCCCCCGCGAGAGACCCGACGGCAAGTCCCGCGAGAACGAGCACCACGATGGTGGCGCCCCGTCCCGCGACCGCCACCACCAGGGCGATGGACAGGAGGGCTCCCGCAATCGCCGCCAAGGGCAGAGCCCAGGACAGGGTGCCGATCAGCCCGGAATAGATCACGAGCACCGCCCCGAAGGCCGCCGCCTGCGGGGCGCCGAACACCGCCGTATCGGCCAGCGGGTTACGCAGCAGGCCCTGCAGCCCCGCGCCCGAAAGACCGAAGATCCAGCCGATCAGCAGGGCCAGCAGCGTGCGCGGCAAGCGGATCTCCCGCACCACGATGCTGGCCGCCCCCTCGTCCGACACGAGCGCCGTCAGCGCCGCGGGCACCGTGATCGGCGCCGGGCCGACGACCAGCGAGGCGAGGCTCAAGGCCGCCATGAGAGCGATCAGGCCGGGGATGAGAGGCGTGATGAGGAGCGACCGGGCGAAGGACATGCGAGGGACCGGATGGCGGCTTCGTTGCGTCCTTCGATAGAGCATGAAATGCGACGATGACAAACATCCGTGGGGATCGTCGCGGCCCCACCCTCGTCCGCCCGGGAATGTCCCTGCTGCTGGTCACACCCTCTGACGTCATGGCCCGGCCTGTCCCGGGCATCCCGATGCTGGGGAGCACGGCGCCTCTCGGATTGGGATCACCGGGACAAGCCCGGTGATGACGTGGGAGGGTATGGTCAAGGCTCGTGATGTTATGTTCTCACTTTGTTCTTGACACAGGGTTGCATCTGAGCTATACCCTTGTGCAGATCGGTTCCTGCGAGGGGCGCGCTCGCGAGGCGTTCGCAGTGACGGGAGCCGGCACGGTCCCGCGGCAGGCCTCGCACGCCTGGGAGCGCAGGAGGCCGACCTTGGGTGTCGTCCCAGCTGGTCCGCCTGAAAAGAACCGTGCGCGAGGCGCCGTCCGGCTCTTCCATCTCCCACCATCATCATCGAGCCGGGCCGCCTCTCGCGCCACCCTCGATCGTCCTTCCGGCTCAGGGCTCACCGGCCCTGGGCCTGAAGGTGCTGGCCATTTTGAAAGGAATGCCGGTTCGATTGTCCCGCGCTCCGTGGTACGAAGCACCTCGACGCCACGACATTCCCAAGCGAGAGAGCGGCATGAACCGATTGTTCGCCAACCTGCCCACCACCGTGTTCGAAGTCATGTCGAGCCTTGCCCGGGAGACCGGCGCGATCAATCTCGGCCAGGGCTTCCCGGACGATCCCGGTCCCGAGGACGTGCGGCGGGCGGCGGCGGATGCGGTGCTCAACGGCTACAACCAGTATCCCTCCATGATGGGCATCCCGGAACTGCGCACGGCAATCGCGGCCCATTACAAGCACTGGCAGGGGGTCGACCTCGATGCGACTACCGAGGTGATGGTGACCTCGGGCGCTACGGAGGCGCTCGCGGGCGCGATCCTCGGCATCGTGGAGCCGGGCGACGAGGTGGTGCTGTTCGAGCCCATGTACGACGCCTATCTACCGCTCGTGCGGCTCGCCGGCGGCGTGCCGAAATTCGTCACCCTGCAGCCGCCCCATTTCCGCCTGACCGAAGAGGCGCTGGCGAAGGCCTTCTCGCCCAAGACCAAGGCGGTGGTGTTCAACAACCCGCTCAACCCGACCGCCACCGTGTTCTCGACCGAGGACGTGAACCTGCTCGCCGCGTTCTGCCGCCGGTTCGACGCCATCGCGATCTCGGACGAGGTGTGGGAGCACGTGGTCTTCGACGGCAGAAAGCATCAGCCGGTGCTGGCGCTGGAGGGCATGCGCGAGCGTTCGGTCAAGATCGGCTCGGCGGGCAAGATCTTCAGCCTCACCGGCTGGAAGGTGGGCTTCGTCTGCGCCGCGCCCCACATCATGAAGGTGCTGGCGAAATCGCACCAGTTCCTCGCCTTCACGACGGCCCCGAACCTGCAGGCCGCGGTGGCCTACGGGCTCGCCAAGGACGATGGCTACTTCGAGGGCATGCGCGAAAATTTCGCCCGCAGCCGCGACCGCTTCACGGCGGGCCTGAAGACCCTCGGCTTCGACGTGATCCCGAGCCAGGGCACCTATTTCGTCAACATCGACATCTCGGCCCTGGGCGAGACCGACGACGTCGCCTTCTGCCGCCGGCTCGTCCTGGAGCACGGCGTCGCGGCGATCCCGGTCTCGGCCTTCTACGCGGAAGGGGCGGTGAAGACCGTGGTGCGCTTCTGCTTCGCCAAGAAGGATTCCACCCTTGATGCCGGGCTGGAGCGGCTGGCGAAGGCGATCAAGGGAGCGGCCTGAAATCCTTCTGGCTTGGCAACAACTTGGACATTGTTTCTTCGCTCGGAATTTCCTAGCCTGCCCCCGTTGCCACTCTCATCCCAGGAGGCCCACCCCTGATGTTCCGTCTTCTCGCCTCGGTTGCTCTGACCCTTGGTCTTGTCACCGCCGCCGCCGCCCAGGAGCGCGTGGTCAACGTCTACAACTGGTCCGATTACGTGGACCCGAAGGCGCTGGACGAGTTCACGAAGCAGACCGGCATCAAGGTGGTCTACGATACCTACGACAACAACGAGATCGTCGAGACCAAGCTTCTGGCCGGCAAGTCCGGCTACGACATCGTCGTGCCCTCGGGCCCCTTCGTGCAGCGCCTGATCGGCGCCAAGGTGTTCCAGAAGCTCGACAAGACGAAGCTGCCGAACCTCGCCAACCAATGGCCGGACGTGACGCAACGTCTGGCCGTATTCGATCCCGGCAACCAATATGCCGTCAACTACATGTGGGGCACCACCGGGATCGGCATCAACGTGAAGAAGGTGAAGGAGATCCTTGGGCCTGACATGCCGCTCAACACCTGGGACCTGGTGATGAAGCCGGAGATCTCCTCCAAGCTGAAGGCCTGCGGAATCTACATGCTTGACTCACCCGAGGATCTCTTCCCCGGCGTGATGGCTTATCTCGGCCTCAATCCGGATTCGAAGCGCGTCGAGGACCTGAACAAGGCGGGCGACGCCCTGTTCCGCATCCGCGGCAACGTCCAGAAGTTCCACTCCTCCGAATACATCAACGCGCTCGCCAACGGCGATATCTGCGTGGCGGTGGGCTATTCGGGCGACATGATCCAGGCCAAGAACCGCGCCGAGGAAGCCAAGAACGGCGTCGAGGTCGGCTACGTCATCCCACGGGAAGGCGCGCTGATGTGGTTCGACAGCTTCGTGATCCCGGCGGATTCCAAGAACGTCGCGGAGGCACATGAGTTCATCAACTTCATGCTGCGTCCCGAGATCGCCGGCATGAACACGAATTTCGTGTCCTACGCCTCCGGCAATCTCGCGGCCAAGCAGCACATCGACAAGGCGATCCTCGACAATCCCGGCATCTATCCGGACGAGGCCACCATGAAGCGCCTCTTCACCAACACGGCCTATGACGAGCGCTCCCAGCGCACCGTCACCCGGCTCTGGACCCGGGTGAAGACCGGCCGTTAATGCGCCGCTCAGGTTCATGTGCGCATGTTGTGTGTGCTCGCTAAGCTCCGCCTATGGGCGGGGCTTTTTCGTTTGAAGAAGGACGTTTCATGATGCGCCTTGCCGTTGCTGCTCTTCTCGCCCTGAGCCTCGCCGCTCCGGCGCTCGCTCAAGCCCCCACGCCGCGCCAGTCGACGATCAGCGTGATGGGAACGGGCGAGGCGGAGCTGAAGCCGGACTTCGCCCGGGTCCATGTGACCGTGGCGACACAAGCCGAGACGGTGGCGCAGGCTACCGCCGCCAACAACACGGCCACCGAGCGGGTGCTGGCCCGTATCCAGGGCCTCGGCGTCAAGCGCGAGGATATCCGGACCGCGAATTTCCAGGTCTTCCAGACGCCGCAGCAGGTCGGCCCGGACGGCAAGGAGATGAAGACTCCGAAATTCTCCGCCAACCATCAGCTGCAGATCACCACCCGCGACCTCGACGGGGTCGGGCGTCTCGCCGGCGAGATCCTGGCCAGCGGCGACATGACCTTCCAGGCGGTCACCTTCGGCCTCGACAAGCAGGAGGAGGGCGGCGACAGGGCCCGCGAGGCCGCCGTGCGCGATGCCCGCCGCCAGGCGGAGATCTATGCCGCCGCCGCCGGCGTGTCCCTGGGCCGCCTCCTGGAAATCCGGGACGGCTCGGCCCAGCCGTTCGAGCCGCAGCCCGACATGCGCATGTCGATGGCCATGGCGAAAGGCGCCGAGTCGGTTCCGATCGTGCCGCCGGCGACGATCCGCTACACGGCGAACGTCCAGCTCGTCTGGGAGATGGCCGAGAAGCCCTGACGTCTTCTCGGCCTTCCCGGCTTTCTAGGCCGCTCTGACGCTCTGGAGGAACTGGCCGATCTCGGCGCCGAGGCGCTGGGCCTGCCGCTCCAGGGCCACCGAGAGGTCCGCCACGTTGCGGGCGGCGTCGAGGGACTGGGAGGCGACGCCCTGCGTCGTCTCGATGGCGGAGGTGCCGGCCTGCGCCTCCGTGGACACCTGGGCCACGGAGCGGGCAATCTCGGACACCGCCGCGGTCTGCTGGCTCACCGTTCCGGCGACCGTCGAGACGACACCCGCGAGATCCTCGACGGAGGCCTGCACGGTGCCGAGCGCCACCAGGGTCTCGCGCGAGGCCGCCTGCACGGCCTCGATCTGCCGGGCGATCTCCTCGGTCGCCTTGGCGGTCTGGCCCGCTAGATCCTTCACCTCGGAGGCCACGACGGCGAAGCCCTTTCCGGCCTCGCCGGCGCGGGCCGCCTCTATGGTGGCGTTGAGCGCCAGGAGGTTGGTCTGGGCGGCGATGGAGCGGATGAGGTTCGCCACCTCGCCGATCTGGGAGGTCGCGGTCGAGAGGATCGACATGCTGCTGGACGCACCGCGCGCCTCCGCCACGGCGCGCTCGGAGGCCTGGGCCGAGGCATTCGTCTGGGCGGCCACCTCGGCGAGGGACGCGTCGAGCTCCTCCGCGGCGCTCGCCACGGCGGACATGTTGTGCGCCGTGCGGTTGGAAGCGGCGCCCGCGATCTGGGCCTGTTCGGTGACGTGATTGGCCGATCCCTCCAGCTGCCCGGAGGCCCTGGCGAGATCGCCCGTGACCTGCCGAACTTCCGCGAGGATCTGCTCGACCGAGGCGTCGAAGGCCATGATCGCGCTGGAGATCGCATGGGCGCGTTGGGCGTCCACGGCCGCCATGCCCTCGCGCTCCTGCGTCAGCCGCTCGCGCTCGCGGGCGTTGTCGCGGAAGACCAGCACCGTGCGGGCCATGGCGCCGATCTCGTCAGTGTTGGCGGTGAACGGTATGTCGCTTGCCGCATCGCCGTCCGCCAGACGCCGCATGGCCTGCTGGAGGCGGGTCAGAGGCAGGGAGATCGAACGTCCGACGAGGACGTTGAGGACGAGGCCGACCAGCAGCGTGGCGCCCATGGCCCAGAGGATCAGGGTGAAGGTGCGCTGCTGCGAGGCGGTCAGCTGCGCCTCCGTCTTGTGCGCCTCGGCGCGCACCTTGGCGAGCAGCTGATCGAGAACGGGGACGAGCAGATCGAACTGCCCCATCAGCTTCTCGCCCTGGCCGGAGACCTGCTGCTCCAGTTCGCTCCAGGCATGGAACGCCTCCTGGAACGAGACGCTCGCGGATTCGATCACCACCTTGTCCTTGGGATCGCCGGAGAGCTGGGCCAAAGCGCGGGTGAACCGACCCTGCTCGACCTCGAAGGCGCCCAGAATGCTCTCCTCGAGCAGGATGCGGGCGCGGGCCTCCTGATTGAACATGCCGAGCATGGCCGCCCAGAGGCGCCAGGCGATGGTCTCGCCGCTGCCCGTCAGGGGGCGCACGAGCTTTTCAAGGTTCGCCTCCGCCTTGAGAAGGCGCCCCTGCGCGCCTTCATCCGGCTTGCTGCCCACGGCGGCATAAAGCTTGTTGAGCGCATTGCCCTGGCTGATCAGGGCCGCCGCGTGCTGCTTCAGGGCCGCGACCTCGGGCGCGATCAGGCCAGCCCCGGTGGCAGTGCTCATCTCGTCAAGCTGGGCCGCCAAGGCCTTGTGCTGATCGAGGAAGGCCTGGCCATGATGGCCGAGGCGGCTGGCCGTCCATTCCCCGGCGGTCACCTTCAGGCCATCCGCCCGGCCCCGGAACTGGTTGGCCTTCTCGGCCAGAGCGGAATAGGTCTGCTGCGCCGACAGCGCCTCTTCGACCTCATTGCGGCCGGTCTGAAATACCGCACCGATGACCGCAAAGCCGAGCACCATGACGCCACTTAACGTGGCGACCCGCACCCGCACCGACGGCCGCCTCACACGAGCAAGAGACGACATAACCCCCGAATCCCCTTTAGGACTTTGCGGCAAGATTGGGGCAGACGTGTTAAAGAGAGCTTTACGTTAGGTCAGAAGTCCGTTCTGGAGGGCGTCAGGCGGCCTTAGGCAGTTCGGTCATGATGGCATACAGCGCCGTGGCGTCCCGCGTGGCACGAACCCGCTCGATCAACCCGGGCTCGCGCAGCACCCGGGCCACACGGGCCAGGGCCTTCAGGTGATCGGCCCCGGCTCCCTCGGGTGCGAGAAGCAGGAAGAGCACATCCACCGGCTGGCCGTCGAGGGCCTCGAAATCGACCGGTTTGTCGAGCCGGGCGATGAGGCCGAAGATGCGGGTCAGGCTCGGCAGCTTGCCATGGGGAATGGCGATGCCCTCGCCGATCCCGGTCGAGCCAAGGCGCTCGCGCTGCAGGAGGGCCTCGTAGATGGCGCTGTCGGGGAGACCCGTGAGGCGGGCCGCCTGGAAGGCCAGTTCCTGAAGGGCCTGCTTCTTGCCGCTGACGCGCAGGGCGGGCAGAACGGCCCGAGGGTCTAGAAAATCCAGCAAAGGCATCGATCACGCTGCATTATGATGTGAAGCCTGGAAGGCCTCTCACCGTTCCACGCAAGAACCGGGCCAAGAAGAGGTAACTCCCCGTCAAGGCTGTGCGAGCGGCGGATCGACCCAACCGATCGCTCCGTCGCCGCGGCGGTATACGACGTTCACGCGGCCGGTGCTAGCATGGATGAACACGAGAGCGGGCGCTCCGGTGAGATCGAGCTGCATCACAGCGTCGCTGACGGAGAGCTTGTGGAGGGGCTTGGTGGTCTCGGCAATCACCATCGGATGATAGGCCTCTTCCTCGACCGCCTCGTCGCTGGGAGCCTCCAGGACGGAGTAGACCATCTCGAGGCCGGCTGCGCGGCCGTTGCCGGAGCCGGAACGGTCCTTCAGCCGCTGCTTGTAGCGGCGCAGGCGATTCTCGATCCGTCCCGCCGTCTGATCGAAGCTGGCATAGGCATCCTGAGCGGCCCCCGAGGCTTCCAGGGTCATGCCCGAAGTCAGGTGAAGCACGCAATCCGTCCGATAGCCGGCACCGTCGCGGGTGACGGTCACATGACCCGAATAGCCGCCGTCAAAGTATTTCGACAGCGCACCGGCCATCCGATTCTGGACCTGGGATCGAAGGGCTTCGCCGATATCGAGATTCTTCCCCGACACCCTCAATGTCATCGTGACCTCCTCCTCTTGCGCCGTTTCTTCGCCGCGATCCTTCAAGGTGACGCTTGAAGGCGATGATGATCCGAATGGGGGCCAATGCAAGTCTTGAAATGGCACGGCTCCGACAGATCAGGCCTTTGGCCTGTGCCGTCGGCGCCGATCCGCCGAAGAGGGAATTCGCAGAGCCTCCCGATACTTTGCGACCGTGCGCCGGGCGACCTGAATCCCGTCGGCTTTCAATTTCTGGGCAATTGCCTCATCCGAGAGCACATCGGCAGGGCTCTCGGCCGCGATCAGCTGCCTGATTCGGTGCCGGACGGCCTTGGCCGAATGCTCGCCCTCCCCGGTGGCGGCGCTGAAGAAGAACTTCATGGGATGGGTGCCGCGCTCAGTGCCGACCGCTTTGTTCGCAACGACCCGTGAGATGGTGGATTCGTGCATGCCGATCGCTTCGGCAACGCTCTTGAGCGTCATGGGGCGCAAGGCGGCGACGCCCTGTCGGAAGAACTCCTCCTGCTGACGGACGATCTCGGCAGCCACTTTCAGGATCGTCTTGGCGCGCTGGTCCAGGCTGCGGGTCAACCAACTTGCGGTCTGCAGGCAGTCGGAGAGGAAGTTCCTGTCCTCGTCCTTGCGCACCACCTTGGCGACTTCCGCATAATAGGTCCGGTTGAGCAGGATGCGGGGCAGAGTGTCCGGGTTGAGTTCGACGTGAAAGCTGCCGTCCGGGGCGGTCCGCACCAGTACGTCGGGCACGAGCACATCGATGGGGGCAGGCGTGAAGGCAAGTCCTGGCTTGGGCTCCAGGCGGCGGATCTCGGCCAGCATGTCGGCGAGATCCTCCTCGTCGACCCCGCAGACCTTTCTCAAGGCCGCGAAATCCCGGCGGGCGACAAGATGGAGATGGGCGAGCAGGGTCTGCATGGCCGGGTCGAGCCGGTCACGCTCCCGCAGCTGAATGCCGAGGCATTCGGCGAGGTCGCGGGCGCCGACGCCTGAGGGCTCGAAGCTCTGGATCAACTCCAAGGCCGCCTCGGCTTCCTCGGGCGCGACCCGAAGCCGGGCCGCCAACTCGGCCAGATCCTCGGTGACATAGCCGGCCTCGTCGAGATTGTGAATCAGATGCTCGCCGATCACGCGAAGCTTCGGATCGGAGGTGGCGAGATCGAGCTGCGCCTGCAGATGCTCGGTCAGGCTCGTCGCCTGGGCGAGCAGGTCCCCCATTTCGGGCTTGAGCTCGCCGTGGCCTGCGCTTGTCGCCTGCCCGGACGAGGCCGGCACCGCCTCCCCGCGTGTCGGCGGCGGGCCGGGGACTATCCGCGGTCCAGCCGCTTCGGCCTTCTGCTTCGCGCGCAGGAAATCGGCAAGGCTCGGCACGGGCGCGTCGGCAGGAGCCTCGCCCTCCTGCAGCAGGGGATTGCGCTCGAGCTCCGCCTCCACATAGGCGGCAAGCTCCGCATGGGAGAGTTGCAGCAGCTTGATGGATTGAACGAGCTGGGGAGTCATCGTCAGGGATTGGCCCTGGCGCAGCTCCAGCCGCTGCATCGCATTCATGAACGCCCTCGGAGAGACCGCAGGCATGCTTCTTGCATGCCTGCCATTTTTAACGCCTGCGTTCCCCTCTGGTCAAAGGTGAATGAATTTAGAGACGGAAATCCTCGCCGAGATACAGCCGGCGCACTTCCTCGTTCGACACGATGGCGTCGGGCGTGCCCTCGGTCAGAACGCGACCGGAATGGATGATATAGGCACGGTCGATGAGGCCGAGGGTCTCGCGGACGTTGTGGTCGGTGATGAGCACGCCGATCCCGCGCCGGGTCAGGTGCCGCACGAGGTTCTGGATGTCGCCCACGGCGATAGGATCGATGCCCGCGAAGGGCTCGTCGAGGAGCATGAAGGTCGGCTCGCCCGCCAGCGCGCGGGCGATCTCGCAGCGCCGCCGCTCGCCGCCCGAGAGCGCGATGGACGGCGACTTGCGCAGGCGCGTGATGTTGAACTCGTCGAGGAGCGCATCGAGCTTGCGCTCGCGCTCCTTGCGGCTCGGCTCGACGATCTCGAGCACGGCGCGGATGTTGTCCTCCACGTTGAGGCCGCGGAAAATCGAGGCCTCCTGCGGGAGATAGCCGATGCCGAGACGGGCGCGGCGATACATGGGCAGCCGCGTCACGTCGTGCCCGTCCAGGCTGATGACGCCGCGATCGGCGCTCACGAGACCAGTGATCATGTAGAAGATGGTGGTCTTGCCCGCGCCGTTGGGACCGAGCAGGCCGACGGCCTCGCCCGCGCGGACGTTCAGGCCCGCATCCTGCACCACGGTGCGGCCGCGGTAGCTCTTCTGCAACCCCTTGACGGCCAGGATCCCGGGGCCGCCGAACACGGCCTCTCTCTCGGAACGGTGAATGACATGGGGGCTCGATCCCATCGCATGGGGTTCCAGGAGGCTCACATCGGAGGGACCGGTTTGAGAACGGTTGAAAAGCGGTTTCACAGGCTCATCGTCGATCATGAAAAGGGAAAGCGGGAGAAGAATCTCCCGCCTCAGTTCGTGGCCGGCCTCTGCTGAGGCTTCGGCTTGGCCGCGCCCGGAGCAGCCGCTCCGCCGCCGGCGCCGGTCGGCGCAGGCCCGCCTTGCCCAGGAACGAAGAGCGCCCTCACGCGGCCACCCTCGATGTTCGCCACACCGGTATTGATGTCATAGAGCACGCGCTCGCCCTTGGTGACGTTCGGCCCGTCGCTCAGGGTCGCGTTGCCGGTCAGCATGATCTTGTTGGTGCCCCGGTTGAAGGTGGCGTTGTCGCCGGTGGCGACCTGGGTGCGTGACACGATCGTGACCGGGCCCTTGCAGTCAATCTGCTTGATGGCGCTGTCGTCGGCGGTCTGCGGCGGCGCTGCCGCCTGCCCGCCGTTCTGGTCCCGCTGCTCGTAGAACACGGTCATGGTGGTGCACTTCATGGTGCTCTCGCCCTGAACCGCGACCACATCGCCGGAAAAGACCGCCCGACCCTCCTTGTCGAAGACGTCGAGCTTATTGGCGTCGATCTTGATCGGTTCCTTGCTGGAGCCGAAATTGCCGAAGCCGACGGCGCGCTCCTTGCTGGCCTGGGCAAAGGCCGCATCGATCGGAGCCGGTGCGAGAAGCACGATGGCCAGGGCGGCGCGTGAGAAACTCATCATGGACGGATACTTGTCTGTTGGGGTGCAGGAGCCCGCAAAGGAGCCGTGGAGCCCGTGCCGGCAGCTTCCGGGGTGGATGGGGTCGACCCTGAGGAGGGCTGGATGACGGTGCGAACGCGGCCCTTGAAGCTCATGACCTTGCCGTTGTCGGAGACGTCGAGCCCCTCCGCGTCGATGGTGCCGCTCCCGAAGGATACGGAGACCGGATCGTTGGAGACCACCGAGCCGGCCTTGAACCGCACGAAGGCGGTCCGGAGCTTGACCTCGTGCCCGGAATCCGTGGTGACCACGATGTTGTCACGCAGCCGCATCTGCTCCTTCTTGGTGTCGAGGGTGCCGGAATCGGCCTGGAGCCTGGCGACGCTGCCGCGTTCGTCGGTCACGATACGCGCCTTGAGATCCTTGAGCTGGACGAGGTCTGGCTTGCGCACATCCTGGGTAGCGGCGCTGGCCGTCACCTCATAGGGACGGTTGTCGTTCTTGAACCCGCTCAGCTTCGGGCTCTCCATGGTGACGTTGGTCCCGCTCACCCCGATGGAGCCGAAGCTCAGGTTCTCGATCTGCTGAAAGGGGTTGTAATAGGCCACGAGGCCGACGCCTGCCATGCCCAGCAGGGAGCCGACAGGGATGGCAATCTTGGCGAACCGGACCCAGCGGGAATGGCGGCGGGCCTTGTTGAAGGCGCGCGAGCGCACAGCCGGCCTCAAGGCCGGGCCGTCCCGAATCGTGGTGCCCTGAAGTCCCGCCACTGTATCAACCCCTTCCGTCGGCCCATTGCCGTTTGGCCATCGGCACGGCGCCATGCCGGAGGGACATGGCGATGTTATGACGGATATGGGTTTTATGGGGGAAAGTTTAAGTGTGCGTCAAGAATGGGCGAAAATATCCGTGTCCGGCCAGCCGAGAAGGTCGAGCTGAGCCCGGGTCGGCAGGAAGCTGAAGCATTGGTGGGCGATGCCGAGCCGGTTCTCCCGCTCCAGCAGGCGGTCGAGCTTGTCCTTGAGGGCATGCAGATGCAGCACGTCGGAGGCGGCATAGTCGAGCTGGGCCGTGGTCAGAGTCTCCGCACCCCAGTCGGAGGATTGCTGCTGCTTCGACAGTTCCACCCCGAGCTGCTCGCGCACCAATTCCTTAAGGCCATGGCGGTCGGTATAGGTCCGCACCAGGCGCGAGGCGACCTTGGTGCAGTAGATCGGGCGCGGCATGACGCCGAAGGTGTGGAAGATGACGGCAAGATCGAAGCGGGCATAGTGGAAGATCTTGAGCACGCTCTCATCGGAGAGCACGCGGATCAGATTCTCCGGCAAGGGCCCGTCCTTGAGGATCTGCACCACATCCGCCGTGCCGTCCCCGGTCGAGATCTGCACCACGCACAGCCGGTCGCGATGCGGATTGAGACCGAGCGTCTCGGTATCGATGGCGATCGCCGGACCGGGCTTGTAGCTGGCGGGCAGATCGCCGCGATGGAAGCGTACTGTCATGGCAGATCCAAAAATGCGCTGGCTAAGGCTCTAGAGCATCGGACTCAAAAGTGGAATGCACTTTTGGGATCAATGCCGATGCTTCATTCTTTGAAGAACGCATCGTTGAGCACAGACCCGAAAGGCCGCACGATGCGCTAGCCTGTCTCGGCAGCGGCTTCACCGGATGACAAAAGCCCCGCGGTGGGCGGGGCTCCTGTCTGGATCGATCGTTGAGGGGCTCAATAGCAGGTCCGGATCCGGCGCACGACCACCCGGCCATAGGGGTTGACGACCCGGCGACGCTCGAAGACGCAGCGCGGAGGAGCGTAGTAGGCCGGCCTGTAATAGCCCGGCCCGTAATAGGGGTTGGCCGCCGCGCTCGCGATGGCCCCGAGAGCGAGGCCGCCGATCACACCGGCCGCAACGGCGCCACCATAGTTGGGACGCCGGTAATAGCCATAAGGGTAGCCGTAACCGTAATACCGACGGGGTCCGTAGCCGTAGTAGCCACGGCGCCCATAGTAGCGAGCACCGCCGTAATAGCGCGGCGCGTAATAGCGTTGGCGCAAGCCATGCGGCGCATAGTAATCGCCCTGATAACGACCCCAGCCCCGCTGAGCTTCGGCCGGAGCCGTTTGAAGCGTGATGGCGCCGGCAAGGGCAAATCCGGCAGCCATCAAAGTCTTGAACACGCCCATGGCGTCCTCCGACAATCGGAACTTTGCATGATAACGAAATGCCAAGCCTTGATGTTCCGCTTTTGTCTTTGACGGCCCGCGGGTAAGAGAAACTGGAATCCGCTTCTATTCGGGTGTTGAGGGCAGGCTCGAAGGCATGATGATCCCATCGTGTCCGGGGTCGGTCAGCCGACCGAGGACCCCCAGGAGAGTTTCCCGGCTGACGGGCTTTTCGAGCCAGGGCACGTCCTGCAATTCCGCTGGGTAATCGGCCTTCGGAGGCAGGCCGGAATAGATCGCGAAGGGCACGCCCCGGTTCTTCAGGACCCGAGCGATCTCCAGCGAGGTGCCGTCCTTGATCATGACATCCAGGATGGCGATGTCCGGCGCGTCGCTCTCGAGCCATTTCAGGGCCTGGACGTTGCTCATGAAAACGCCGGCCACCTCGAATCCCGCATCCTCGAGGAAGGCCTCCAACGACATGCCGATCAGCGCCTGATCTTCCACGATCATGCAGCGAGTTTGAATCATGGCGTCCATTGTCCTGTTCGATGGGACGAGAGCAGGCCCCGATGAATGCGCAAGCGGCGAAGCGAGACGATGGCGGGCCGAATACGCATCCCGTATCCCGACGATCTCTTAAGCTGATCGACGGTCTGCTTCATTGATGCATGTGAATCTTGGCTGCAGAAGCCTTGACCTAAAGACAAGCTTGTTCCGGCGACAGTCCCGAACGGCACCTTATGCGCACATTTTCGTGAGGACCGACGGGTCGGACGATGCTCTCTTGCTCCCGGTCAGACTTTACGGCCAAGCTCGAAGGCCGCAGTCACAGAATTGCGACACGCTTCGCATAGGTTAATGCGGCAGGCTGCCAGGGAGGGTTTGCTTACGGGTCCGAACCCGAGGAGTTGGAAGAGTGTCAGTCGAAAACTCCCTCAAGCAGCAGATGCTCAATGCCGTTCCTCATCTGCGGGCTTTCGCCATCTCCCTCTCCGGCAGCGTCGACCGGGCAGACGATCTCGTGCAGAGCACCCTGCTCAAGGGCCTGAGCAATTTCGACAAATTCCAGCCCGGCACCAGCATGCAGGCTTGGCTGTTCACGATTCTGCGCAACGATTTTCTCACCCAAACCCGCCGGCGCAAGCGCGAGGTCGAGGATCCGGAAGGGTCGTGGGCCGAGAAGGTCGCGGTCATGCCCGAACAGGGAGCCCGGCTCGATTTCACCGATATGCTCAAGGCCTTGAGCAAGCTCCCCGTCGACCAGCGCGAGGCGCTCCTGCTCGTTGGCGCGGAAGGCTTGTCCTATGAGGATGCGGCCCGGATCTGCGGCACCAACATCGGGACCATCAAGAGCCGGATCAATCGCGCCCGCAATCGACTGGCGGAGATGCTGAACTTCGATGCCGAGGACGATCTCGGCCCCGACAGTCTGGTCAAGGCCGCCCTGTTCATGCACGCCTCGCCTTAGGACGTAACTCATGCGCTCCGATTGCGCTGACCGCGGCGCGATACTCGGCTGCCGCGTTCAGGTCGAATTGCGCGAGAGCCTCGATTACCGCATCGATCCGCGATCTCGGCTTCAGCTCGGGCAGGCTCCGGTTCGCCATGTGTTCGAGGACGAGCTCGTCTCGCGCCCATGACAACAGAACCGTCCGCTTCTCCTCGCGTGTGAACCAGGGATGCTCGACGACATCGGCAGGATTCCGGAACACGCCCCCAGGATCGACCAAGGCCTCCGTATAGGAGAGCGCTATGCCCGGCGGCGGGGCCATGACGGGCATGGCTGTCGGCGTCTGGCAAGTTCCGGTGCGGCTGTCGATTGCGGTCTGTTGCTTCATTCGATCCCTTCCTACGATGAGCGGCTGTGGGCACCCGGCATCCGGGTGCCCTGATGCCTGATCAGTGCTTGGTATCCTCGCTCGCGCGGTTGATCGCGATGCGTTTCACTTGCGGGCTGCTCTCCGCCGATTTCGGCAGGGTCACGGTGAGAACGCCGTTCTTGAAGCTGGCGTCGATCTTGTCGTCCTCGACCTCCCAGGCGAGCGGGATGCGGCGCTCGAAGCTGCCGTAGAGGCGCTCGCTGAAGGCACGCTCCTTGTCCTCGATCTCGGATTTCTTCTCACCGCGAATGGTGAGGACGCCGTCGCCCATGAGGACTTCCACATCCTTGTCCTCAAGGCCGGGCAGCTCTGCCGAGATGCGAACATCCTTGTCGCTTTCGACGACTTCCACGTGCGGCCAACGGGCCATCCGGCCGACAGGGCCAAACGGAGCCATGTCGAAGCCGCGGAAGACGTCGTCGAAGAGCCGGTTCATCTCGCGATGCAGGGTCATGAAGGGATCGCCCTCTTCGCGATAGCGGCTCGGGGTCGTCTGCTGATTGCGACCCCACGGAATGAGATCGCGCATGTTCATGGTGTCATCCTCCTTTCACTCGGGCGTTCAGGGGCAGCGCCGGTTCTCCATCGACGCTGCCTATGGCGCAAGGGTTTCGCGCCGCCGTCTCAGGCGGCCTTGCCGTGCTCGATCTGCTGCGGCTGCCGGCCCAAATTCGTCGCCCCGGTGCCAGCATTGATCTCGATCCGGCGCGGTTTGAGGGCTTCGGGCACTTCGCGCTTGAGCTCGACCGTCAGCAGGCCATTCTCGAGGCCCGCACCCGTGACCTTCACATGGTCGGCGAGGTTGAAGGTCTGCTTGAAGGCCCGCGTGGCGATGCCGCGATGCAGATATTGCTTGCCCTCTTCCGAGCCCTTCTTCTGGCCGGTTACGAGAAGCTGGCTTTCCTTCTGGGTGAGCTCGATCTCATCGGGAGAGAAGCCCGCGATGGCCATCGTGATGACATACTGGTCTTCGCCCACCTTCTCGATGTTGTAGGGCGGCCAGTTGGTCATGGGCTCGACCTGGGCGGATTGATCGAGCATGTCGAACAGGCGGTCGAAGCCGACCGTCGAGCGGTACAGGGGGGAGAAGTCGAAAGCTGATCTCATCACCATATCCTCCATTGAGCAACATGGACGTGAGAGCGCCGGACACCCGCCGGCGCCCGCAATGCCAAGCCTTTGAAAGGCCTCGGCAATATTGATGTTAGGAACGCTTTTTCCGGATTTCAAGAGGGGTCCGACACCTCTTTGGCCTCAAATGAGATGCACCTGAAACAGGCTGGCCATCCGGCCTGCTTCCCCTTAGCATCGTGGCGCTTCGACCAAGGAAAGACAGACCATGCTGCGCATCCTCTCCCTTGCCGTCATGACAGCCTTCGCCGTTCCGTCCCATGCGATTGGTATCCCGCTGAGCGATACGGTCATCGCCCAGCAACAGCAGGCGCCGCAGCAGACCCCGAAGCGCGATTGCGAGCGTAAGCGGGACGAGGGCGTGAGTTCCTAGATCTGGGGCACAGAAGCCAGCTCGCCGTCTGCCGAGGCGGGACAGGATTCATTCACCGGACCATCGGCCTGCCCCCGCCGGCGCAGGGCGGCGTTGAGCTCGGCCCCGAAGATGAAGATCGCCGCGGAGATCTGCAGGAAGATCAAAGCCGTCAGGATGCCCGCCAGACCCGCATAGGTCGATTCCAAATGGGTCATGGTGGCGAGAAGCTCGCCGTAGAGACTTGCGCCCGCAAGCCACAGGACCAGGGTCGCGGCGATGCCAGGCACCACGTCCCGGGAGCGCGGGCGGGTGTCGGGCAGCCACAGATGGGTGGCGGCAAGGCCAGCCACCAGGACGATGGAGGCCAGCCCGTAGCGCACCACGTTATAGGTCGGGCCAAGGCCTTTGAGATCCGGCATGTAGGATACGGCCCAGCGCCAGATCGACGGCCACAGGACGACCAGCACCGAGGAGGCGACGAGCGCCCCTGCGCCGAGCAGGATGAAGCCGATGCCGATGAGCCGCGCCTGCCACCACGGCCGGAACCGCTCGACCCCATAGGCCCTGCGCAGGGCGACCCGAAGGCTCTCGACGCCGTTGGTGGCGACGAGAAGCGTCAGGACGATACTGACCGTCAGCACGTTCCGTCGTGGGATCAACACCTTGTCGGCCTCCCTGGCCAGGGGACCGGCGACCCCTTCGGGCCAGAAATCGAAGAGCAGGTGGACGATATGCGTCGAGATGCGTCCGGCCCCGAGGAAGGCCGCGAGAGCCGCGACACAGATCAGGAACGGAAACAGGGCGACGACCAGCGAGAGGGCCACATGGCTCGCCATGGCCAGGCCGTCGTTGCGCGCAAAACTTGATCCCGCGTCGGCCATGGCGGCGAAGACGGATCGGGCGCGGGCCGGGAGGAGGGCTGGTCGCATCATCAGCTTGGGCATGGTGGATCGGCAGACCGTGCGTACGAGATTGCGCGATCCGGTCTCTTGATGCGGTCAGGAGCGATGCATGGCAAGACCCATGGTGTCCCACCCAGGCGCTTATCGATCGGCTCTAGCGCATCGTGCGGAAAAGTGGACCCGGTTTTCCGCGATGAACGATGCGCTGCTTATAGGAGGGAGCACCGGATCAATCCTAAAAGTGCAAATCCACTTTTGGGTCCGATGCTCTAGGAGATGCGGCTTCGGGCCTCGTTTGCCAGGCGGATGAGCATGGGGCGGACCTCGTGCGGTCCGGTCAGGGTTCTCGGGAAGGACAGGCGCAGGATCTCGTCGCCGAGGGCCATCTGGATGCCTTCGGGGTCGATCCCGATCAGGTGCCAGGCGCCCTCGCGAGCCCCGCAGAGCTGGGCGGCATAAAGTGCGACCGCGTCGGCGTGCTCCGCATTCATGTGCTCGACGGCTTCGGCCTCAAAGTCGTAGAAATCGAAGAAATCGGACATGTCGGTGAGGAGATCCTCCGCCATCATGCGATAGGCCCGGCCGAAGCCCCCGTTGAGGCTGCCGGATGCAATTCTGAGGCGCCAAAAGCTGAAATCCGGGAAGTCCACATAGAGCTCGGCTTTGGGATGCTGCAGCAGGTAACGGCGACGGATGCTTTGCGCCTCGTCCGTCTCCCGGTCGAGCCGTTCCGCCGTCGCCTGCAGGGTCAGGCGTGGGTGCGCCAGGGGATCGCCCTTGCCGATGGTGGACAGGAGCAAGGAGCAGCGCGGATCGGCTTCCATCAGCCTCGTGTGCACGGACAGCTGCGAGGTGAGGATGACGGGAGAGCCGTCGAGATCGGTTCCCACCTGGACGAGGCTTGCAAACGGCATGCCGTTCTCCGCATCGTTTGTGGCGAGCGCACCGGAGCGGGCGGTGCGCATCAGCTTCTTCGCCAGGGCGCGCGCTTCGTCGTCGACGGGCAAAGTCGGATCTTTGGCCATCTCGCATCCTCCGCTTTCGCTATCAAGATTAGATACCCTAGAGCATCGGAACCAAAAGTGAACACTGCATTTGGATCAGGTGTCCAGCTCCTGAGCGGGCATGGCAATCGATGCGTTAGAGATAGCGTTCGCGAAGCGCCTCGAACCGGACGAGCTGGTCCTCTTTCAGGCTGCGGTCCTCGTTGCGGCCGACGAAGATCTTGAACATCACGCCACCCTCCTCGTTGACGAACTGCACCGAGCAGGAGCGCTTGCCGAAGAACGGCCGGTCGATGAAATAGACGAACCGGCAGCGATCCATCCTGAGATGGCCGCCGATGGGGCTGTCGCCGTGAATGTTGAAATAGCCGCGGCCCAGCGTGCCGGGCGGGATGCTGCCCTTGCACTCAAAGACGCCGTCGCGGGTATGGACCACGAAGGTGATCTCGCCCCAGCCGGTCAGGTCCTGCCAGATCTCTTCGAAGTGCGTGCCCATAACGCGCTGCGCATTCCTGGGATCTAGACAATCCAACACAGTCTGCATGGGAACGCCGCGCTCTTCCGCGACCGTCTCGAGAATCCCGTCCGGTTTTGCCGCGAGATCCTGCCGGATCAGGTCTTCCACCGATGCCATCGTGCTCACTCCGCCGCCGTGGGCATGCGTCCGATGGTCTGGATGATCTCGAAGCCCTCGAATTCGGGGTGGGCGAGGGTCATCGGCCTGTCCGAGCCGCTGCTGGCGCGGATGTGGGAGATGCGGAACTGCTCGGAGCGCGTCCACGCTTCGAAATGCGCCTTCGAGATCCAAAGCGTGTACGAGGAATACAGCACATGGTCCTCGCGCTCAGGCCCGCGCAGCATGTGGAATTCGACGAAGCCGTCGAGCTCGTGCAGATAGCTCTCCCGGGTCAGCCAGCGCTGCTCGAATTCTTGCGTTGTGTCCTTCAGGACTTTGAAGCGGTTCATGGCGATGAACATTGAAAACAGTCTCCGTATCGGATCGGGATCAGGCGCGCGAATGTCATGATCCGTCCGGGCCAGCGCCGAAGCGGCCATGTTCCGGCTGCGCAACCACCTGAAGGGTGATGGACAAGGCGGATGCGCGAGACCCTTCGCGCGGGCAGGTCGACATCCCGACAATCCCGGTCCTTGAGATGGGAATTCTTGAGGACTGGCTGGCTTGCGCAGAAATCGCGGTTGCGCTGGCTGGCTATCTCACCCTCTTTGCGTATCGGAGGGTTTACATCCGATAGCCAAATCAAGTAACTGCGTCAACATGAACTCTGATATGCGTAGTTTTACATAATTCTAAACTACGAATACTGAGCGCGGACGAATATTCGGCAATTTAGAAGAAGTAAAAACTGGAGACATCCGTGCACGAGCCGTCTTCATCCCCGGACGCCAAAAACATCCGGCCGCCGCTCGCGAAGGAGATCGACGTCGCGAGCCTCGTCGGGAGCGGGCGTGAAGTGATCCTGGTTCACCGGGGCGAGCGCTACCGCCTGCGGATCACGGCCAACGGCAAGCTGATCCTCACCAAATAGAGAGCCGCATTCATGCCCTTCCTGTCACGCCGCACGCTGCTCCTGGCACCGCCCATTCTTCTGACGGCATCCCGGCTTCGCGCCGAGACCGCGCCCCGCATCGTCAGCGTCGGCGGGGCGGCGACCGAGATCCTCTATCGTCTCGGCCGCGCCGATGAGATCGTCGGGGTGGATTCGACGAGCCTCTATCCCGAGGAGGCGCTGAAGACGAAGAAGAATGTCGGCTATGTCCGCCAGCTCGGAGCCGAGGGCATCCTGTCCCTCAATCCGACGCTTGTCATCGCCTCGGAGGGTGCGGGCCCGCCCGATGCCCTGCGCCTGATCGAGCAGGCCGGTGTTCCGATCGTCCGCGTCACGGACGAGCCGAGCCCGGCCGGCATCGCGAAGCGGGTCGAGGTCGTCGCCAAGGCCGTGAATGCAGCCGAGAAGGGAGCCGCTCTCTTGGCCGAGATCGAGAGGGGCTTCGCGCGATTGGCCGAGGCGAAGGCGCGGGTGACCCGTCCGGCCAAGGCGCTCTTCGTGCTCTCGCTGCAGAACGGGCGGCCGCTGGTCGGTGGGCAGGGAACGACCGCCGATGCCATGTTCGCGCTTGCCGGCGCGACCAATGTTGCGTCGTCCCTCACCGGCTGGAAGCCCCTGTCGGACGAGGGCTTGATCGCGGCGGCGCCGGAAGCCATCGTGATGATGAACCACGGCCCTGGCGGTGCGGCATCGGATCCCTTCACCTATCCTGCCTTCGCGGCGACGCCGGCCGCTGCACAGCGTCGCCTCATCGTCATGGATTCGCTCTATCTGCTGGGCTTCGGTCCGCGCACGCCTGCTGCGGCGCGCGACCTGATGGCGGCGCTCCATCCCGATCAGGTCATCGCAGCCAAACCATGACGGTGCTGGCCCTGGAGCAGGACGACCGTCGTTCAGCCATCACCGATCGCAGAATGATTCTGTTCGCGGCGCTCGCGGTGCTGCTCGTTCTGGTGAGCATTCTCGGCTTGGGCCTCGGTGCGACGGGCGTGCCGGCGTCACGCGTCTTCGCCGTCATTGCAGACGCGTTGACCGGCCACGTCACGACCGGAGGCGACGCGCTCATCATCCTGCAGGTCCGCCTGCCCCGCCTGCTGCTCGGGCTCCTGATCGGCGCGGCGCTCGCTTCGTCAGGCGCATTGATGCAGGGATTGTTTCGCAACCCGCTGGCGGATCCCGGTCTCATCGGTGTCTCGGCCGGTGCCGCTCTCGCGGCAGCCGCAACGATCGTTCTCGGCGACAGGCTGCTCGCGCCCTCTATCGGCGCGATGCCTTTCAGTGCTCTGCCTGTCGGCGCCTTTGCCGGCGGCCTGATCACCATGTTCGGCCTGTATCTCATCGCCACCCGCGGCGGACGCACATCGATTGCCACCATGCTGCTGGCAGGCGTGGCCTTCGATGCCCTTGCGGGCGCGGGTATGGGCCTGTTCTCGTATCTCAGCGATGATCGACAACTGCGCGACCTGACGTTCTGGACGCTCGGCTCGTTGAGTGGCGCGACCTGGACGAAGGTGGTCGCCATCACCCCGTTCGTCCTGCCCACGCTCCTGACGATGCCCTTTCTTGCGCGTGGACTGAACGCTCTGTCCCTCGGCGAGGCGGAAGCCTTTCATCTCGGCATCCCTGTGCAGCGGGTGAAGGCCGCCGCGATCCTGCTCGTGGCGGTGGCTGTCGGCGCATCTGTCGCCGCGGCCGGCATGATCGGATTTGTCGGGATCGTGGTGCCGCATGTGCTGCGCCTTATAGCTGGCGCCAACCACAAGGTTCTGCTGCCGGCATCCGCTCTGCTCGGCGCTGCGTTGCTCGTTTCTGCCGACACCGTGGCGCGCACGATCGCAGCACCGGCGGAACTGCCAATCGGCATTCTCACGGCCGCCATCGGCGCGCCGTTCTTCCTCTGGCTCCTGCTCCGGCGCCAAGGAGGCCTCGCCCTGTGAGTGCGCTTCTCGACGCGAAGGGCATCTCCTATCGTGGCGGCGGACGCCTGCTGGTCGATGCCGTCGATCTGTCCATCGCCGGCGGCTCCTTTACCATCGTCATCGGTCCCAACGGCGCCGGCAAGTCGACGCTCCTGCGCCTCCTGTCCGGCGAGCTCACTCCGGCGGCGGGCGAAGTTCGCCTTCACGGCGAGCTTCTGCGCTCGATTCCGCCCTGGCGCCTCGCGCACAGCCGGGCCGTGATGCCGCAGGCCTCCGATCTCAGCTTTCCCTTCACGGTCTTCGAGGTCGCCAGCCTCGGCGCCGAGGGGATCGGCCGCGGCTTGTCGCGCAGCGACCGGCAGCGCATCGCCCTCGACGCCCTTGCCCTTGCCGATGTGGCGCATCTTGCGCGCCGCAACTACCAGACCCTCTCGGGCGGTGAGCGGCAGCGGGTTCACTTCGCCCGCGTGCTGGCGCAGCTACAAGCGGGCCGGACGGTCGAAACCCGCCAAGTGCTGTTTCTCGACGAACCTATCGCCAGCCTCGACCTCAAGCATCAGCTCGCCCTGCTGGAGACGGCGAAGAGCCTTGCACGGGATGGGCTCGCGGTCGTGGCCGTGCTGCACGACCTGCAGCTGGCTGCCGGCATGGCCGACGATCTCGTCCTCATGCAGGGAGGCTTGGTCGTTGCACGGGGACGCCCGGAGGCGGTGCTGACCCCCGCCCTGCTCGCCGGGGTCTTCGGCGTGGACCTGATTCCCCCTGCTCTTCCGCCGAGCCCTTGGATGCTTGCGCCGGATCGTTCACGTGCCGCTGGGGCAGGATAAGCTCCGAGAGCGACCCGTTCTGCGAACGTGGCTGATCCGAACATTATACCAATGATCTAGTCACCGCTCGTTGACTTCCCAAAACGTTTTGGAGATCTACTTAAAGGCACAAGGAGAGCAGAGCCCCTGTGTCGAACCTGAAGCTTCTCGCGCAATCGCTCGGCCTGTCGATCACGACGGTATCGCGAGCGCTCGACGGCTATTCCGACGTGGCGCCGGCCACCCGCGAGCGCGTCCAAGCGGCTGCCCGGGCCATGAACTACCGGCCGAACCCGGCCGCCCGCAGCCTGCGGCGGCGCAAGGCCGAAGCGGTGGCCGTGACCCTGCCGACGGAGCCAGGCCGGTTCGGACCTCCCATTTTTCTCAACATGCTGTCAGCCTGCGGCCAGCGGCTCGCCGAGGAAGGTCTCGACCTGATGCTGCTGCCGACGGCCGGGCGCTCGGGCGAGATGGACACCTACCGGCGGCTTCTGGACGGGAGGCGCGCCGATGCGGTGATCGTGGTGCGCACGAGGCTCGAGGACGAACGGGTGGCCTTTCTGAAAGAGCGCGGCATCCCCTTCGTCACTCATGGCCGCACGGCCCGCTGCGACGAGCATGCCTTCATCGACGGCGACGGCGAAGCCGGTTTCCAGGACGCCGCCCGCCAGCTTGCGGCCGCCGGCCATCGGCGGATCGCCCATATCGCGGCCCCGCAGGATCTGACCTTCGCCCATCTGCGCCGCAAGGGTTGGCTGGCGGCTCTCGACGAGGTCGGCTCCTCAGACCGGCTCGAATACACCGCCCCGCCGACGGAAGCCGGCGGCTACGAGGCCGCGCAGTGGCTGCTGCAGCAGAGCGCGCCGCCCACGGCCCTTCTCTGCGCCACCGACAGCATGGCGATCGGCGCCCTAAGCGCCCTCAAGGAGCGCGGCTTCACCGCCGGGCGCGAGATTGCCGTGATCGGGCACGACAATCTGCCCTCGGCCGCATTCACGGATCCGCCGCTCTCGAGCATGGAGATCGCCGCGCCCGATGTGGGCCGGCAACTGGCCGAGATGCTGATCGCGCGGCTCGGTGGGCGCGAGGCCCGCGAGCTGCAGACCATTCTGCCGGTTCGGCAGGTTCCGAGGGCCACCCACGGACCGGCGAACTGAGTCTGATGCCCTCGACCTTCCGGCCCCGGGTCGAGCGGCACCAAGAAGGGACCGATGGAGGAAGGACATGACGCATCCGGTATCGCTTCGCGCCATTGCCGCCGCGGCCGCCCTGTTCGGAGGGCTGACCGTCGCTCAGGCGCAGGAAACGATCTTTTACTCGACCCAGCTTCGTCCCATCGAGGAAGCGACGAAAGTCCGCGAGGTTCTGCTGAAGGGCTTGTCCGGCAAGACCACCTATGTGGTGGATGAGCCGCCCGCGTTCGCGGTGCGCATGAAGGCGGAGACACAGGCCGGCAAGCGCACGGCGAGCGTGGTCGGCGCGCTGCACGGCGAGTTGCAGCCACATGTGCCGGCCGATCTCCAGCCCGTCGACGATGTCGCCGCGAAGCTCACCGATCGCGGCATTCCGGCGAGCCTGATGGATCTCGGCAAGCTCGGCACGGGCCAGCAGCAATACATCCCGTGGATGCAGGCCACCTACGTGATGGTCGCCAACAAGCAGGCCCTGCAGTACCTGCCGGCCGGCGCTGACGTGAACAGCCTGACCTATGCGCAGCTGCAGCAATGGGGCAAGAACATCGTCGACAAGACCGGGCAGCGCCGTCTCGGCTTCCCGGCCGGTCCGACCGGCCTCCTGCCGCGCTTCTTCCAGGGCTATTTCTATCCGTCCTTTACGGGCGGCGTGGTCACCACCTTCAAGTCGGCGGATGCGCAAGCCGGATGGAACGCCCTGAAAGAGTTGTGGGCCGTGTCGAACCCCAACTCCACCAACTACAACTTCATGCAGGAGCCGCTGCTCTCGGGCGAGGTGTGGATCGCGTGGGATCACATCGCCCGCGTGAAGGAAGCGCTCACCCTGCAGCCCGACCAGTTCGTCGCCTTCCCGGCGCCGGCCGGCCCGAAGGGACGCGGCTACATGCCGGTGATCGCCGGTCTCGCCATCCCGAAGGACGCCCCGAACCGTGCCGGCGCCGTGGCGGTGATCGAGCACCTGACCAAGCCTCAGACGCAGCTGGCGACGGCCGCCGAAGTCGGCTTCTTCCCAGTGGTGAAGGCCGAGCTGCCGGCGGATCTCGCGCCGGGCATCAAGGCGCTCGCCGGCGCGGTCGCGGCGACCCAGAACGCCAAGGATGCGCTCGTCTCGCTCCTGCCGGTCGGCCTTGGCGCCAAGGGCGGCGAGTTCAACAAGGTTTACATGGATTCGTTCCAGCGCATCGTGCTGCGCAACGAGCCGGTCAAGGACGTGCTCGAAGCCCAGGCGAAGGCGCTCGACGCGCTTATGAAGGACACCGGCGCACCCTGCTGGGCTCCGGACAAGCCGAGCCAGGGCGCCTGCGCGGTTCAGTAACCTGACATATCAAGCCCGGCGGAGAAGGCTCTGCCGGGCTCCTCCCTTTGCGAGTGGAGCGGCTTCATGCCTGCGCGCACATCCTGGATCCCCTATGCGCTGATCGCGCCCTCGGTCGTCTTTCTCGCCGCGCTGTTTCTGGTGCCGCTCGTGCAGACGATCTGGCTGTCGTTTTCCGCGGGCGAAGGCCTGTCGCTGGAGAACTACCAGCGCATGGCCGGCGACCTGAACTTCGCGCTCGCCGTCAAGAACACGTTCCTGCTCACCCTCGTGGTCGTGCCGCTCCAGGTCGTGCTGGCGCTCGGCATGGCCACTATGGTGACGAAGCTCGACAAGGGCCGCGACCTGGTCCTGTGGGTGCTCACCATTCCCCTAGGTATCTCGGATCTCGCGGCAGGCCTCGCCTGGCTCGCCCTGCTCCAGAACACCGGCTATCTGAACTCGGCCCTCTATGCGCTCGGCCTCATCCAGGGGCCGACCGGATGGCTCTCGCAGGAGACGCCCGTCGCCCTGTTCTTCGCCATCGTGCTGGCCGAACTCTGGCGCGCCACGGCGATCGTGCTGGTGATCCTGATCGCCGGCCTGCAGCTGATCCCGAAGGAGTTCGCGGAAGCGGCCGAGATCTTCGGCGCGAAGCCCTGGACGCGCTTCACCCGGATCACCCTGCCGCTTCTCAAGCCCAGCCTGCAGTCGGCCCTCATTCTGCGCACTGTGCTCGCCTTCGAGGTCTTCGCCGTCGTCTATGCGCTCGGCGGGCGCAACTTCCCGGTTCTCGCCGGCGAGGCCTATGTCTGGCAGAACGACAACCAGAATTACGGAGTCGCCGCAGCCTATGCGGTGCTCATCATGGCGATCTCGCTCGCCGCGACCGCCGTCTACCTGCGCGTGCTGAGAACGCGCCCGGAGCAGCTCCCATGACAACCAGCGCTGCCGAACTCTCACAAACCTCGACGAGCCGCAGCATGGCTCTTCCGTCGGCGCGCCGCCTGCTGCTCTGGACGGGCCTTGCGGTGCTCATCGCCTGGGTGCTGGTGCCGATCTACCTCGTGGCGCTCGGCGCCTTCGGCGGCAGGCTCGGCGTGTTCCGATGGCCCAAATCGATCTGGCCCACGGACCTGTCCTTTGCGGCCATGAGCCAGTTCCTCGCCATCGAGGGCGTGTTCAACGCCCTCGTCAACTCGCTCATCGCCGCCGGCCTGACGGTGGTGTTCTCCATCGCGCTCGGCGCGCCCGCCGGCTATGCGTTGGCGCGCTACAGCTTCCGCGGGCAGAACGCCTATCGGCTGCTCGTTCTCCTCACCCGCGCCTTCCCGCTCGCCATCCTGGCGCTGCCGCTCACCGTCTCGTTCATCCGCCTCGGCCTCTACGACACGCCCTTCGGCGTGTCGCTGATCCACACGGTGCTGGCGCTGCCCTTCGCGGCGCTCGTCACGCAGAGCCTGTTCATGGGCATCCCGCGCGAATACGAGGAGGCCGCGTGGGTGTTCGGCTGCACGCGTTTCCAGGCCTTCATCAAGGTGATCCTGCCGCTCGCACTGCCGGGCCTCGCCGCCACCGCGATCTTCGCCTTCGTGATCTCGTGGAACGAGGTGTTCGCCGCCTCGATCCTCACCGTGCGCGAGCGGACGCTCACCGCCTATCTGCTGCGGATCCTCGCCGAGAGCCCGCTGCATTACCGCTTCGCCGGCGGCTTCATCCTCATCATCCCTTCCGTGCTCTTCATCTTCGCCGTGAGACGATATCTGTTCGCGGTGTGGGGCATCGCCAGCAAGTAACGGATCACCCTCATGGCTGACATCGTCATCGATCGCGTCGTCAAGGAATTCGGCTCCTTCCGCGCTCTGCAGGAGGTCTCGCTCACCGTCAACGACGGTGAGTTCGTGGCGCTCCTCGGCCCCTCGGGCTGCGGCAAGACCACGCTGTTGCGCATCATCGCCGGTCTCGAGACCCAGACTGCGGGCCGGGTCGTCATCGGCGGTCAGGACGTGAGCAACCTCGCGCCGCGCAAGCGTGGGCTCGCGATGGTGTTTCAGAACTACGCCGTCTTCCCGCACATGACCGTGTTCGAGAACGTAGCCTTCGGCCTGCGAATGCAGAAGGCCACGCAGGCCGACGTCAAGCGCAAGGTCGAGCGTGCAGCGGCGTTGCTTCATATCGAGAGCTATCTCGACCGTTACCCGGCGAAGCTCTCTGGCGGCCAACGTCAGCGCGTGGCGGTGGCCCGTGCGCTCGCCGTCGAGCCAGCCGTGCTGCTCATGGACGAGCCGCTCTCCAACCTCGACGCGCTCCTGCGCCTCGAGATGCGCACGGAGCTGAAGGCGGTTCTGCGCGAAGCCGGAACGACGACGATCTACGTGACCCACGACCAGACCGAGGCCATGGGCCTCGCCGACCGCATCGCCGTGATGTATGGCGGCAAGATCGACCAGATCGGCTCGCCGCTCGAGATCTACGCCACGCCGGCAACCCGGTTCGTCGGCGGCTTCATCGGTTCGCCGCCCATGAACTTCATCAAGGTTCAGTGCAGCCAGGGCACGGCGCGGATCGGCGATGCCTCCCTGCCCTGCCCGTTGACAGCGCAGAGCCTGGAACTGGGACTTCGTGGCGAGGATGCGAGTCTCAGTCCCACCGGCTCCGGCATTCCCTTCGATGTGCGCGTGGTGGAGCCGATGGGCTCGCACCTGCTCCTGACGGGATCGATCGACGGGCAGCTCGCCCGCATCGTCGCACCGCCGACGGCACAGGTGAATGCCGGCGCGCGCGTGGGCCTCACCGTCGATCCTGCGCGCGTGACCTGGATCGACAGCGGCACCGGACGCGCCATCGCCCGGGCCTGAATATTTGAATTGAAGGACATTTGAGATGAACACGCTTCCGAAGGAAGAGGCGGCGCGCGCCATTCTCGCGCGCAATGATCGCGGCGGCTACACGGTGCCCACCGATCGGCTCTATCCGTTCCAGTGGAACTGGGATTCCGCCTTCGTCGCCATGGGCTTTGCGATCTTCGACGTGGAGCGGGCCTATCGCGAGCTGGAGCGCCTCGCCGAAGGCCAATGGGATGACGGCATGATCCCGCACATCGTGTTCCATGCGCCAAGCGACACCTATTTTCCAGGTCCGGACGTATGGGGCACGCGCCACCGCATTCCGACCTCCGGCATCACGCAGCCGGCGGTCTTCGGCATGGCCCTGCGCCATGTGCATGAGGCCGCCCTTGCAGGCGGCGTCACAGGCGCGACGGAGCGCACCAAGACGCTGTTCCAGGCCGCCCTGCGCTCGCACCGCTGGTGGCTCTTCGCGCGCGATCCGGAGGGACTCGGCCTCGTGTCGATCCTTCATCCTTGGGAGAGCGGCAGCGACAATTCGCCGGCCTGGGACGAAGCCCTGGCTCGCGTGCCGACCACCACGACGACCACGATCCGCCGCAAGGATACGGGCCACGTGGACGCCTCCATGCGTCCGCGCGACGAGGACTACCAGCGCTTCATCCATCTCGTGGACACCTATCGGGATTGCGGCTGGGACCCGAAGCGGCAATGGGCGGCCGCTCCTTTCAAAGTCGCCGACGTGCAGATGACCGCCATCCTGGCACGCGCGACGGCCGATCTGATGCAACTCGCGGAGACCCTTGGGACCGATGACGAGAAGGCCGAGCTGGCGCGCATGCACGCAAGGCTGTGCCGGGGCCTCGCCCGCCGCTGGCGTCCGGCGCTATCACGCTTCGTCAACCTCGACCTGATCTCGGGCCGGGACATCGAGACGCCCACGCAGGCCGCTTTCATTCCGCTCGTCGCCCTGACGCTCGACGAGGCTCAGCGGAACGCCGTCACGGCGGAGATCGAGCGCTGGCTCGACGGCATGGTCGTGGGCGTTCCTTCGACTCCGGCCTTCTCGCCCGCCTTCGAACCCAAGCGTTACTGGCGCGGTCCGGTCTGGGCTGTCATCAACTGGCTCATCTGCGACGGCCTGCGCCGAAACGGGTCCGAGGATCTCGCCCGTCAGATCGAGCAGGGCACCGTCCGCGCCATCGAGAACGCCGGGTTCTGCGAGTATTTCGACCCGACGACCGGCGAAGGCTTGGGCGGAGACACCTTTTCCTGGACGGCCGCAGCCTACATGGTGCTCGGCCGGCGAACCTGAGTTCAACCGTCGGAGCGGCGGCCAAGCTGAAGCTTGCGCAGGCTCATCACGGGAGTTGAAGACGCCTGAGCATTAGAGCCGGAAGTGCACCTCACTTCCGGCTCTAATGTTTTCCGACCGGCCTAAAGTCGGCGTCAGGCTCAGGTGCTTTGCATAATGTCACAATCAAATGCAGATATTATTTGCATTTGATTGTGACATTATGCAATCATGAGTCATGCCCCGTGATCTCGACCTGCGCACTTTCGAATCGACCTTTGCCATCCACGGACGAAAGCACCGCATCGCCGACGTGCCGGCGGCGGCTGAAGGTCAGCTTGACCGGCTGCCGCACATCCTGCGGATCATGCTGGAGAACGTGCTGCGCAATACGGGCGAGGACGCGCCCCGCGCCAGGGCTGTGATCCTGAACTGGCTCGAGACCGGACGCAGCGAGGCGGAAATCCCGTTCCTGCCGGGCCGGGTGATGATGCACGACACCACCTGCGGGCCGGCTCTGGTCGACATTGCCGGCATGCGCGCGGCGCTCGCCGAGGCCGGGCACGATCCGAGCCGCCTCAATCCGGTCCTGCCCGTGGATGTGTCGACCGACCATTCGCTGGGCGTCGACGTGTTCGGCTCGACCGATGCCCTTCGCCGCAACATGGAGCGCGAATACGGGCGCAATGCCGAGCGCTATCGCTTCATGAAATGGGCCACGCGGACGCTGACCGGCTTCCGTGTTCACCCGCCGGGCACCGGCATCATGCACACGCTCAACCTGGAGCGCCTGGCGAGCGTCGTCACCACTGCTGACCGGGATGGCGTGCCGTGGGCCCTGCCCGATACCCTGATCGGCACCGACAGCCATACGCCCATGATCAACGGCATCGGCGTGCTCGGCTGGGGCGTCGGCGGGCTGGAAGCCGAGAGCGTGTTCTTCGGCATGCCGGTGATGATCCGCGTGCCGGACATCGTCGGCGTGCGTCTCACCGGACGGTTGCGCCAGGGCGTGCTGGCGACCGATCTGGCCCTCACCGTCACCGAGCGCCTGCGCCGCATCGATCTTGCGGACCGCTTCGTCGAGTTCTTTGGGCCCGGCGTGTCGACGCTGTCGGCCGGCGACCGCGCCGTCATTGCCAACATGACCCCGGAATTCGGCGCCAATTCCGGCTTCTTTCCCATCGACGATCAGACCTTGCGCTACCTGCGCGAAACGGGCCGCTCAGCGGACCATGTTCGTCTCGTTGAAGCCTACGCAAAGCGCCAGGGGCTCTGGTTCGATCCGGACGCCACGCCGCGCTTTACCGACACCATCGAAATTGATCTCGATGGTGTCGAGGTCAGCCTCGCCGGCCCGCGCCGACCGCAGGACCGCATTCCCGCCGGCAAGACCGTCGAGGCCCTTGCGCCGATGCTGGCAGCACACGCCGCGCCCGCTTCGACCGAACAGCCCGGCCATGGTGCCGTTGCGATCGCGGCGATCACGAGCTGCACCAACACGTCCGATCCACGGCTCCTGGTCGCCGCGGGTCTCGTCGCCCGCAAGGGGCGCGCCTTTGGCCTCATGCCGCCGGCCTGGGTGAAGACCTCGCTGGCACCGGGCTCGCCCACGGCCGAGCGCTATCTGCGCCGCGCCGGACTGCTGGAGGATCTTGAAGCGGTTGGCTTCGGCATCGTCGGCTATGGCTGCACCACCTGCATCGGCAATTCCGGTCCGCTTCCCGACGTGATCGAGCAGGCCATGGCGGAGCGCGGCATTCTCCCCGTCGCCGTGCTGTCGGGCAATCGCAATTTCCCGGGCCGCGTGCACCCGCAACTCGAAGCCGGCTTCCTGGCCTCGCCGCCGCTCGTCGTCGCCTTCGCGCTGGCGGGCGACGTCAACCGCAACATCCTGAGCGATCCCATCGGCCGCTCATCTTCCGGCGAGGCAATCGGGCTCGCGGATCTCTGGCCCACCGGCGACGAGATCGACGCGGCTTTGGCCATGGCCATCGATGCGCGCGACTACGACACCTCCTACGACGAGGCCGAGGCGAGCGAGACCTGGCGCGGGCTCGATGCGCCGGCCACTCCGCTGTTTCCCTGGAACGAGAGCTCGACCTATATCCGCCGTCCGCCTTTCGCCGGCTTCGGCACAGGCACGCGGCTCGGCACCTACGCGGCGCATCCGCTGCTCGTGCTCGGCGACGACATCACCACCGATCACATTTCCCCGGCCGGGCAGATCCCGGCAACCGGAGAGGCTGCGGAATATCTCATCGCGCGGGGCGAGAGCCCCCGCGATCTGAACGTCTTCGCCTCCCGCCGCGGCAATTGGGAAGCCATGGTGCGGGGCCTGTTCACCAACAAGTCCGTGCGCAACCTGCTCGATTCGCAGATCGCGCCGGGCTTCACGATCCATGTGGGATCGGGCGAACACCTGCCCCTTTACAAGGCCGCCGCGCGCTATGCCGAGGAGGGCGCCTCCGTCGTCGTGGTGGCGGGCGAACGCTACGGCATGGGGTCGTCGCGCGACTGGGCGGCGAAAGGCGTGGCGTTGCTCGGCGCCCGCGCGGTGCTGGCCGCGAGCTTCGAGCGCATCCACCGCTCGAACCTGATCGGCATGGGCATCCTGCCTTTGCGCCTGCCTGTGGAGCGGCATCCGAACAGCCTGCACCTGCATCCCGGGGACCAAGTCGTCATCGACGCAGATGCGGCAACGATCAGCCCGCGCTGCGTCGTGCCCGTCACGATCCGCCGTGCATCGGGGACGAGCGAAACCTTCATGGCCATTGCCGCCATTGAGACCGGCCTTGAGGTCGAGATCCTGCGCAACGGCGGCATCATTCCCCTCATCCTGCAGCGTGTCGTCAACGCGGAGGCCACAAGCCGCGCGACGCCTGCATCAGAGTTCACCGGCAGCGGTGAAAGCACCCGGCGAGAGGCTTCGCCGACAGCAAGGCGCTGAGCGGCAGAATCCGCCTAGCGTTCACCATCTCACGCAACCTTAAAGGGAGGAACTCGTGAGCCACTTCACCAAGACGATCCGCGGCGTTGCCGTCGCCGCTCTCACACTTGTCGCGTCATCGGCCTTCGCTCAGCAGGAACTCAAGATCATGGCGCCGGCAGGCCCCGGCGGCGGCTGGGATTCGGCTGCCCGCTCCATCCAGCAGGTGCTCACGCAGAACGGCCTCGCCAAGAGCGTTCAGGTCACCAACGTGACCGGCGCCGGCGGCACCATCGGTCTGGCGCAGTTCGTGAACAACGCCAAGGGCGACCCGAACCAGCTCATGGTCAACGGCATCACCATGATCGGCGCGATCCTGAGCAACAAGTCGCCCGTCAATCTCGATCAAGTCACCCCGATCGCGCGCCTCACGGGCGATCCGCTGGTGATCGTGGTGCCGGCGAATTCTCCCATCAAGTCGGTCAAGGAACTGGCCGATGCCGTGAAGGCGGATCCGGCGAAGGTGACCTGGGCCGGGGGCTCGGCAGGCGGCGCGGACCACATCCTGGCCGCCCTGTTCACCAAGGCGGCCGGCTCCGAGCCGTCAAAGGTCAACTACATCGCCTTCTCGGGCGGCGGCGAGGCCCTGGCGGCCATGCTCGGCGGCCGCGTGACGGCGGGCGTGTCCGGCTACGGCGAGTTCGAGAGCCAGATCAAGGCCGGCAAGCTGCGGGCGCTCGCCATCTCGTCCGGCAAGCGGCTCGCCGGTGCCGACGTTCCCACCCTGAAGGAGCAGGGCATGGACGTGGAAGTCGTGAACTGGCGTGCCATCATGGCGCCTCCCGCCATCACGGCGGACCAGAAGAAGGCTCATGCCGAGACCATCGACAAGCTGGTCAAGTCGAAGGAATGGGCCGAGATCCTGAAGCAGCGCGGCTGGGAGGACTTCTACCTGGCGGGAGCCCCGTTCGAATCCTTCCTGAAGGAGGAGCAGGCCCGCGTCGGCGACGTGCTGAAGTCGATCGGCCTCGTGAAGTCCTGATCGTCCAAGAGTCCGGGGAGCCCAGCGGGGGCTCCCCATTCCAAATCGAAAGTCTCCCTCGTGACGCCTCGGAGTACCCGGGTCGCGACAAATCGCGTAAAGAAGGATCAAGCCGTTCTTGAAGGTTGAGTGCAAGGTCGTGGTCATGAGTTTAGCCGGAGAGCGCCCGGTCAGCGGAAAGCGCGAGTTGACCGAAGGTCTCGCCGCCCAGATCTTTGACCATATCCGCGGATCCGGACTGGCTGTCGGCACACACGTCACCGCACAGGAACTGGCGGAGCGGTTCAATGTGTCCCGGTTTCCCGTCGGCCAGGCCCTGCAGCTGCTCGCCGCCAAGGGCGTCCTCACCCACGAGCGCAACCGCGGCTACTTCGTGTCGGACCTCAAGGGCGCATCGCCGGAGAGCCTCGGGCTGGCCGCGAAGGACGATGCGTCGGAGATCTATTTCAGGATCGCCGAGGATCACCTTCACGGCCGCCTGCCGGATCCGGCTTCCGAGGCCTATCTCAAGGATACCTATGTGGTCACGAAGGCGCAGCTGAACGCAGTTCTAGGCCGGATCGCCCAGGAAGGCTGGGCCGAGCGTCGCCCAGGCTACGGCTGGTCCTTCTCGCCCATGCTGACGACCCCGGAGAGCCTGGAGCAGACCTATCGCGTGCGCCTCGCGCTCGAACCGGCGGCGTTGCTGGAGCCGCGCTATCACCTGGATCCCGAAACAGCGGCCCGCTGCCGCGAGGCGGAGCTGCGGCTCCTGGGCGGAGCCATCGAGACGGACAGCGCCGACGCGCTCCACGAGCGCGGCGTCCGGTTTCACGAGGCGATCATCGGAGCCTCCGGCAACCCGTTCTTCCTGGAAGCCGTCCGACGCATCAACCGCGTCCGCCGCCTGCTCTCCTACCGGTCGATGGTCGACCGCAAGCGCTACCGCCAGCAATGCGAGGAACACCTGCAGATTCTCGAACTCCTGGAACGCGGCAGGAACGCGGACGCCTCCCAGGCGCTTCGACGCCACCTGGAACACACGATCGAAAACCTTCAGGAGATCAGGCCGATCCTGGAGCGCTGAATTATGGAAGGGCCGAGAACAGCGGGCACTTATCGGCCCGTCTGGCGCTTCACGTCCGGTGATGCCGGATTTCTTTTGCATCAACCCCTTAGAGAAGGGATGGTGCCCAGGAGAGGACTCGAACCTCCACGGTGTTACCCGCTGCTACCTGAAAGCAGTGCGTCTACCAATTCCGCCACCTGGGCATGCCTCGTCGGCGAGGCTTCGTTTACGGTGCTTCTCAGGCTTCGTCAATCGCTGAAAATGCGACGGATGCGCTTTCTTGCGGCTGCACCTCTTCACAGGGGATCAGCGTTTGACTAGAGACATTTTAAATTCCCCACCCAAGCTCAAGCCCTTCGTCGGGCAGGAGAGTTTCATGATCGGTGCCCTTCGCACGCCTGAGCAGCAAACCGTCACCGTCTTCGGCGGATCAGGCTTTCTCGGCCGTTACGTGGTGAGCCGCCTGGCCGAGCGCGGCTATCGTGTTCTCGTGCCGACCCGCCAGCCGAATCTCGCGAACTTCCTGCCCCTGGGCAAGGTAGGGCAGATCAATCCGATCCATGCCAACCTGCGCAACGAGGATTCGGTCGCCCATGCGGTGGCGCGGGCGGACCACGTGGTCAACCTCGTGGGCATCCTGCAGGAAACCGGCCGCCAGCACTTCGATACGCTCCAGGCCAAGGCGCCGGCCATGATCGCGCGGCTCGCCAAGAAGGCCGTGTCCTTCACCCATGTCTCGGCCATCGGGGCCGATGCGAATTCGGAATCGGCCTATGCTCGCACGAAAGCCGAGGGCGAAGCCGCCCTGCTCGAGGCGCGGCCGGATGCGGTGATCCTGCGCCCGTCCCTGATGTTCGGGCCGGGCGACAGCGCCTTCAACCGCTTCGGGACGCTCGCCCGCATGCTTCCCGTGCTGCCGCTGCCGGGGGCCGAGACCCGCTTCCAGCCGGTCTATGCCGGCGACGTGGCCGAGGCCGTCGTGCGGGCGGTGGACGGCGCGGCACCCGGCGGGCGCGTCTACGAGCTCGGCGGCCCCGAGATCCGCACCATGCGCCAGATGATGGAATTCGTGTTCGAGGTCACCGAGCGCAAGCGCGTCATCCTGCCTGTGCCGAACAACCTGGCGCGGACCATGGGCAGCGCCCTGGGCACCCTCGACTGGCTGACCCTGGGGCTCATCCCGGACGAGCTCGTGACGACCCGCGACCAGGCAATCCTGCTGGAGACGGACAACGTGGTCTCGGAAGCCGCTCTGCGCGAGGGCCGCACGCTCCAGGGCCTCGGTCTTGCGCCCACCACCATCGAGGCGATCGTGCCGGCCTATCTCCTGCGCTTCCGCAAGACCGGCCAGTTCGACCTCAAGCGCAACGCAAAGCAGACGACCCCGGACCTGCTCGCACCCCGCTCAGGGGGAGCCGGATCCGACTTCCACCCGGAGCGGGCGTCCGGTCCCGCCATAGGCCAGCAGGCGAGCCGCTGAGGAGCGGTCTTCCGCCCCTTCAGGCCTTCTCGACCGACGCTTGCTCCACATGGCGAAGCGGCATTCGCTTTCCCGCGCCATGCGTGAGCCTCTTGTGCAGGTGAACCATCAAGGCCGCGCCGAAGACCGGCGTGATCAGGTTCACCACCGGCACGAGCACCAGAGCCGCCACCACGGCACCGGCGGCCAGCACCGTGCCCCGGTGCTCGGTGCGCAGGCGCGCCACGTCCTCGGCCGGCCAGAAGCGGCCCGCCGCCAGCTCGAAATATTCCCGCCCCAGCAGATAGGCATTGGCGATGAAGAACACGCCGATATTGATGCCCGGGATGAAGAACAGGAGCAGGGCGCCGAGGTTCACCAGGAGGGACAGGCCGGCAAAGCGAAGGCCGTAGAGAAGGGATTTTCCGAAGGGCAGAGCCTGGCCGGGCACCTCGGCCGGATAGTCCTTGCGCTCCACGACCTCGGCCACGTCGTCGAGGAAATAGCCCGCCACGATGGCGGAGATCGCCGGCAGCAGATAGATCAGGGCGACGAACAGGCCGAACCCTGCAAGGAAGAACGCGAAGCTGTCGATGATCGGATAGGTGGCGCTCAGATCGTGATCGGTCAGGAAGATGTCGAACAGCTTGGTCAGCCCGAGCCAGACCAGAACGAGCAGCGCCACCGTCAATCCGATCGATTTCCAGAGGATGCGTCGCAGCGCGGGCGAGAAGACCTCGCGGGCCGCCGCGAAAACCGATTGGACCAGCATCTGTCGTTCGTCTCCTGACAAGACCTCCCTTGATCGGGACGGTGGACCTTACTTATGAACGACCGCGCCGCAAAGCGAGAGCTGGAGATCATCGTGCCCTTGGAAGGTGAAACGGCCAGGAGCCTGGATTCCAATCCGGACGTGGCGATCGTCGGCGCGGGAAGCGCCGGGATCGCCGCGGCACGACGGCTGCTGGCCTCGGGCCTGACGGTCACGGTGCTGGAGGCGCGGGACCGCATGGGCGGACGCACGGTCACGCGACGATTCAAGGGCCATCCGGTCGATCTGGGCGCCCATTGGCTGCATGCGGGTCCGATCAATCCTCTGGTGAGGCTCGGGCACCTGCGCGGCGAGCCGCTGCGCCGGGCGCCGGTGAATGGGCATTTCTTCGTGCGCGGCAGACCCGGCAGCCGGGCCGAACGCGCGGCTCTCGACCGTGCCTTCGCCATGGCCGACCGGGCGATGACCCAGGCGGCCAAGAGCTGCGAGGATCAGCCGGCAGCCAGAGCGCTCCCGCCGATGGGGCCGCAGGGGCGACGGGTGGCGGCCATTCACGGCCTCGTCTCGGGCCGGCCGCTCGACGAGGTCAGCCTGCACGATTTCCCGAGCATGGAATATGCGGACAACCTGTTCATTGCAGGCGGCCTCGGCGCTTATCTGGGTCGTCTCGGCCACGATCTGCCGGTTCGGCTCGGCACTGCCGTTCATGCCGTCGACTGGTCCGGGCGAGGCGTGAGGATCGACTCTTCGGCCGGGACGCTCCAGGCCAGGGCCGTCATCGTCACCACCCCCATGGCCGTGCTGCAGCAGGAGGCGATCCGCTTTGCGCCCGCACTCCCCAACAGGGTCGGGGAAGCCGTTCACGGTTTCACCCAGGGCGTCTATGAACACGTGATCCTGCACTGGCCGGACACGCCCTTTCGCGGCGCGGACCGGCTGGCGAGCCTGACGGGAACGCGCCGGCAGCCGCCGGGCCTCCTGACCCGCATCGACGGCACGCCGTTCCATTTCTTCGAGCTCGATCAGCCCGCTGCCGCCGCGTTCGACCGCCGGGACGCCCATGCGCCCTATCGCTATGCGCGGGAGGTTCTGGCCGAGCATTTCGGCTACCGGGCGATCAGGAATCTCTCGGCCGTTCACCATACGACGTGGCGGCACGATCCCTGGTCGCGCGCCTCCTGGGCCGTGGTGCCTCCGGGGCTTTACGCCATCCGGGACGTCCTGAAGGCGCCGGTCGGGGACCGGATCTGGTTTGCCGGCGAGGCGCTCTCGCGGGCCCAATGGGGCACGGCCGGAGGAGCCTGGGAAGAGGGCGAGAGAGCCGCCGACGAGATCATTGCCCAGCTCCGCTGACGAGATCAGGGCTGAGCCAAGCCGTTGTCCAGCCGGGCCTGTACCCAGTTCACGGCCTCGTCGAGGGTGGCCAGGACCGGAGGCGTCACACTGAGCAGGGTGCTGCAGGGGCCGAAGCCTGCTTCCAGGAACCAGCCTCCGGCGCGCTCCTGGCCGCCGACGGTTTCCTCCGGCGTCACCCAGGTGAAGACGGCCACGAGCTGCCCGTCCGCGAGAATAAGCTGACCTTCGTGCCGGCCGCCATCCGCCAGAACGGGCATCGGCAGGAGTGTAATGTCACGCGTCATCTGTCAGCAGGCCCAGGCTATCGATCCTCGTTCTGGAGGCTGAGATAGGTCGAGGTGAACTCGCCGACCTTCTTCAGCCGCTCCCAATCGAGAATGGTCAACGCATCACCCTGGAAACGGATCAGCCCTTCCTTGCGCAGCTCCTGCAGCACGCGGTTCACGTGGACGGTGGAGAGGCCAAGAGTATCGCCGAGTTCCGCCTGGGTGATCGGAAGCTGGATCGTGTCGCCTTCGGCCCGGCCGATCGTCTTCAGACGCAGGTACAGCTCGCAGATCAGGTGGGCCATATGCGCCGTGGCGGAGAGGCGGCCCATGGCGGTCAGCCATTCCCGGTGAATGGCGCCGTCGATCAGCGTGTCGAGCCAGAGCATCCGTGTCAGGTGCGGGTACTCGTCGGTGATCTTTTCAAGCGTCGCATGGGGAACATGGGCGATCCGGCAGGTGGTCAGAGCCGAAACCCCATGGTCCATCGTCTTCAGCAGGAAGCTGTGCAGATCGATGAAATCTCCGGCCACATGCAGAGCCGAGATCTGGCGCCGTCCGTTGGAGACAATCTTGTAACGGGCGGCGAATCCGTCGAGGAGCAGACAGCTTTCCGCCGGACGATCACCCTCCCGCACGATATCCTCATCGGCCTCGACGACCCGGATGCGCGTGATCGCGTTCTCCAGCGCCCTCTTCTCGTCATCGGAGAGTCGGTCGCGCTGGTCGAGCTTCAGAATCAGGGGGTTGGTCATACGGGTCATGGCTGGGGCATCGAAACAGACTTGTTCTGGCCAAACTCCATTCTTAGCCGCACTCACATATGTTTATGCTCAGGATGGATTCTAGTTTCGCGGAGTCGCACCCCACACCTTCACGGTCCTGTGAAGGTGTGGAGGAGCGCTCATGCCAGTGACGGTGACGCTTGATCCGCCCCTTTTGATTGGGTCAGCCCAGCAGCGCTTGGATCGCCCGTGCGGGAGCCTGGTCGCCATAGGGCTTTGCGATGAAGACAGCGTTGTCCGGCAAAGCGGCCTTGGCTGGCTCCAGGTGACCGGACGTGATCACGACCGAGATGTGGGGCCATTGGCGGCGAACAAGGCGTGCGAGTTCGAGCCCATCCATGGAACCGGGCATTCTCACGTCGGTGAAGAGAACCTGAATATCGCTCCGGCTTTGAAGAATGACCTGCGCCGCCTCGGCGTTGACGGTTTCGATCACCTCGAATCCGGCATCCATGAGCGCGTCGGCGGTCGCCATCCGGACGAAGATCTCATCCTCCACCAGGAGGACGACAGATCGCGGAGGAGTCGCGTGGCCGTTCATCGGATCCTGATTGCTCACGCAAGAGTGGTTCGGAGTTGAGAGGTCGGCTCAGACGAATCGTGTCGATTAACATATGTTATCGAGGCTTCAAGGCAAGGCCCCAACGCGCAGAAGAGCCGCGGCCTGCGGACCAGACGTGTTTCCGGCCTCGACCCCGATATGCAGGCCGTCAAAGCATGCTGGGCAGCACGCGATCCGGCGGCTTGTGGCCGTCGACGAAGGCCCGGATGTTGACGATGACCTTCTCGCCCATGGCGACGCGCCCCTCGTGGGTCGCCGAGCCCATATGCGGCAGCAGCACCACCTTGCCCTGACGCGCGAGCCGTACGAGGCGCGGATTGACCGCCGGCTCCTCCTCGAACACGTCGAGGCCTGCGCCCGCGATGGCGCCGGCTTCGATGAGCTTGGTGAGCGCACCCTCGTCGATGATCTCGCCCCGGGCAGTGTTCACCAGAATGGCGTCGGGCTTCATGAGCTTGAGGCGCCGGGCCGAGAGCAGGTGATAGGTGGCGGGCGTGTGCGGGCAGTTCACGGACACGATGTCCATGCGGGCCAGCATCTGGTCGAGGGATTCCCAGTAGGTCGCCTCGAGCTCCGCCTCGATCTTCGGCGGCACGTGGCGGCGGTTGTGATAGTGGATCGATAGTCCGAAGGCCTTCGCCCGCCGGGCCAGCGCCTGGCCGATGCGGCCCATGCCGACGATGCCGAGGCGTTTTCCCGTGATGCGCCGGCCGAGCATCCAGGTCGGCGACCAGCCGGCCCAGTTTCCGTCCGGGATCACCCGGGCGCCTTCCGGGATGCGCCGGGCGACCGCCAGGATCAGCGCCATGGTCATGTCGGCTGTGTCCTCGGTGAGGACGCCGGGCGTGTTGGTGACGGCGATGCCCTTGGCTACGGCCGCCGAGACGTCGATGTTGTCGACGCCGTTGCCGAAATTGGCGATGAGCTTCAGATTGGGGCCGGCCTGCTCCAGGACCGCGGCATCGATCTCGTCCGTAATCGTCGGCACGAGCACATCGGCCGTCTTGACCGCGTCGGCGAGTTCCTGCGCCGAGAGAGGCTTGTCCTCGAGGTTGAGGCGCGTGTCGAACAATTCGCGCAGGCGCGTCTCGGTCACATCAGGCAGGCGGCGGGTGACAACGACGACCGGTCTCTTCTTCATCGACTTCAAGCGTCCCCAGCACTGAAAAACCCGCGAAGTTTAAAGAGTTTCACGCTCTCTTAACTCTGCTTCGGCGATCAAAGGTGACGACCCGCCGCGTGGCGGTCTCCGTCAAGCTTCTCTACCAGAGCCTCAACCCAAGACAAAGCCACTATCCGGGGGAACCATGCGCAAGATCGTCCTTGCCCTTGCTCTTGTCAGCCTGAGCGCCGCATCGGCCCTGGGCCAGCAGCAGCCCCCGGGCGGCCGACTTGGCACCGGTCTGCCGGTGCCGCGCTATGTCAGCCTCAAGACGGACCGGGTGAACCTGCGCGAAGGCCCGTCCAAGGATCACAGGACCGCCTGGGTATTCCAGCGTGCCGGTCTTCCGGTGGAGATCATCGCCGAATACGAGACCTGGCGGCGCATCCGCGATTCGGAGGGCACGGAAGGCTGGGTCCTCCATTCCCTTCTGTCGGGGCGGCGTACGGCCCTCGTGATGCCCTGGGCGAAGGGCAACCAGCCGCCGATCAGCCTGTTCTACCAAATGGACGAGAAGAGCGGCGTCGCCGCCCATCTGCAGCCGGGCGTAATCACCAACATCAAGGGTTGCAACGGCAAATGGTGCCAAGTGATGATCGTCATGGACGGGGCTCGCGACGTGGACGGCTACATCCAGCAGGAAAAGCTGTGGGGCGTCTATCCCAATGAGACGGTCGAATAGGGCTTTTCCAATTTATCAAGCTTTTGGGTTCTAGAAGGAAACACCGTTTCCTTTTCTCCGAAAGCCTGCCTCCATGAGTATCAACCTGAGCTTCAAGCTGCTGCCGATCCTTGCCCTGGTCCTCGGCATCGCGTCCATCGTGGCGCCGCGCTTCCTGAACATCTTCGTGGCGATCTTCCTGATCGTCTACGCGCTGGTCGGCTTCGGCTTCATCCGCTGACCGCATCGAACCGATAGCGATAGGAATTCGTTTCGCGCTGCTCAAAGCCGATGCGCCGATACAGCCGGTTCGCGGCCTCGCGGGCCGGGCGAGATGTCAGGTCGACCGTGTTGGCTCCCAACCGACGGGCATGGTCCAGGGCCGAACGGACGAGGGCCTCGCCGATTCCCCGGCCGCGGTAGCGCTCGTCGATCACCACGTCGTCGATGAAGGCCCGTGGCCCGGTCGGTGCGGAAAACCATCCGAGGGTCAGCATTCCGGCCGGTTCCTGATCGCAGCGGGCCAGGATGATCAGGGACGAGGACGAGGCAACAATCGCCTCGAGATCCCTCCAGCTCAAGGTCTTCGGCGAGGAGGTCAGCTGGGGCAGCAGCCGGTTGACCCCCTCGACCAGTTCGGGCGTCACCGCGGAAACGGTCTCGATCTGCAGCTCGCTCATTCTGTCGCGTCCTCCCGATCAGCTCTATTGCGGGCGCAGGCGTCGAAGGAGCCGCGCCCCGAAAACGTTCACCGTCAAGCCCAGGACGATCACCGCCCCACCCACGGCCTCAATCGGGTGCATGGCTTCGCCCAGGATCAGAGCCGAGCCGAGAATGCCCGCCACGGGGACGAACAGGGCGAAGGGCGTCACGGTGGCCGCCGGGTGGCGGGACAGGAGATAGGCCCAGACGCCGAAGGCGAAGACCGTCGTCGGATAGGCGAGATAGGCGACCGCCGCCAGGGTGGCGCCGTCGATCTGCGCGAGCGCCGCGAACACCCGGTCGGGCCCATCGAGCCAGAGCGACAGGCCGAACAGCGGCAGGGGCGCCACCAGGCTCGACCAGACGATGAATCCGAGCATGTCGACCCGGCCCGCCCGCTTGGAGACGATGTTGGCCACGCCCCATGAGGCGGCGGCCAGCACCGTCATGAGGAAGGGAATGGCACCGCCGCCCGTCATGCGCGGCCAGGCGATGAGCACGAGGCCGAGGCTGGCGACGAAGCCGCCGATCACCTGATGCGGCCCCGGCCGCTCGCCCATGAGCAGGGCCGCGAAGAGGATCGTGAAGAAGACCTGCGCCTGCATGACCACGGAGGCGAGGCTCGCCGGCATGCCGATCGCAAGGGCGGCAAACAGCAGCCCGAACTGGGCGACCCCGAGGAAGAAGCCGTAGGCCGCGACGTTGCGCCAGTCTGTCTTCGGCCGAGGGACGAAGAAGACGGCGGGGAGCGCGGCGAAGAGGAAGCGCAGCGCCGCCAGCAGCAGGGGCGGCGTGGTGCCGACCCCGAGCTTGATGACGACGAAGCTCAGGCCCCAGATGGCCGTGACGAGAAGGGCGACGAGGCTGTGGCTGAGCGGCATCTGGAGCATCGGACCCAAAAATGGAAGGCACTTTCGGGATCGACCCGATGCTCAATCCCTCAGGCGGCGCACCGTCCAATGCGGAACCGGAGGTCCGCGTCAGCGAAAACCGGGCACCGCTCTCCCTGAAGAGAAGGGTGCGGGACGTCAGGCGCCCTTGCGGCGCAGGCGGACGATGACCTCGACGCCAGCCACTTCCATGCCGTCCGGCGGCTCGGGCAGGTCGGCGACGCTGATGCCGGAGGACGGCATGTCGACGAGCTCGCCCTCTTCCTCCAGGAAGAAGTGGTGATGCTCCGTCGGGTTGGTGTCGAAATAGGCCTTGGCCCCGTCCACCGCGAGCTGGCGCAGCAGGCCGGCTTCCGTGAACTGGTGCAGGGTGTTGTAGACGGTTGCCAGGGAGACCGGGACGCGGGCGCGGGACGCCTCGTCGAAGAGCATTTCAGCCGTGATGTGCCGGTCGCCCTTGCCGAACAGAAGCCAGCCCAGGGACACGCGCTGCCGGGTCGGGCGCAGGCCGACGCGACGCAGCTTGTCCCGCAATTCGGACACGGGGCACCCCTTCCGGTGAACCGGAGAGGTGGTGGACTCGATATAGGCGGACAAAGGATCTGTCATCGGCGGAACTGAATGATCGGATGGGCGCTTCTAACATCACAATCATAAGAAAGCGAGAGGGTTACTGCAAGGCTGCCCTGCGATGACGGCTGAAATGCTCCCTGACCATGGCGAAAGAATCCCGGCTCCGGTCCCTTTGATGGATGGCCAAGCCTGTGCTACCAGAGCCCGCACCCAGGTCCCGGGGCTTTCTCGAGACCGCTTTTTCGAGACGCGATGAAAGGATCGGCATCCGGAATGGCCCGCCAGTCCAGCTTTACCTATGAAGAGCTCCTTGCCTGCGGGCGCGGAGAATTGTTCGGCCCCGGCAATGCGCAATTGCCGCTTCCGCCCATGCTGATGTTCGACCGGATCACCTCCATCGGCGAGGATGGCGGCGCCTACGGCAAGGGCCATGTGCTGGCGGAACTCGACGTGCGGCCGGATCTCTGGTTCTTCCCCTGCCACTTCAAGGGCGACCCGGTCATGCCGGGCTGCCTGGGGCTGGACGCGCTCTGGCAGATGACGGGCTTCTTCCTCGGCTGGGGCGGCTCGGCCGGCCGTGGCCGCGCGCTGGGAGTCGGCGAGGTGAAGTTCACCGATCAGGTGCTGCCCACGGTCAAGAAGGTCGTCTACGGGGTCGATCTCAAGCGCGTCTTCCGCTCGAAGCTGGTGCTCGGCATCGCCGACGGCTGGCTGGAGGCCGACGGCCGCCGGATCTACGAGGCCAAGGACATGCGCGTCGGCCTTTTCCAGTCGGAGGAAGCCGCCGGCGGCTAGGCCTTTTTGGTAGTGCCCGAAGGTCAGGCCTGTTCCAACGTATTGACAAAGCGTCTTCTTTTTTAAAGAACCAGCCTTGCCGTTCCACGGCAGGGCCTTCGATCTTGGGATCACGCTTTCATCCCATTCGCATGGCTCAGTGTTGAGAATGAGCAGGGTCGACCTTACGTGTTGAAACGTTAAGGCTGGCAGTGAAGATCCTTAGAAGAGGTAGGCTATGAGGCGCGTCGTCGTCACCGGAATGGGCATCGTGTCGTCCATCGGCAACAACACGCAGGAGGTGCTTGCCTCTTTGCGTGAAGCGAAGTCCGGCATCAGCAAGGCTGAGGATTACACGAAATACGGCTTCCGCTGCCAGGTTCACGGCGCTCCCAGCCTCAACCCGGAGGAGATCGTCGACCGGCGTGCCATGCGCTTCCATGCCCGCGGCACGGCTTGGAACCATGTGGCCATGGACCAGGCGATCCGGGATTCGGGCCTCGAGGAGAGCGAGATCTCCAACGAGCGCACCGGCATCATCATGGGCTCGGGCGGCCCCTCCACCCGGATCATCATGGAAGCGGCCGACATCACCCGCGACAAGGGCCCCAAGCGCATCGGCCCCTTCGCCGTGCCGAAGGCGATGTCCTCCACGGCGTCCGCCACGCTCGCGACCTGGTTCAAGATCAAGGGCGTGAACTATTCGATCTCGTCCGCCTGCGCGACCTCGAACCACTGCGTCGGCAACGCCTACGAGATGATCCAGTACGGCAAGCAGGACGTGATGTTCGCCGGCGGCTGCGAGGACCTGGACTGGACCATGTCCAACCTCTTCGACGCCATGGGGGCCATGTCCACCAAGTACAACGACACCCCGTCCCGCGCGTCCCGGGCCTATGATGCCAACCGCGACGGCTTCGTCATCGCCGGCGGCGCGGGCGTGCTGGTGCTGGAGGAACTTGAGCACGCCAAGGCGCGCGGTGCCCGCATCTACGGCGAGATCGTCGGCTACGGCATGACGTCCGACGGCTACGACATGGTGGCTCCCTCGGGCGAGGGCGCGATCCGCTGCATGCGCATGGCCCTCAAGGACGTCCACAATCCGGTCGACTACATCAACCCGCATGCCACCTCGACTCCGGTCGGCGACCAGAAGGAAATCGAGGCGATCCGCCAGGTCTTCGGCTCGGGCGACAAGTGCCCGCCGATCTCTGCGACGAAATCGCTCACCGGCCATTCGCTCGGCGCCACCGGCGTGCAGGAGGCGATCTATTCGCTGCTGATGATGAACAACCGCTTCATCTGCGAGAGCGCCCATATCGACGAGCTCGATCCGGAATTCGCCGACATGAACATCGTCCGCAGCCGCGTCGACGATGCCAGGATCGACACCGTCCTGTCGAACTCCTTCGGGTTCGGCGGCACCAACGCCACACTGGTCTTCAGCCGTTACAACGGCTAACGCATCTGCTGCATTCCAAAAGTGGTTTCCACTTTTGGAATCGATGCTCTAACACTGTCATAAACCTGAGACGGCTCCATGCGATGCCCAGTTGATTTCTGGGGGACCTCGCATGGACACGCTCACCGACACGATTCTTCCGGCCCGCGATGCACACTTTCATAACAATTGGCGTCGCACCATGGAGCCGATGCATAGGGGGACCCAAGTGACCGGTCTGATGCAAGGAAAGCGCGGCCTCATCATGGGCGTCGCCAATGATCATTCCATCGCCTGGGGCATTGCCAAGACCCTGGCCCAGCATGGAGCGGAGCTCGCCTTCACCTACCAGGGTGAGGCCCTGGGCAAGCGCGTCACGCCCCTGGCGCAGTCCCTCGGCTCCAGCCTCGTCGTTCCCTGCGACGTCGAGGACATCGCCTCGGTCGATGGAGTCTTCGAAACCCTCGACCGGCATTGGGACGGACTCGACTTCGTGGTTCATGCCATTGGCTTCTCCGACAAGTCGCAGCTCAAGGGCTCCTACGTGGACGTCACCACCCGCGAGAACTTCTCGCGCACCATGGTGATCTCCTGCTTCTCTTTCACGGAGATCGCCCAACGCGCCGCCAAGCGCATGAGGAATGGCGGATCGCTCCTGACCCTCACCTATGGCGGCTCCACCCGGGTCATGCCGAACTACAACGTGATGGGCGTGGCGAAGGCGGCGTTGGAAGCCTCCATGCGCTACATCGCGTCCGATCTCGGCCCCCAGGGCATCCGCTGCAACGCGATCTCGGCAGGCCCGGTGCGCACGCTGGCCGGCGCCGGCATTTCGGACGCGCGCCTCATGTTCACGTACCAGAAGGCCCATGCCCCGCTTCGCCGGACGGTGACCATCGAGGATATCGGCGGCTCGGCCCTCTACCTGCTCTCCGACCTGTCCAACGGCGTGACCGGCGAGATCCACTACGTGGATTCCGGCTACAACATCATCTCGATGCCCCGCCCCGAGATCCTGAAGGCCCAGGATGCCGCGGGCGTGACGGGGGAAGAGGGCTAAAGCCTCAAACCAGTGCGCAATCGCTTCAGCGGCGCATCTTTTGTGGCGAAAAGCTGGCTGCGCTTTTCGCCCGATGCGCTTGAGCTTTTTCCACGAGCTTCTGACATCTTGAGCGGCTGCCTCTGGCGCTCCTCCTGCGCAGCAAATCTAGTCGCGCAGGAGGTCGCATCCACCGACACCGCTCCGAGGGGCCATAAGAGTCCTCATCTGGCTCCTCGGGCTTGATGCCGAGTCATCAATGCTTCGAATGGCCGCTTAACCTTACTAATAAATCATCAGTAAAAGACGGCCTGTGACAGCTCTGCCCACGGCCAAGTTAGTTCATTCATCCTAATGGACAGGCATTCTGATATAAGCCAAGAATTTATTCGATATTCGCGGCACCCTGGTTTGCGATATGCAATGGAATAAGGACATCGATTTCTCTTCGCTTGGCGAGATACCTCGTGAAGATTTCAGCATGCCGCAAAGGGAAGACCCAAGCGTCTTTGATAATCTGTATCATTACGCCTTCGCCCTGAGCCGGCAGATTCCCTGGCTTGCCGACGCGAGCGGACAGGTCGTTCAGGTTGGGCCCGGCTGGTCCGAGTGGATCGGGGAGCCTCCCGAGCGGCTTGTCGGCAACGGTTGGGTGAAGCTCGTCCATCCGGAGGATCTGTCCCGTCTGGTGCAGACGAGGCGCGAAAGCCTGGACACGGGTTCTCCCTATCAGTGCGAATATCGGATCAAAACCGCCGACGGCAGCTACCGCTGGTGCCGCTCCAGTTCCGCAGCCCACCGGGACGAGGCCGGCGCGATCATCTTCTGGTACGGAACGACGGAAGACATTCATGACCGGAAAGAGGCGGAGCGCACCCTCCGGGATCATGCCCGTGTCCTGGAGATGGTCGCAGCCGGCCAGCCTCTGGGAGAGATTCTGAACGCGCTCTGCCTTTTGACCGAGGAACGGATTCCCGACGCACGCTGCTCGATCCTCCTGTACGATCCGGAGGGCAGTCTGCTGCGGCACGGCGCGGCTCCCAGCCTTCCTGCCGCCTACAATGCGGCCATCGACGGCGTGGCCGTCGGACCGATCGCCGGCTCGTGCGGCACGGCCGCCCATATGCGCAGCAGCATCATCGTCACCGACATCGCCTCGGACCCGTTATGGGCCGGCTGGCGCGACCTCGCACTCGGTCACGGCCTGCGGGCCTGCTGGTCGAAGCCGGTCTTCTCGCGCTCCGGCGAAGTGCTCGGAACCCTTGCGCTATACTATAACGAGCCCCGCGCCCCGGCCTGCCACGAGATGGAGCGCATGGAGGCCGTGCTGCATCTGGCCGCGCTGGCGATCGAACGGCAGCGGGACGATGCGGCTTTGCGCGAAAGCGAAGAGCATCACCGCCATTCCGTCGAGCTCAATCCTCAGATTTCCTGGACGGCCGATCCGCAGGGCAATGTCCTGGATATCTCCTCGCGCTGGTACGATCGCACCGGCATGAAAGCGGAGACCTCGCTGGGAACCGGCTGGAGCCAGGCGCTTCATCCCGAAGACGCGCCGATCGTGCTCGAAAGATGGTCTCGTTCGGTCGCAACCGGCGAGGATCTCGACGTGGATTACCGCCTGCGCATGGCCGACGGGACCTACCGCTGGTTCCGCTCTCAGGCGGCAGCCCGGCGGGCCGAGGACGGAGCCGTGCTGCGCTGGTACGGCGCGGCCGAGGACATTCACGACCGGAAGCTGACGGAGGAGACCCTCCGCTGGGCGGCTCACCATGACGATCTCACGGGGCTCGCCAACCGCAGATTGTTCCGTGAACGCCTTCAGCAGGCGCTCGATGGCGTATCCGAAGCGCGTCCCGCCACCGGCCTCCTGGTCATGGATCTCGACCATCTCAAGCAGATCAACGACCGATTCGGTCACGATGCCGGCGACGCTCTGCTGAAGGAGTTCGCCCAGCGCCTGCGCAGCGTTGTCGGGCCCGCCGACACGATCGCCCGTCTCGGCGGCGACGAGTTCGCCGTTATCCTGCCCGGGATCGCCGGAGAGGACGACGTGGCCGCAATGGCCGACGCGATTCTCGCCCGCGTGCAGGAACCGTTGCGACGGGACGGCAAGCTGCTGGACTGCCGCACCAGCATCGGAGGCGCCCTCTCCGTCGGCCTCGGCATGAGACCGGAAGAGCTTCAGAAGCAGGCCGATTTGGCTCTCTACCGCAGCAAGACGACCGGGCGCGGGTCGTTCAAGATGTTCGTCACAACCATGCGGGAGGAGTCGCAACGAACCGCTTCGGCCCTTGAGGTGGCGGCGCGAGCGGTGGAGTCCGACTGGATCGTGCCGTTCTACCAGCCCAAGGTGGTGCTGGCCTCAGGCACGCTCGGCGGATTCGAGGCGCTGCTGCGCTGGAACCACCCCCGCGGCGGGATCCAGTCTCCGGAAAAGATCGCCCCGGCCTTCAACGACACCGAGCTCGGAACGGCCATCGGCGAGCGCATGCGCTGCTGCATCCTGAGGGACATCCGCCGCTGGCTCGAGTCGGGCCTCGAGGTCGGACGGATCGCCATCAACGTCTCGGCCGCGGAGTTCCGGCGCGACAACTATGCCGAGCGGGTGCTCGACGATCTGCGACGGATGGATGTGCCGGCCCGCTGCCTCGAAGTGGAGGTCACGGAGAGCGTGTTTCTCGACTCCGGCGCCGAATACGTGGAGCGGGCGTTGCGTGCCTTGTGTGCGGAGGGCGTGACGATCGCCCTCGACGATTTCGGCACCGGTTACGCGTCGCTGTCGCATCTCAAGCGCTTCCCGGTCGATGCGATCAAGATCGACCGGACCTTCGTGAGCGGCCTGGAGACGGATGCGGACGATGCCGCCATCGTCAGGGCTCTCCTGAGCCTCGGCCACAATCTCGGCATCGAGGTCGTGGCAGAGGGCGTCGAGAGCGCCTTCCAGGCGACCCTCCTGCAGCGCATGAGCTGCGACCTGGTGCAGGGCTATCACTTCGGCCGCCCCATGCCGGCCGAGGACGTGCCGTCCTTCGTCACGTCCTGGACGGGCGTTTGACATCCGTCATTCCGGCACCTCGTCGTAGGACAAGGCCCATCCCGCTCCGGTGAACCAGCACCGCCCCGGTGCAGGCTATCAAGAAGGCTTGAGGGAGCTCAGGAAATAGTTATCAACAAGTTTGTGCACAGCTAACCTATTGATAAACCTTCATACTTGACAAATAGAATTTATAATTGGTTGAACTGAGTCGCAGCCTTAGTTATTTATTATTTGAGCCCTGCTTCCATCGAAGCCTTCAGTTTTGCTGGGGGTATATACGTAGGTGGTCGCGGGGCTCATTTATTTGCACGCTTGCCGCGTGTAAGATCCCGGACACTCTGTCGAGGTGTAAAACACCAGTGACGATAGGGATGCTCCCAAGAATGACTTAACTCCAAGCGAGCCGTTGAAGTCCCAATGTTAAAGCCTGGGTAGATATCTCGAATTCGGGCGTTGATATGCTTATAGACCCGCTCCTTGGCTCGTGTCCGCTTTCCGCGAAGCCTTTGGCCGTCAGGCTTCGCTTTGTGCTGATCATTCAACCGGAACTGCATAGCGCCCAACACAATATCAACAGCTTGCAAGATCGTATGTGACTTTGAGTTGATCTCTGTAATCTCCGACTCAAGCAGCTTGACCCGACTGGCCCGGAAATCCTTGCTTAGCGAGAGCATAGATAGGAAGTATTTGAAGCGCTGAAGCTTCTCCCGGTTATCGGGTGCGTCGTCGAGATAAACCGAAACGTGAATGTCCTCTGCGCACTCTGGGTTACAATACTGAAGCCCAAATGCATGCTTCAGGAATTGATAATATAGCTTGAAGTACTCATCTTCCGCGTCAAAGTCGGCTACACCCTTAGTTTGATTGATGTTCTGAGTGAACATGATCCGTACTTTAATCAAATTCGCCTTTACCAAATCAAAAAAACAATCGACCAAATCGATGTAGGCAGCTTCATTGTACTCGCTGATCTTCGTCCACTTTGCCTCCCCTTGAAGATTCCGGATCGCCTTTATTGCATTCAGCGCAGCCTCAATACCTTCTCTTTCATCTGCTCTAACCAGAGCACCACCGTAAAAATTGGAATAGAAGACGCCGCCTGAAGAGGACTCGTCACAGTAGATGATGTAGCGCATTAGGAAGAACTGCTAAATTGAAGTTGTGCAACCAGAGATATTTGAAATTCGCACCACCTCCAAGGCTCTAATTCCTAATCAGTGATCAGTAATGTTCCTGATCCCCAGGAAGGATCGAGATTGCAAATTGGGTATCTCGTTTCAAACTGGCGTAGATAACACTCATTAGCCCAGACGCTAAAAGTGCTAGCGTTCTAGATGACAACAGCCATGGCACGTCTCTGCGAGAAAAAGAACCTTGGCCTTGCCATCGCCATGATCGAGCGGCACGAGGAGATTTTCTTACGAGAGTTCCGTTCATGATCTTGTCCCGCCGCGCTGTTCTCGCCGGTCTTGCCTTGTCCGGCACGAAAGCTCCCGCCTTTGCGCAATCCGCACCGGAGCCGCAGCTGATCCCGGTGGAGCTGATCGAGAACGCCCTCAATCTGCCCTCCGTCGTGCGCCTCGGCCACAAGCATGGCGACGTGATCATGGTGGAGTATTTCGACTACAACTGCCCCTGGTGCAAACGCTCGGCTCAAGCCCTGCCCGATCTGCTCAAGGCGGAGCCCGAACTCTCGTATGTTCTGGTGAATTTTGCCGTGCTCAGCCCGCAATCGGTGGCCGCGACGCGCGCGGCCCTGGCCTATCTGCAGCTCTACGGGCCCGAGCGCTACCTGCCGCTGCATCTTGCGCTGTTCTCCTTGCGCGGCACGGTCGACGGACCGCGGGCGCTGGCCGAGGCGGAAAAGCTCGGCGGCGATCCCAAGCGCATGACCGAGCTCGCCGACAGCGACAAGACAACCGGCTGGATGAAGGATGCGTTCACCACCGGCAACGACCTCGGCCTCGTGGCCACCCCGTCCTTCCTGATCGGGACGGAAGCCTATATCGGCGGCATGAGCCTGGAGCAGAAGCGCGAGGCGATTGCGCGGGCGAGGGGGTAAAGGCACGCTTCTTCCCAGCATGTCATCACCGGCCTTGTGCCGGCGACCCCGGTTGGACACTCGACGCTTCACGAGATCGGACGTCTTGGTCCGACGAGGGAAAAGTTGCGGGCCATCGGGCGACCCGCTAAGCCGCGAGGGCATGTCGCTCATCCGCTCCTCGCTCCTGGTCGGCCTCGGCTCCGTGGCTTCGCGCGTTCTCGGCTTCGTCCGGGACGTGCTGTTCGCGCAAGCCCTGGGGGCGGGCCCCGTGGCGGATGCGTTCCTCGCCGCCTTCCGTCTGCCCAATCTGGTGCGTCGCATCGTCGGCGAAGGCGGGCTCAACCCGGCCCTGATCCCCGCTCTCAGCCGCCTGGAGCCCGATGAGGCGGCCGCCACGGGAGGGGATGTGCTGAGCGTCTTCGGGCTCGCCCTGCTCGGACTGACGGCTCTCGTGGAGATCGGCGCGGGTCTGATCGCCCTTCTCCTCGCTCCGGGCCTGCACGGCGAGGGCGGGACGCTGGCGCTGGTGGCGCTCTACACGCGTCTGTCCTTTCCGATCGTGCCGTGCGTGGTGCTCGCCTCCATGGGCGCCGCCATCCTGAACCTGCACGGCCGCTTCGCCGCGACGGCGCTGGCGCCGCTGGCCGTCAACGGCGGACTGATCCTGACGCTCGTCGTGGTCGAACGCGGTCTTTCCCTGCAGCTCGCGCAGAAGGCCGCGTGGCTGGCGGCCGCGTCGAGCTTGGCGGGACTGGCCCAGCTCGCCGTCGTGGCCGCAGCCTTGTCGAGCGGCAAGGTCCGGCTCGTCGGTTTCCGGATGCCGCGCTGGTCGCCGCTGCTGAAGAGCCTTCTGCTCGCCGGTTTTCCCGTGCTCGCGGCGAGCGGCGCCGTGCAGCTCTTTATCCTGGCCGCCACTCAGATCGCCTCGTTCTGGCCCTCGGGAATCTCCTGGCTCTACTACGCCGAACGGGTGATGCAGCTGCCGCTCGGCCTGATGGCGGCTTTGGGCTCGAGCCTGCTCCTGCCCGAGCTCGCCCGCCGCCATCAGGCTGGAGACGGGCAGGCCATCGTGGCGGCGCAGAACCGGGCGCTGGAAGTGGCGCTGCTGCTCGCCCTGCCGGCGAGCGCGGCCCTGATCATCCTCGCCCGGCCCATGAGCAGCGTGCTTTTCGAGCGCGGCGCCTTTCAGTCCTCCGACGCGGAGGGCACCGCCCTCGTGCTCATGGCCCTGAGCCTGGGATTGCCATTCGCCACCGCCGCCAAAGTCCTGAGCCAGACGCTGTTCGCCTGCGGCTCCCTGAAGGCGGCCCTGGCGGCGGCGATCCTGGGCCTTGTCCTCACGATCGCCGCCTCCCTGGCGCTCGCCTGGCCCTTCGGCCCGACGGGGATCGCGCTTGGCGTCAGCTTCGGATGCCTCGGCCATGCGGTCGCCGTGGCGTCCGGCCTTCGCCGATTCGGCCTCTGGCTACCGGACCGCGGTCTGATGGTTCGGGTGATGCGCATCCTCGTGGCGGTCCTCACAATGAGCCTCGCGCTCGTGGCGGCCTTGCGTGCCGCACCGCAACCCGGCCCTCTTTCCTTAGCGATGATCTGTCTGGGTGGTCTGGCGGTGTACGGGCTCGCGGCCCTCGCCGCCGGTGCCATGACCCGCGGCGATTGGGCCGCTCTGACGAAAAAAACGTGAGAACCCGAAAAAATCACGAGAACCCTTGCATCATGGTGCGGCCCTGTCATAAGGCGCGCCTCGATGGAGCGATTGCAGGCGATCAGCCTTCGGTTCTCCCCAAGAAAAGCAGTCAGACCATATCTGGGGCGGTTTGCGGTCGAACCTGAAACTGCACCTACCCTCAGTCGGAGTTCAAGACCATGGCGCAGTTCAAGGAGCTGGTGTTCTCGGGCGTTCAGCCCACCGGCAATCTCCATCTCGGGAATTATCTCGGCGCCATCAAGCGCTTCGTCGCCATGCAGGAGAATTTCGACTGCATCTATTGCGTCGTCGACATGCACGCGATCACCGTGCCGCAGAATCCGGCCGACCTGACCCGCCAGATCCGCGAGGTGACGGCCGCGTTCCTCGCGGCCGGCATCGATCCCAAGCGCCACATCGTCTTCAACCAGTCCCAGGTGCCGCAGCACGCGGAACTCGCCTGGGTGTTCAACTGCGTCGCCCGCCTCGGCTGGCTCAACCGCATGACCCAGTTCAAGGACAAGGCCGGCAAGGACCGGGAGAACGCCTCGGTCGGCCTCTACGCCTATCCGAACCTGATGGCGGCCGACATCCTGGTCTACCGCGCCACCCATGTGCCGGTGGGCGAGGACCAGAAGCAGCATCTGGAGCTGACCCGCGATATCGCCCAGAAGTTCAACAACGACTGGGCCGAATCGATTGCCGCGCACGGCTTCGGCGACGCCTTCTTCCCGCTGACCGAGCCGATGATCCAGGGCCCTGCGACCCGCGTCATGTCGCTCCGCGACGGCTCGAAGAAGATGTCGAAATCGGACCCCTCCGACTATTCCCGCATCAACCTGACGGACGATGCCGACACCATCGCCCAGAAGATCCGCAAGGCGAAGACGGATCCCGAGCCGCTGCCGAGCGAGGTCGAGGGCCTGAAGGCCCGCCCCGAGGCCGAGAACCTCGTGGCGATCTATGCGGCCCTCATGGACACCACGCCGGAAGAGGTGCTGCGCCAGCATGGCGGCGCGCAGTTCTCCGGCTTCAAGGCGGCCCTCGTGGACGTGGCGGTGACGAAGCTTTCTCCCGTGGCCGACGAGATGCGCCGCCTCATGGCCGATCCCGGCCATATCGACGCGGTGCTGGCGGACGGCTCCGAGCGGGCACGGGCCCTGGCCTCCGTGACCATGGACGCGGTCAAGGACATCGTCGGCTTCGTGCGCTCGCGCTGATGAATGGGTCGACGATGAGCGGACTTGCTCTTGCCGTGACGGCAGGGCAGCATCGTTCATGATGCAGGAGAGCGGGCTTTGAGCGGCAAACGTCGATCCTACGAATCGGGCCACCGTCCGAAATTCATGGTGGTGATCGACCAGACCCCGGAATGCGCCCGGGCGGTGCACTTCGCATCCCGGCGCGCGGCCCGCACCGGCGCCAGCATGGTCATGCTCGCGGTCGTGGACCCGCCCGACAATTTCGAGTGGCTCGGCGTCGGCGAGGCCATGATCGAGGAGGCGAGCGAGGAAGCCCAGAAGCAACTCGATGCCGCCGCCCGCGAGGCGCGCAGCGCCGCCGGCGTCGATCCCGAGCAGGTGATCCGGGTCGGCACCCGGGCGGACGAGATCATGAAGCTCATCCACGAGGACGAGGACATCTCCTTCCTGGTGCTCGCCGCGGGCAGCGCCAAGGAAGGCCCCGGACCCCTGGTCTCGACCCTCGCCGGCCGCTCCGCCGCCTCCTTCCCGGTTCCCATCGTGATCGTTCCGGGCGGCCTGACGGACGAGGAGATCGACGCGCTGGCGGGTTGAACGGGAGCTTCCCTTCTCGGCTTAAGCCTGCAGCCCCGGCATGCGGTGAAGGCATCTATTCTCCCCTTGGAATCGGCCGCGATCCATTCCACATTGGGACTGGAACCTGTTAGAACGATTCTAACCCCACTCGGCCGGCCTTGAACCGGCGCCAGAGGACGACAGAAACGATGTTCATCCAGACCGAAGCGACCCCCAATCCCGCCACCCTGAAATTCCTGCCCGGCCGGGTGGTGATGCCGGAAGGCACCTTCGAGGCGAAGACCCCTGAGCAGGGCGAGGTCTCGCCCCTTGCCCAGCGCCTCTTTGCCGTGCCGGGCGTGACCGGCGTGTTCTTCGGCTACGACTTCGTCACCGTCACGAAGGCGGATGGCGAGTGGCAGCACCTGAAGCCGGCGATCCTCGGCGCGATCATGGAGCATTTCATGACCGGCGCGCCGCTCTTCGCCAACGGCTACGGCGCGACCGAGGAGGACGGCGAGGAGTTCTTCGACGAACAGGATGCCGCGACCGTCGAGACCATCAAGGAGCTGCTCGAGACCCGCATCCGCCCGGCGGTGGCGGGCGACGGCGGCGACATCACCTTCCGGGGCTTCAAGGACGGCACCGTGTACCTGGTCATGAAGGGCGCCTGCTCGGGCTGCCCCTCCTCGACCGCCACCCTGCGCCACGGCATCCAGAACCTCCTGCGCCACTTCCTGCCGGACGTGCGCGAGGTGCAGGCGGTCTGATCGGGCCGTTTGCCTCGAACCTGGATTCAGTTATCGAAGCGCGGTTCTTCCGAGCCGCGCTTTTCTTTTCGGAGTGTCGCGTTGCCTGCCCTGCCCGATGCCGTTCTCGACCAGCTCTTTCGTGAGGCCCGCACCCATCGCTGGTGGCAGGATCGTCCCATCCCGGAAGAGACCCTGCGCACGATCGCCGATCTCGCCAAGCTGGGTCCGACCAGCGCCAATTCCTCGCCGGGACGCTTCGTCTTCGTGGTGTCGCGGGAGGCCAAGGAGAGGCTGAGGCCTCATCTCGACGAGGGCAACGTGCGCCAGACCATGAGCGCGCCCGCCACCGTGATCGTGGCCTACGACACCGAGTTTTACGAAAAGCTCCCCCGTCTTGCACCGAACAGTCCCGATGCGCGCAGCTGGTTTGCAGGCAAGCCCGAGGCGATCGAGCGGACGGGCTTTCAGGGCTCCTGCCTCCAGGGCGCTTATCTCATCATGGCGGCCCGCGCGCTCGGGCTCGATTGCGGCCCCATGGGAGGGTTCGATCGCAAGGGCGTGGACGAGGCTTTCTTTCCCGACGGGATGTACAAATCGAACTTCCTGATCAATCTCGGCTACGGCCTGCCCGAGAAACTCCATCCGCGCCAGCCGCGTCTCGCCTTCGAGGAGTTCTGCACCATCGCGTGAGGTTCACAGGCTCCACTTGCCGATGGCGGTTAGCGCAAGGGCGAGCGAGGCGATCTGCATCGCGTTCGTCATGGTCCCGTTGGCGGCAAGCCGAACGGCTTCCTGGACCGGAACCCGCACCACTTTGATCTGCTCGGCTGGGTCGTTCAGCTTCTTGCCGGACAAGCGCACCCCTTGCGCGAGCACGGTATGGCAGAAGTTCGTGTGGGTCGCGGGATTGGGTGAATGCTTGCCGAACGAGCGCCAGCGCTCCGCGACATATCCCGTTTCCTCCTCGAGCTCCCGGGCGGCCGCCGCGAGCGGAGACGGATCCTCCTTGTCGATTGCCCCCGCCGGCACCTCGAGGGTGATGCCCCCGAAAGCATGGCGATACTGCTCGACCAGGATGATGTGATCCTCATCGTCGAGGGCCACCACATGAACCCAATCGGGATATTCGAGCACGTAAAAAGGCGCGACCTCCACGTCCTCGGCGGTCAGGCAATCGTCGGCGCGAAGCTTGACCCAACGGTCGCGAATCACGTCCCGCGAGGTTTTCACGGTCCAGGGCTTAGGTTCGGCGGCAGAAGGGTCGGATTCGGTCGTCATGGAGCGATCATGGCATCCGCCTTCCGGCCTGCTCAAGCCGAAACTCTCCGGCCGCACGACGGAAACACGAAACCGGGTCCACTTTTCCGCACGATGCGCTAAAGAAATCCCAGACCTGACGGAGACCTACGTTGCGCGTCCTTGCCATCGATACCGCCCTCGGCGCCTGCTCGGCCTGCATCGTCGAGGCCGGAGAGCCCGTGCCGCTGGCGGCCGAGACCATTCCCATGGACCGGGGCCATGCCGAGGCCCTGATGCCGCTGCTCGACCGGCTTTCGGCCCAGGTGGAGGGCGGCTTCGAGAGCCTGGACCGGGTCGCCGTCACGGTCGGGCCCGGGAGCTATACGGGCCTGCGCGTCGGCATCAGCGCCGCCCGCGGCATTGGTCTGGCGGCCGGCATTCCGGTGGTGGGCGTTGCGACCCTCTCGGCCTTTCTCGCTCCCCTGATGGTCGGCGACCGGCGCGGGCTCTTCACCGCCGCCATCGACGCCAAGCATGGGCACATCTACATCCAGGCCATCGCGCCGGGCGGGCGCACCATCATCCCGCCGGGTCTCATGACGTACCGGGACGCCATCCGCCTTCTCGGCTCCGGCCCGATCCTGATCGCCGGATCGGCCTCGGCCATGCTCGCCGCAGAGGCGCGCGCCCAAGGGGTCGAGGCCCATATCAGCGACGTGTCGGCCTTTCCCGATATCGGCTGGGTGGCGCGGCTCGGAGTGCTGGCCGATCCGAGCCAAGCCCTGCCCAAGCCGCTTTACCTGCGCGAGCCCGACGCCAAGCCGCAGGACGGGGCCCGAATCGCTAGGCAATGAGAATTCTCGACCGCTTCATCCACCCGCCCGCTCCTCGGATCGAATCCCTCGGGACCGAGGCTGCCGCCCGTCTGGCGGCGCTTCATGCCTCCGCCTTCGCACGGGCCTGGAGCACGCTCGATTTCGAGCGCCTCTTGAGCGAGCGCGGCGTCGTGGCCGACGGCCTCTTCCTCGGACGCGCCGCCAAGCCTGCCGGCTTCGTCCTGTCGCGGATCGTGCTCGACGAGGCGGAGATCATCACGGTGGCCATCGCCCCGGAGGCGCGCGGCAAAGGCCATGCCCGCCCGCTCCTTTCCCATCATCTCGACGAGCTCTCGCGCCGTGGCGTGGCCCAGGTGCATCTGGAGGTCGAGGAGGGCAATGCGCCGGCCATCGCCCTCTACCGCCGCCTGCGTTTTCGCGACATCGGACGCCGGGAGGGCTATTATCAGAAAGCCGACGGAACGAAGGCTGCGGCCCTCACCATGGCTTTGGACCTATAGCCCGCTTCGCGTCCCTCGCATATAAGCCTCCGCAAGGAGTCACTGAAGCCTTGGCCATTCGGAACAGCACACCCGCCAAAATCCGCCGGACGGACGCCATCGAGCGCGCCTGCCGCGACAAGGGCCTGCGCATGACCGGACAGCGCCGGATCATCGCGCAGGTTCTCGACTCCGCCGCGGACCATCCCGACGTGGTGGAGCTGCACCGGCGCGCGGCCGAGGTGGACGACCGCATCTCCCTCTCCACGGTCTACCGCACGGTGAAACTGTTCGAGACCGAGGGCATCCTCGAGCGGCTCGATTTTCGCGACGGCCGCTCGCGCTACGAGCAGGCGGCGCGGGAGCACCACGACCATCTCATCAATCTCGAGACCGGCGACGTGATCGAGTTCCGCTCCGAGGAGATCGAGGCGCTGCAGAACGAGATCGCCAAGCGGCTGGGCTACCGGGTCGTCTATCACCGCCTCGAACTCTACGCGGTGCCGCTGGACAAGGACGACGCGTGACGAGACCAGGCGTCGTCTTCCGGCTTCTGCTGCTCGGGCTGTGCAGCCTCGTGCTCTTTCCCCTGCAGATGCTGGCCCTGCGCCTCGGCTGGTCGTCGATACTGCATGTGCTGCCGGTGTGGTTTCATCGAGTGCTGCTGAGGATCTTCAACGTGCGCGTGATCGAACGGGGCACGCCCCCGGGCGATGCGCCCACCATCGTCCTGTCGAATCACGTCTCCTGGCTCGACATTCCGGTGATCGGCTCGCTGCACCCGCTCTCCTTCATCGCCAAATCGGAGATCGAGACCTGGCCCGTGGTCGGCTTGTGCGCGAGGCTCCAGCGCTCGGTCTTCATCGACCGTCAGCGCCGCAAGGCCACCGCCGAGGTGAACGATGCGCTCGCCCACCGTCTGGTGAAGGGCGAGGTGATCGTGCTGTTTGCCGAAGGCACCACCAGCGACGGCAACCGCCTCCTGCCCTTCCGCTCCTCCCTCGTGGGCGCGGCCCAGACGGCGCTCATGCACGACAGCGTCGAGCGGGTCTTTCTCCAGCCGCTCGCCATCTCCTACACCCGCCGCAATGGCCTGCCGGTGACCCGGCGCGAGCGTCCCTTCATCGCCTGGTACGGCGACATGGATCTGGCTCCTCACCTGAAGCTGTTCACCCGGGGCGTTCCGCTCGATGTGGTCGTGACCTGGGGCGAGCCGATCCCCTTCAACGGCAACCGCAAGCAGGCGACCGCTTCCGCCGAGGCCGAGATCCGCCGGGCGCTGAAGGCGGCGTGATTCCGGGGTGAGCACGGTGCCCTTCCGAATCGAGATATCCGGGACGAGCCCGGCCGTGACAGCGTCGCTTTACACCCGCCCGGCCTCCGCAACATGCGCCTGGGCCTCCTCCAGAAGCCAGGCGCGGAAAGCCGCGAGGGCCGGCCGGTCGGCGGTGGCTTCCGGGCAGACCACGTAATACTGGTAGGAGCCCTTCACCTGCTGCGGGAAGGGCTGAACCAGGCGGCCCGCCTGCAAATAATCACCGATCAGCACATTGGTCGCGAGCGCCACGCCCTGGCCGGAGGCCGCGGCCTGGAGGCAGAGATAGGTATGGGTGAAACGCGGGCCGCGGGAGGTGTCGACCCCGGTCACGCCCACGGCCGCGAGCCAGCGGTCCCAGGTGGTGTAGTCGGGAATGGTCTCGACGCTCTCATGCAGCAGGGTGTGGTGGCGCAGATCCACCGGTTCCTTCAGGGGACGATCGGGATCACCCAGCAGGGACGCGCTGCAGACGGCGAAGAAGAATTCCTCCATCAGCAGGTCCGAGCGCAGGCCGGGATAATTTCCCCGGCCGAAGCGGATCGCCACGTCCACGTCCTCCCGGGCGAAATCCGTCAGCCGTGTATCCACTGAGACTCGCACCTCCAGATCGGGATGCTGCGCCTTGAGGGAGCCCAGCCGGGGGATGAGCCAGCCGGCGGCGAAGCTCGGCATGGAGCTCACCGTGATCACGTTGGAGCGGTCGGAGCGCAGGGCCTGCGCGGTCGCGTTGTCCAGCCGGTCGAGGATGTCCGACAGGGAGGCGGCATAATGCTCGCCCAGCGGCGTCAGGGCCACGCCCCGGCTCGGCTGGCGCACGAACAGAGGGCGTCCGAGCCAGGCTTCCAGCGCTTTGACCTGTTGGCCGACGGCGCTCGCCGTGACGGCGATCTCGTCGCCCGCCTTTTCGAAATTCAGATGGCGGGCGGCGGCCTCGAAGGCACGCAAGGCGTTCAGGGGTGGCAGGCGGCGACGGGACATGGCAAATCCGGTTTTATGCCCAAGTTTTTCTTGAGCACAGATCAAGAACTTCTCGTTTGCTTATAACCTATCACAGGAGCACATTTCTCTTCAATGAAACGCCATTGAAGGAGACCCGCCATGGCGATCGGATATGCCACAGCAAATCTTGGGCTTCACACCGCCCGCCGCGAGCGGAAGAGCACCCTGCTTCAGCTCCTGCTCCGCTACGAGGCTTGGCTCGACGAGCGCAGGAACGCCAAGGTTCTCTTCCGGATGGACGACCGGGAGCTTGCCGATATCGGGTTGTCGCGGGCTGATGTGGAAGGCTTGAATCCCGCATCCTGGCAGGATCACCTGCCCTCCACTTTCAGCCGATGACCTCCCGAAAGGCACCCTGATGAAGCTCTATTCCGGTCCTGTCAGCCTCTTCTCGCGCAAGGTCGAGATCGCCCTTCACGAGAAGGGGCTCGCTTTCGAGCAGATCCTGGTGCCGTTCACGCAGACCAAGGGCTACAGCCCCAGGAATCCGGACGTGATGGCCATCAATCCCAAGGGACAGGTTCCGGTCCTGATCGACGGGAACCTGTCCCTCTACGATTCGACCGTGATCCTCGAATATCTGGAGGATGCCTATCCCGATCCGGCGCTCTATCCGAAATCACCTCACGAGCGGGCCCGATGCCGTCTCTTCGATCTGTTCGCCGACGAGGTTATGCTGGCGCCGCTGCGCTTCCTGATGCATCGCACCGAGCCGAAGCCGGACGAACGCGAGCGTTGGGATGCGAAGGAGATCAAGGCGAGAGAGGCCGAGCCGGCGCTTGCCGGGCACTTCGCCGAACTCGACCGCAGGCTCCAGGGCCAGGACTATTTCTGCGGCGGCTTTTCGGCAGCGGACATCGCCGTCTTCATGACCGTGTTCTGGACCCGCCGCCTGGGCGGGCCTTCGCTGAGAAGACATGACAATCTGGGCGCCTGGTATGCGCGGCTGAGCCGGCGCCCGGCCTTCGCACGTGTCGTCGCCGAGATCCGGGCGGCGGATGAGAGATTGTCGGCTCCCGTCGAGGGGGCTTTTCGGGATTGAGGGATCGGCAGGCTTCTCAATCCTTCACGGGATAAGCCACCTGAAGATTCGCCTCGCGGGAGCGTTCCAGCCCGACCAAAGCGAGAGCGGCGATCAGGAAGAGAGCCGCCACCCAGCCGAGATCCCGGACGGTCGCATATCGCAGCACCAAGCCTCCGATGAACGAGCCGAGCGCCACGCCGAAATAGAGCGCCGATCCGTTGAGCGAGAGCGCGAGAGGCGCGCTGCCCGGTGCGATCGCCAGGATTCGGCTCGCCTGAGCCGGCGGGAACGACCATGACATGACGCCCCAGGGGAACAGGGCGCCGATGAAGGCCGGTCCCGCCCATTCGGAAGGCAGGTATCCGAAGAGGGCGAAGAACAGCATCATGCCCGTGTTGAGAACGATCGCAATCGACACCATGCGCTGCGCGCCCCAGCGGTCGGCCATCTGGCCCCCGAGGTAGTTTCCCAGGGCTGCGCCGCTGCCATAGATGAGCAGCACCGCCGGCAGCACGGACCGGCTGAGTCCGGCAGCCTGAAGGGTCATGGGCGCGATATAGGTGAAGACCATGAAACCGGCGGTCATGTAGAGCAACGTCGTCGCAAGCGTCGGGCGAATTCCGGGCTGACGCAGAACGTCGAAGCGGCTTTTGAGCGACATCTTCGTTCCCCGAAGCCCCGTCGGCAGCATGACGCGGATCGCGACGGCGGCGGCCACACCTGCGACGGCGATGCTCACATAGGTGCCCCTCCATCCGGCCCAGGACGCTATGAAGGCTCCCAGGGGAGCCCCGAACGCGACGGCGAGCGACGTTCCGCCGACAACCACGGAGATGGCTCGAGCGCGGTGATCGGGATGCGAGATTGCGACAGCCGTTGCCTGGGCGGTTGCGGCATAGAGCCCGGCCGCGCAGGCAATGACGATCCTGGCCATCAGAAGAACCGCGTAGCTGTGAGCAAGAGCCGCGCTGAGAGCGCCGGCCGTGAACGTGAGAGCGCTCGCCGTCAGGATCATGCGCCTGTCCCGGTCGGCCGTGAGCGCCGTAAGCACAGGCGAGGCGGTCGCGTAAACGAGGGCAAACGCCACCACGAGATAGCCGGCCTCAATCACGGTGACGCCGGTGTCTTCCGAGATCTGCGGGAGAAGCGAGGAAACGACGAAGCCCTCCGCCCCGATGGCGAAGGTGCCGAGAGCCAGCCAGAAGAGGCGCCTGTTCATGCCGATGAGCCTTGTTCAAGATTCATTGAACAATTGAACTTCGACGCATCCATTGTCAAGAAATAGTTCAACGTCCCTTGAACCAATAGCTGAAAATCCCTATCAAAGGCTCATGACGTCCCTGCCCCATCCTCCTGCCGATCAGATCGAGCTCGCCCATGTGCTGGCTGCGCTCGGCGATGAGACGCGCCTGGCCATCATCGGGCTTCTGGCCAACGGCGAGCAGGACGCGATGACCTGCAGTCAGTTCCTGCATCTCGGCTCCAAGACAGGCCTCAGCTATCATCTGGCGAAACTGCGCGAGGCCGGATTGGTCAATGTCCGCCCCGAAGGCACGAAGCGCATGATCAGCCTGCGGCGGACCGATCTCGACCGGCGTTTTCCGGGCTTTCTCGACTCGATCATCGCCTGCCGGGCCGTTGGGCCGAAGCCGGGTAAGGCGCAGGATTAGGAAGAGCGCCAGATCCGAGGCTCTCTCTGTCACAGGCGCGACTCTCTTCTCTTGAACGCGCAAAGCGCTTAAAGACAGGGGGCTTCAACCTTTCGCAACAGGCCGACCTCGTGAAAAAAGTCTTCGTCAAATCCTACGGCTGCCAGATGAACGTCTACGATGCCGAGCGCATGGCGGACATGCTGGCGTCCGAGGGCTACAGCGAAACCAAGGCGATGGAGGAGGCGGATCTCGTCATCCTCAACACCTGCCACATCCGCGAAAAAGCCGCCGAGAAGGTCTATTCCGAGCTCGGCCGCGTCCGCGAGATGAAGAACGAACGCGCCGGTCAGGGCCAGGAGACGAAGGTCGTCGTGGCCGGCTGCGTCGCTCAGGCCGAGGGCAAGGAGATCCTGCGCCGGGCGCCGGCCGTCGACGTGGTGGTGGGGCCGCAGAACTACCACAACCTGCCCGACCTTCTGAAGAAGGCGCGTGCGGAGCGCGTCGTCGACACCGAGTTTCCCATCGAGGACAAGTTCGACCATCTTCCCAAACCCACGAAGGCGATGATCCGAAACCGGGGCGTGTCGGCCTTCCTCACCATCCAGGAAGGGTGCGACAAGTTCTGCACCTTCTGTGTGGTGCCCTATACCCGAGGCGCCGAGGTCTCGCGGCCCGTGGCCAAGATCCTCGACGAGGCCCTGCGTCTGGCGGATGCGGGCGTGCGCGAGCTGACGCTGATCGGGCAGAACGTGAACGCCTATCATGGCGAGGGGCCGGACGGCTCCGTCTGGTCGCTCGGCCGCCTGCTCCATCGTCTGGCCGAGGTGCCGGGCATCGCCCGGCTGCGCTACACCACGAGCCATCCGCGCGACATGGACGACGAACTGATCGCCGCCCATCGCGACCTGCCGGCCGTGATGCCCTACCTGCACCTGCCGGTGCAGTCCGGCTCCGACCGCATCCTCGGCGCGATGAACCGCAAGCACACGGGCGACGAGTACCGCCGCCTGATCGAGCGCATCCGCAAGGTCCAGCCCGACCTCGCCCTCTCGTCCGACTTCATCGTGGGCTTCCCGGGCGAGACGGATGCGGAATTCGAAGATACCATGCGGCTCGTGGCGGATGTGGGCTTCGCCAGTTCCTTCTCGTTCAAGTACAGCCCCCGGCCGGGCACGCCGGCGGCGGAGATCGACGCGCAGGTCTCCGAGGCCGTGAAGGCCGAGCGTCTGGCGCGGCTGCAGAATCTGCTGGAAATGCAGCGGCAGGCCTTCAATCGCGGAACCGTGGGGCAGACCCTCGACGTTCTCTTGGAGAAGCCGGGTCGTCATCCGGGCCAGATGGCAGGCAAGTCGCCCTATCTGCAGGCCGTGCAGATCGAAACCGACCGCCATGCCGTCGGCGAGATCGTGACGGTGCGGATCACGCAGGCCGGCTCCAACAGTCTGTTCGGAGAATGGGTCGGGCCCGGCAGCCAGGCCGCGGCCTAGTCCTTTGTCCGGCCGGACCCCATATTCCTTCGCCGCAGGACGTACGGCGAAACTTCAGAGGAGAGGCATTTGAGCCCAGCGGACAATGTGACCGCACGCGCCCAGAAGGGACGAAACGCCAACAGCTTGCATCCTGGCGTGGTCGAAGAGGCCGAAATCATTCTGACCTTCGACGACAACCGCCTCGCCAGCCTCGTCTTCGGACAATACGACCAGAACCTCGCCCATCTCGAGCGGCGCCTGAACGTGACCGCCATCGCCAACGGCAACCGCGTCACCGTGAAGGGCACGCCCGAGGCCTCCGAGATGGCCCGCCGGGTCCTGGAAGGGCTCTATGAACGCGCCCGCCAGGGCGGGGCGCTCGGGCCGGGCGACGTGGACGGCGCCATCGAGGAGAGCACGCTGCAGGGCAGCCTCTTCCCGGCCGCCGAGGAGCCGCCTGTTCCGGGCCTGACCGCCTTCGACCAGATCTCCACCCGCAGGCGCGGACCGGTGCGCGCCCGCAACGCCTCCCAGAACGTCTATATCAAGGCGCTCAAGACGAACGAGCTCGTCTTCGCCGAGGGGCCCGCCGGCACCGGCAAGACCTGGCTTGCGGTGGGCTATGCGGTCTCGCTGCTCGAAGCCGGGCAGGTGGACCGCCTGATCATCTCCCGTCCGGCCGTGGAAGCGGGCGAGCGCCTCGGCTTCCTGCCTGGCGACATGCGCGAGAAGGTCGATCCCTATCTTCGCCCGATCTACGACGCGCTCTACGACTTCATGGAGGCCCGGCACGTGGACCGGGGCCTGCAGACCGGCATGATCGAGATCGCGCCGCTCGCCTTCATGCGCGGGCGCACGCTCACCAACGCCCTGGTGCTCCTCGACGAGGCCCAGAACACCACGTCCATGCAGATGAAGATGTTCCTGACCCGCCTCGGCGAGGGCTCGCGGATGATCATCACCGGCGACCCGACCCAGATCGACCTGCCGCCGGGCCAGAAATCGGGGCTCGTCGAGGCTGTGCGCATCCTGAACGGTGTCGAGGGCATCGCGCGGGTCACCTTCAAGGAAGCCGACGTGGTGCGCCATGACCTCGTGCGCCGCATCGTGACCGCCTACGACAAGGCGGCCCGCGAGGCCCCGCCTGAGCCGCCGCGCCAGGATTACCGGGACCGCAGGCCGTGATCACGCTCGACATCATGATCGAGGCGGGCGATTGGGACCGTCTCGAGGACGCAGAGGCCCTGGCCCAGAGGGCAGCTGAGGCCGCGCTTGCCGTGACCTACGAGGCGGACGGCGATTTCGAGGCGAGCGTCATGCTCACCGACGACGCCCAGATCCGGGAACTGAACCGCACCTGGCGGGCGAAGGACAAGCCCACCAACGTGCTCTCCTTCCCGGCCCCCGAGCAGCCCGGTGCGACAGGCCCTCGCCATTTGGGCGATATTGCATTAGCGTATGAAACCCTGGTGCGCGAATCCGAGGAAGAATCCAAAGAGCTCGCGCATCATTTTGCCCATTTGATCGTTCATGGAGTCCTGCATCTCCTCGGCTACGACCACGAGGTCGAAGCGGAGGCGGACATCATGGAAGGTCTCGAGGTCAAGGCGCTTGCCAGTCTTGGCATCGCCGATCCCTATCGCGATATGGCAGCTTGAACGGCTGACAACCCAAAGCAATGAACGAAGATCGAAGTCGTAGCGAACGCCCTGTCCGAACCCTCGCCGAGACAGACGATACACGCGACCACTGGTACGACCGGGTCCTGACCCGCCTCGGCCTGAAACCCCGCGAATCCATCCGCCACGATCTTGAGGACGTCCTCGCCGAGACAGTCGAGGATACCGACTTTTCGCCCCAGGAGCGGGCGATGCTCAAGAACGTGCTCTCCTTCCACCGGATTCGGGTGGAGGACGTGATGGTGCCCCGCGCCGATATCGTGGCGGTGGCGGCCGACACCAACCTCGGCGAGCTGCTCAACCTGTTCCGCACGGCGGGCCATTCCCGCCTGCCGGTCTATGGCGAGACCCTGGACGACCCCAAGGGCATGGTCCACATCCGCGACTTCCTCGATTTCATCGCCATGCGGGCGGATGGCGGCGCTTCGGTGGGGTCCGGCGGTGAGGCTCCCCTGCCGAGCCTGGGCCAGATCGACCTGTCGATGGCGCTTTCTTCCGCCAATATCCTGCGCCCGGTTCTGTTCGTGCCGCGCTCCATGCCGGCCATCGACCTTCTGGTGCGCATGCAGGCGACCCGCACGCACATGGCCCTCGTCATCGACGAGTATGGCGGCACCGATGGACTCGTCTCCATCGAGGATCTGGTCGAGATGGTGGTGGGCGACATCGAAGACGAGCACGACGAGGATTCAACCCTCACCATCGTGCCGGCAGCCGACGGCACCTATATCGCCGATGCCCGCGCGAGCCTCGACGAGGTCAAGGAGGTGCTCGGCCTCGACCTGACCGAGGAGGAAGGCGCCGAGGACATCGACACCATCGGCGGCTTCATCGTCACGCTCGCCGGCCGGGTCCCCTCCCGCAGCGAGGTGATCGAGGGACCGTCAGGCCTGGAATTCGAGGTCCTGGACGCGGATCCCCGGCGCGTCAAGCGCCTGCGCGTCCATCGCCGCGCCCCGGCCTCCACGGAGGTGGAAATCAGCGAGGGAAACCCGGTCGCGCCGCGCCCTGAAAGCGCTGCCGCCGAATGAGGCTCCTGGCAAAGCGCGTCGGCCTCCTGCGAGGCTGGCGCCGATGGCTTGCGGCCTTTGCGGCGGGCGCGGCCGGCGCGTTGAGCATGCCGCCTTTCGGCTTTCTGCCAGCCCTGGTCGTATCCCTCGCCCCGGCCATCTGGCTTCTCGATGGCACCGCCACCGGGGATGCCCCCCGATGGGCTCCGCTCAGGGGCGCGGCCGTGCTCGGCTGGTGCTGGGGCTTCGGCTATTTCGTCGCCGGGCTCTGGTGGCTCGGCGCGGCCTTTCTCGTGGAAGCGGACCAGTTCGCCTGGGCGATGCCGTTCGGGGTGCTGGGCCTGCCCGCCCTGCTCGCCTTCTTTCCCGCATTGGGGTTCATTCTCGCTCGCCTGCTCTGGCTGCCCGATGCGGCACGGATCCTCGCCTTCGCCTTCGGCCTGACGATCAGCGAAGTCTTGCGGGGCCATCTCTTCACCGGCTTTCCCTGGAACAATCTTGGGCTGGCGCTCGGCCAGAACCTGTGGCTGATGCAATCGGCCTCCCTGGTCGGCCTCTACGGCCTCACCTTCCTGAGCCTCGTCATCGGCGCCGCGCCGGCCGTCCTTCTCACGGGCAAGACCATGCGCACCCGCTGGACGGCTCCGGGTCTCGCGGCGGGTCTTCTCGTCGCCCTTGCGGCTTTCGGTCTCTGGCGCGTTCCTGCGGAGGCCGTAGCGTCCGTGGCGGATGTGCGTCTGCGCATCATGCAGCCCAACCTGCCGCAGGACGCCAAGTTCAACCCGCGCAACCGGGACGTCATCATGCGGCGCTATCTCGGTTTGAGCGCGAGCCCGGGCCGGAACGGGGACGCCACCCCGACACACATCATCTGGCCGGAATCGGCCTTTCCCTTCCTGCTCCATCGCGATGCCGGCTCGCTGGCGCAGATCGCCACGCTGCTCGGGCCGGGCTCCGTCCTGATCACAGGGGCGGCCCGCATGGACGACCCGTTGCCCGGCGAGGCGGTCGGCAAGTTCTACAACGCCATCCAGGTGATCGACGAGAAAGGCACGATCCTCGGCGCCTATGACAAGGTTCATCTGGTGCCCTTCGGCGAATACGTGCCGAAGTTTCTCGACGCCCTGATCCGGGCCGCGGGCCTGCGCCAGTTCGTGCATATTCCGGGGGGCTTCGAGCCGAGCGAGAAGCGCACCACATTGTCCATTCCGGGTCTTCCGCCGGTTGCCGCGACGATCTGCTACGAGGCGATCTTTCCCGACGAGATCCTGGCCGAGGGCTCCCGTCCCGACCTGATCCTCAACGTGACCAACGACGCATGGTTCGGGCAGACGCCAGGACCTCATCAGCATTTTGCCCAAGCCCGTCTGCGGTCGGTCGAAGAGGGCCTGCCCCTGATCAGAGCAGCCAACACGGGAATATCGGCTGTCGTCGATCCTTTCGGCCGAGTCGTGAACAATCTTCCACTGGGAGTTGAAGGTATAATAGACGCCGATCTTCCGGTTGCAGAGCCCCTTACTCTTTATAGGAAGTGGGGCAGGTTTTCTTTGACGGCCACGCTTTCGATCTGCTTAATCATCGTGATTGCACGTCGCAGGCACCAATCCTCCTCTCCTTAAAGAATATATGCCTTGATGTTGCGTCAGTGTCGGCAAGGGGACAGGCCATAATGAAGAAGTCGACGGGCACTATTGATAAGGAAATCGGAAGCAGAGTGCGCATGCGCCGCGTTTCGATTGGAATGAGCCAAGAAAAACTTGGCGACATGCTCGGCCTGACCTTCCAGCAAGTTCAAAAATACGAAAAGGGCATGAACCGGATCAGCGTGGCGCGCCTTGTCGAAATCGCCAAGATCCTCAATGTCGAGATCGATTTCTTCTTCGACGGGATCAGGAGCGGGAAAGGCGATGCCGGCTTCGCCGAAAGCGGCTCCCCTCCCTATGTGGCCGATATGATGTCGACTCCCGAAGGGCTGCAGCTCGTCCGGACATTCGCAAGCATCAAGAGCCCCAGGGTGCGCAAAAGCATCGTTCAGCTCGTCAGCTCCCTCGCCGCCCAAGAAGAGGTGGAGCGTTCGTCATAAAGAACACGTTCGCTTGACCTTTCCTACAGCCTGCGGCATGAGCATGGTTTGAAGCCCGTGGCTGGCCGTGGGCACCGATCTCTATTGCCTGAAGGAATTCCATCGTGCGGCGTTCGAGCTATCTTTTCACGAGCGAGTCAGTGTCCGAGGGGCATCCGGACAAGGTCTGCGACCGGATCTCCGATGCCGTCGTCGACGCCTATCTGGCGGCCGAGCCGGAAGCCCGCGTAGCCTGCGAAACCCTGGCCACCACCAACCGGGTCGTCATCGCCGGCGAGGTGCGTGGTCCTGAATCCATCACGAAGGACACGGTGATCCAGCTCGCCCGGGACGCCATCAAGGATATCGGCTACGAGCAGGACGGCTTCCACTGGAAGAACGCCGACGTGTCGGTTTATCTCCATGCCCAGTCGGCGCACATCGCCCAGGGCGTCGACGCTGCCGGCAACAAGGACGAGGGCGCGGGCGACCAGGGCATCATGTTCGGTTACGCCTGCAACGAGACGCCCGAGCTGATGCCGGCGCCGATCTATTACGCCCACAAGATCCTCGAGAACCTGACCGCAGCCCGCAAGGGCAAGCTCGGCGACGCGGCCAAGCTCGGCCCCGACGCCAAGAGCCAGGTCACGGTGCGCTACGAGAACGGCAAGCCCGTCGCGGCGACCCAGATCGTCCTCTCGACCCAGCACCTGGACGAGAGCCTCTCGTCCGACGACGTGCGCGCCATCGTCGAGCCGTATATCCGCCAGACCCTGCCCGAGGGCTGGATCTCGGCCGATACCATCTGGCACGTGAACCCCACCGGCAAGTTCGTCATCGGCGGCCCCGACGGCGATTGCGGCCTCACCGGCCGCAAGATCATCGTCGACACCTATGGCGGCGCGGCCCCCCACGGCGGCGGCGCTTTCTCCGGCAAGGACCCGACCAAGGTGGACCGTTCGGCCGCTTACGCCGCCCGCTATCTTGCCAAGAACGTGGTCGCGGCAGGTCTCGCCGAGAACTGCACCCTGCAGCTCTCCTACGCCATCGGCGTGGCCAAGCCCCTGTCGATCTATGTGGACCTCCACGGCACCGGCAAGGTGGACGAGGGCAAGCTCGAGGCCGTCCTCATGGACGCCATGGATCTCTCGCCCCGCGGCATCCGCACCCATCTCGGCCTCAACAAGCCGATCTATGCCCGCACCTCGGCCTACGGCCATTTCGGCCGCGCGCCGCAAGCGGACGGCGGCTTCTCCTGGGAGCGCACCGATCTCGCCGACCGCCTGAAGACGGCATTCCGCTAAGAGCGGCTCCAGCGGGCCGTTTGCGGTCCCCCACAAGAGGATTCATCAGGAGAGCCGGTTCCCCGGAAGGAGAGCCGGCTCTCAATGCATCGCTCGGCGCCGAGCGCGACCCTTTTCGATCTCATCATGCCGTCTTCAGGAGCATTTGTCCCATGAGCGACGCATCGGAGCGCACCGGCGCCTTCTTCGGGCGCCGGAAGGGCAAGAAGCTTCGCGCGGGCCAGGACGAGCTGGTCCAGAACCTGCTGCCCGCGATCCGCGTGGTTCCGGGCCGCGCACCTTCCGGTCAGTTCCCGAACGAAGGGGCGCGGGAGACTTGGCTCGAGATCGGCTTCGGCGGCGGCGAGCATCTCGCCGCCCAGGCGAGGGCGCATCGCGACATCAACTTCATCGGCTGCGAGCCCTTCGTGAACGGCATGGCGAAGCTTCTCGCCGTGATCGAGCACGAGCGCCTGGACAATGTCCGCGTTTGGGACGACGACGTGACCGACCTGCTGCCGAGCCTGCCCGACGCCTCGTTCGACCGGGTCTACATCCTCTATCCCGATCCCTGGCCGAAGCGCCGGCAGCGCAAGCGCCGTCTCGTCTCGGACGAGACCCTCGATCTGCTGGCGCGCGTGATGAAGCCCGGCGCCGAGCTGCGCTTTGCCAGCGACATCGACGACTACATCGGCTGGGTGCTCGCCCGAGCCTTACGATCCCGGCATTTCCGCTGGACCGCCACCCGGGCGGACGATTGGCGCAAGCCCTACGAGGGCTGGCCGGGTACGCGCTACGAGGCCAAGGCGATTCGCGAAGGCCGTGTGCCGAGCTACCTGACCTTCGTGCGGGTCTGAGCCTGTCTCTCAGCCGGAACACGCCTTGGACCGACATCTGCCGAGCCTTCCGCTAAATCTGAACGGCATCCGTTCGGATGCCCAACGGAACTTCCCGTTGAAAATCAGCGCTGAGGAAGCAGTCGGCCCCTGCGGAAGGTCGCATCGATCTGCTCCTTCAAGCTCTGCTTGAGACGGTCCGGGAGCTGGGGCAGCAGCCTGAAACCGGCGCATCGCGGCAGCCCTCGATTGCGTCATGGAGGTAAACCGCTGAGGGCTGGCGACCCCCCCTTGCCGCAAGTCATTCGAACTCCATAACGTTATAAAATTCGAATGCTGCAAGGACATCTTCAATGATCATGCGCAACGCCGACGCTATGTCACTGGTCACCGCCGAGGATCCATCCGAAGCAGACGATATTTTCACATTCGAAGCTCAGGACTTGCCGAATCTCACCCTCGATGGCGGCGAAGGCAACGACACGCTGGTGCTCGCAGGCGATGGCCCGTTCGATCTGACGACAACCACCCTGATCAGCATCGAAACCATCCGCAGCGGCGAAACGAGCGATATCATTTCCATCAACGCCGATTCCTTAACGGAACTACAGACCATCGACGGCGGAGGCGGGCTGGATACGCTTCGGCTCAGCGGCGGCGGCACCTTCAGCCTATCGGGGGCGGTTCTGTCCGGCCTCGAAGCAATTCTCGGAACCGATGCGGACGACATCGTCTCCATCAGCGCCGAGGGTCTGGCCGCCATCTCGACCCTCGACGGCGGCGACGGCAGCAACGTTCTCAACCTTTCCGGCAACGGTCCGTGGAACTTCCAGGGCAAGACGGTCGCGGGCTTCTCGCGGATCAACGTCATGAGCAAGACGTTCGACGCGACTTTCAGCGACAAGGATGTGGCTTTGAAGGTATGGGCGCTCCGCAGTCAGCGCGACACGCTCACCCTCCTCGAGGATGTGTTCAGCGAAGACGAGAGAGAGCAGCTCCACCGTCAAGGCGTCGACACCATCGTCGACGCCAGCGGCACGTACACCAATGCCTATCCGGTGATCAAAGCGCTGGGAGAGCGCGTCTATACATCCGGGGGCGTCGCCTTCCTCGACGCCGGTGCAGACGCCGTAGTTGGGCAAAGCGACGATCCGGTCAAAGCCCTGAAGGTCGCGATCGGTGAACTCCCGGATGGAACGATCGACCAGGCCACGATCGACCTCATCGCCCAGGGCAGGATCACGCTTCCTTCGGGAACGGAAGATGGAAGCGAGATCTATTTCGATGAGGTTCTGATCGGCACCGTCACTCGAGACGACGTGAGCCTGATCATCGACTTCACCGGCGCCGCAACAGCCGAAATCATCGAAGAGCTGATGCACGCCCTGGTCTATCGCAATCTGGATCCCGACCCAACGTCGATCAAAGAAGCCTTTGTCAGGATTTCCTTGCTGGACGAGGGAGAACGGGAGACGCCCATCGTCGTGACGATCATGGCGGGCGGCACGGATGTACACTTCCTCAGACCGGATTCCGATCCCTCGACGCCGCAGCTCGATGCCGATCTCCTGATTGGGACGGCTCAAGACGACACGTTCGCGACCGACGGCTCTGGCCTGAGCGCCGGCGATATCATCATCGGCCGCGAGGGGATCGACACTCTCTTTCTCCTCGGAGGCCAAGGTGTGTTCGGAAGCGTGACCTTTGACTTCTCTCTGATCGAGGCATTTTCCGGCGTCGAGATCATCAAGGGTTCGGGACAGGGCAATCCGATCGTGATGAATGCGGACCAGCTCCGCGACGTCGCAACGATCGACGGCGGGGACATGGACGATCCGCTTTCGTCGTCCAATACCCTGCGCATCGTGGGCGACATGGTCGACCTGCGGGACAAGACGATCCTGGACATCGTTGACGTTATCCTTTCGACCGACCACGCAACCGTCATGGTCAACGATCGGGCAACGGCGGGCCTCGTGAACGGAAGCTTCAGCGCCAACGATCATGTGGTTCTTGTCGGACAGACCTTTACCGCCGCCGAGAAGGACGCCCTGTTCCAGCGCCATGTGGAGACGATTTCCGACGCGAGCGGAACTTATGTCAACTTGGCTCCGTCCTTCGGTAACTTGGCCGGGGATCGGAGCTTCGGCGTCTCCGGCGAGACGGTCTTCATCGATCGGGACCGCAACGCGACGGTGACGGACATCGAGAATCGATTCAACGCGCTGACCGTCACCATCGTCGGCGGCACCTCCAGCGAACACTTGGCCGTTGCGGCCGGCGGAAGGATCCGTTTGTCACAGGTGGATGGGTTCGATCGCGTTCTCGTCGACAACGTCGACATTGGGTTCGTCAAGCTTGCTCCGGCAGGATCCTCCGCTCTCGAGGTGGAGTTCAACGGGCAGGCTACGGCGGAGCGGGTGCAGGAACTCGTCAGGGCTCTTACCTATCGGAACGACGGCTCTTTCGAAGGCCAGCGGGAGATCAAGGTCAAGGTTGCCGACGCGACCTGGTACAGCACCGAAGCATCCCTGTTCGTGGAAGCGGCCGTCCGGCCGGGCGCCATCTCTCTGAGCAGGACGAGCGTGAAGGAACTTGCCGCGACGGGAACGCCGGTGGGCGAGCTCACCGCAGCTGATCCCAATACGGGCGACGTCGTCTCTTTCCAGCTGCTGAACGACGCGGGAGGGCGCTTCGCCCTGGAGGGGACCCGGCTCGTCGTCAAGCAGGGGATCAAATTAGATTTCGAACAGGCAAAAGCGCATCAAATCACCGTGAGGGCGACCGACAAGCAAGGATTGGTCCTCGACCGGACCTTCACCATCGGCGTCGAGGACGTCGCTACGGAGCGGGTGATCGGATCGAGCGAGAGCGATAGGGCTGTTGGCGGGCGTGGCAACGACCGGTTTTACGGCAACCTCGGCAACGATACCCTCACGGGGGGACGGGGCAAGGACGCGTTCGTGTTCGACACCAAGCTGGGCCGCGACAATGTGGACGTGATCACGGACTTCCGGGTTGTAGACGATACGGTCTGGCTCGACAGGGACGTCTTCAGGAAAATCGGTCGTCTGGGAAAACTCTCGGAAGATGCTTTCTGGATCGGATCCCGCGCCCATGATTCCAGCGACCGGGTCATCTATGATGCCCGCAAGGGCACCCTCTCCTACGATCCCGACGGCACCGGCAGGGCGGCGGCCGTGCAGTTCGCCAGCCTCAAGAAAGGTCTCTTTGGGTTATCGGAAAAGGACTTCCTGATCGTCTGACGTCTCGGTCAACGCTTGCAATCCACTGACGGAATTGCTATCTTCCGTCAGTCAGCTCTGGTTGCAGCGTCAAGCTGCTAGTCGAGAGTGGGCCCCCCGGGGTCCGCTCTTTTTTATTGCTTGGACGCCGGAGCGTGCGGAGAGCCATGGCAAACGAACGCGACAAGCGGCTGATCACGGAGAACGGCGTCGCTGCCCGGGTGGCGGCCATCGTCGAGCCGGTGATCGAGGATCTGGGTTTCAACCTCGTGCGGGTGCGGGTCAGCAGCCAGAACGGATGCACCGTGCAGATCATGGCCGAGAGGCCGGACGGCACCATGTCGGTTGCCGATTGCGAAACCGTGAGCCGGGCGATCTCGCCGGTCCTCGACCTCGAGGATCCCATCACCACGGCCTATCACCTGGAGATCTCCTCGCCGGGGATCGACCGCCCGCTCGTGCGCAGCAGCGATTTCGAGCGCTGGAGCGGCCACGAGGCCAAGGTGGAGATGGCGGTGCCGGTGGAGGGCCGCAAGCGCTTCCGCGGCTTCCTCCGGGGTGTGGAGAACGGGATGCTCGTGATCGAGCTGCCGGACGTGAAGGAGGGCCTGGAGCCCATCGCCCGCGTACCCCTGACGGATCTCGGCGAGGCGCACCTCGTTCTCACCGACGAGCTGATCCGCGAATCGCTGCGCCGCGGAACGGCGCCGACCACGGACGATCTTGACGAAGACACGGATATGGTCGAGGCGCCAGACGAGCCGCGCGACCCGTCCGATCAGACGAAACCGAATTAAGGAGCGACCTCGATGGCTATCAGCGCCAACAGGCTTGAACTCTTGCAGATCGCCGATGCGGTCGCGCGCGAGAAGGTGATCGACAAGCAGATCGTGCTCGACGCCATGGCGGATGCCATTGCCAAGGCTGCCCGGTCCCGCTACGGCGCCGAAACGGACATCCACGCGGAGATCAACGCGAAGACCGGCGAGCTGCGCCTGGCCCGCCACCTCCTCGTGGTCGAGGACGGCGCGGTGGAGAACGATTCCCGCGAGATCACCCTCGCCGAGGCCCGCACGCGCCACAACCCGGCCGCCCAGGTGGGCGACGTGATCGCCGACACCCTGCCGCCATTCGATTTCGGCCGCATCGCGGCCCAGTCGGCCAAGCAGGTGATCGTGCAAAAGGTCCGAGACGCCGAGCGCGACCGCCAGTACCAGGAATACAAGGACCGCATCGGCGAGGTCGTGAACGGGGCGGTCAAGCGCGTCGAATACGGCAACGTGATCGTCGATCTCGGGCGCGGCGAAGCGATCATCAGGCGCGACGAGCTCATCCCCCGCGAGACCTTCCGTCCGGGCGACCGCATCCGCGCCTATCTCTTCGACGTGCGCCGCGAGGCCCGGGGGCCGCAGATCTTCCTGTCGCGCACCCATCCGCAATTCATGGCGAAGCTCTTCGCCTCCGAGGTGCCGGAGATCTATGACGGCATCGTTTCGGTCCAGGCCGTGGCCCGCGATCCGGGCTCCCGCGCCAAGATCGCCGTGACCTCGCGCGATTCCTCCATCGATCCCGTTGGCGCCTGCGTGGGCATGCGCGGCTCCCGCGTCCAGGCGGTGGTCGGCGAACTGCAGGGCGAAAAGATCGACATCATCCCCTGGTCCCCCGACCAGGCGACCTTCATCGTCAACGCCCTCCAGCCCGCGGAAGTGGTCAAGGTGGTGCTCGACGAAGAGGCCGACCGCATTGAGGTGGTGGTGCCCGACGATCAGCTCTCGCTGGCCATCGGCCGGCGCGGCCAGAACGTGCGCCTCGCCTCGCAGCTCACCGGCTGGGACATCGACATCCTCACCGAGGCTGAGGAATCCGAGCGCCGTCAGAAGGAATTCGCCGAGCGCACCGAGCTGTTCATGAACGCCCTCGACGTGGACGAGGTCGTGGGCCAGCTCCTGGCCTCCGAAGGCTTCCGCTCCGTCGAGGAGATCGCCTATGTGGACGCCGGCGAAGTGGCCTCGATCGAAGGTTTCGACGAGGATACGGCCGCCGAGATCCAGAGCCGCGCCCAGGAATACCTGTCCCGCATCGAGGCCGAGAACGAATCCCGCCGCAAGGAGCTGGGCGTTTCCGACGACCTGAAGGAGATCGACGGCGTCACCACCGCCATGCTGGTGGCTTTCGGCGAGAACGACATCAAGAATGTCGAGGATCTGGCCGGCTGCGCCACCGACGATCTCGTCGGCTGGACGGAAGGCCGCGGCGCCGAGGCGACCCGCTACAAGGGCGCTCTCGACGGCTTCGACGTTTCCCGCTCCGACGCGGAGAACATGATCATGGCCGCCCGCGTGAAGGCGGGCTGGATCGAGCAGCCGGACGAGACCGTGGAGACCGAGGGATCGGCCGAAGAGGCCGAGACCGAGGCTCAGCCGTCTTAAAACCGGCTATGAGGAAGCGAGGTCAGCACCCGTGCCGCGGCATGAACCGGAGCGCACCTGCATCGTCACCCGCGAGGCGAAAGGCCCCGCGGAGCTGATCCGCTTTGTCCTCGGGCCCGACCACCAGGTCGTGCCCGATCTCAGGCACAGGCTGCCGGGCCGCGGCGTCTGGGTCACGGCCCGTTTCGACAAGGTGGAAGAGGCGGCCAAACGTCGCCTCTTCGCCCGCGCCTTCAAGGCCGAGGCCAAGGCCCCGGAGACCCTGGCCCAGGACATCGAGCGTCTTCTCCGGGATGATTTGCGCCAGGGTTTGGCCCTCGCCAACAAGGCCGGCACGGTGATCACCGGCTTCTTCAAGGTCGAGTCGGCGATCACGGATAAGCCCATCGTTGCCCTTATTCATGCCGCAGAGGCGGCCGAAGATGGGCGAAGAAAATTGGCGAACCAGTTGCGAAAACGCCTCGGCGAGGCAATATCTAGCTTTCCGGTCATCCAAGAATTGTCAAATGACGAATTGGATTTGGCATTAGGCCGGTCACATGTGATACATGCTGCCCTCGTCGCGGGCGCTGGGAGCGACGGCTTTCTGAACCGCTGGCATCGTTACCGCTCCTACCGCGGCATCGACGCCGATCAAACTGGCCTCGGGAACGAGACCGGCGAACCCACGATTTTGAAACCCGCAGGAACTGAGGCGGAATGAGTGATACGAAAAACCAGGGCGACAAGACTCTCCATGTGTCGTCCAAGACGCTTTCTCTGAAGCGACCCGTCGAACAGGGCGTGGTGCGCCAAAGCTTCTCCCATGGCCGGTCCAAGTCGGTCGTGGTGGAGACGGTCAAGCGTCGCCCTGCTGTCGGTCCTGGTAGCGGGACCAAGGAAGACAGGCCCGCGCCGCAACAGGCCGCGGCGCCCGCGAGCGTGCCCAAGCCTGCTGCTCCGGCTCCGAAGCCGGCGGCCCCGGCTCAGAGTGGCCGTCCGCAGCGGCCCGCCCCGAATACCCCCCGCTCCGGCGGCATGGTGCTGCAGACGCTCTCCGAGCAGGAGCGCGATGCGCGCATGAACGCGCTCGTCGATGCGCGCCGCCGTGACGAGGAAGATCGCAAGAGACAGGCCGAGGAAGCAGCCCGCCGCGCCGAGCGCGAGGCCGCCGAAGCCCAGGAGCGCGAAGCGGCAGAGGCCCGCAAGCGCGAGGAAGACGAGCGCCGCCGCCAGGACGAGGAGCGCAAGCGCCGCGCCGAGGACGAGGCCCGTCGTCGTCTCGGCGAAGAGGCTCCGCGTTCTGCTCAAGGTGCAGCTCCCGCGGCCCGTACCGGCGCTCCGCGCCAGGAGGGCGGCCGCTTCGAGGGGCCTCGTCCGGATCGCCCGCGTTCGGATGGACCGCGTCCGGCCGGCGCCCGCGCCGACGGTCCGCGCTCCAGCGGCCCGCGTTCGGACGGTGCCCGTCCGGGTGGCTTCGGTGGCCCCCGCAGCGGCGGTGGCACCATGGGAGGCCGTCCGCCGAGCCTGAACCACATGGCCCGCCCTGCCGCTCCGGTCGTCCCCGATCCGGACACGGCGAAGCCCCATGCCCGCCCGGCCCCGCCCGTCGCTGCCCGCGCTGTCGAGGTGGATGAGGAAGAGGGAGCACGCACCATCCGGCGTCCCGGCGTTCCCGCGAAGCCCATGGCTCTGCCGAAGACGCCCAAGGCTGCTCCCGGCGAGGAGAAGCGCCGCGGCCGTCTGACCCTGGCCAATGCGACCTCGGGCGAGGAGGAGCGCACCCGCTCGCTCGCCGCCTTCCGCCGCCGCAACCAGCGCCTCATGGGCCACCGTCAGGTGGAGCAGAAGGAAAAGATCGCCCGCGAGGTGACGATTCCGGAGACGATCACCATCCAGGAGCTCGCCAACCGCATGTCGGAGCGCGCCGTGGACGTGATCAAGTTCCTGATGAAGCAGGGCCAGATGCACAAGATCACCGACGTGATCGATGCCGATACCGCGCAGATCGTCGCGGAGGAGCTCGGCCATACGGTGAAGCGCGTCGCGGAATCGGACGTCGAGGAAGGCCTCTTCGACACTCCCGACGTGGACGAGAACCTCGAGGCCCGTCCGCCGGTCGTGACCATCATGGGCCACGTCGACCACGGCAAGACCTCGCTGCTCGACGCGATCCGCAAGACCAACGTGGTCTCCGGCGAAGCCGGCGGCATCACGCAGCATATCGGCGCCTACCAGGTGACCTCGCCGCTCGGCGGCAAGATCACCTTCATCGATACGCCCGGCCACGCAGCCTTCACGGCCATGCGCGCCCGCGGCGCCAAGGTGACCGACATCGTCGTGCTGGTGGTGGCGGCCGATGACGGCGTCATGCCGCAGACCGTCGAGGCGATCAATCACGCCCAGGCGGCCGGTGTGCCCCTAATCGTGGCGATCAACAAGGTCGACAAGCCCGATGCGAACCCGCAGCGGGTCCGCACCGAGCTGCTGCAGCACTCCATCGTCGTCGAGTCGATGGGCGGCGAGACCCTCGAATTCGAGGTGTCGGCCAAGACCGGCGATGGCCTCGACAGCCTGCTCGAAGGTCTCCAGCTCCAGGCCGAGATCCTCGACCTCAAGGCCAACCCGGAGCGCTCCGCGGAAGGCACCGTCATCGAGGCGAAGCTCGATCGTGGCCGGGGTCCCGTGGCGACCGTGCTCGTGCAGCGCGGCACGCTTCACACCGGCGACATCGTCGTGGCCGGCGCCGAATGGGGCCGCGTGCGCGCCCTGATCAACGATCTCGGCGCCGCCGTGAAGGAGGCAGGTCCCTCCGTCCCGGTCGAGGTGCTTGGCTTCAACGGCACGCCCGAGGCCGGCGACCGCGTTGCGGTGGTCGAGTCCGAGGCCCGTGCCCGCGAAATCACCGAGTACCGCGCCCGCCAGAAGCGCGAACGTCAGGCCGCCCGCATGGGTACGGCCGGGCGCACGCTGGTCGACATGATGCGCGACCTCAAGGCCGGAGCGGGCCGCAAGGAGTTCCCGCTCGTGGTCCGGGCCGACGTGCAGGGCTCGGCGGAAGCGATCGTCGGCGCTCTCGAGAAGGTGGGCAACGAGGAAGTCGCGGCTCGTATCGTCCAGGCGGGCGTCGGCGGCATCTCGGAATCCGATGTCACCCTGGCGGAAGCCTCGGGCGCCATCATCCTTGCCTTCAACGTGCGCGCCCACAAGGAAGCGCGTGAGGCCGCCGAGCGGGCCGGGATCGAGATCCGCTACTACAACATCATCTACGATCTCGTGGATGACGTGAAGGCGGCCATGTCCGGTCTGCTCGCACCCACGCTCCGCGAAGAGCGGCTCGGCGAGGCGCAGGTCCTCGAGGTGTTCAACGTGTCGAAGGTCGGCAAGATCGCCGGTTGCCGCGTCCTCGACGGCGTGGTCCAGCGCGGCGCCCATGTCCGCCTGATCCGCGACAACGTGGTCATCCACGAAGGCCGCCTCTCGCAGCTCAAGCGCTTCAAGGACGATGCGCGCGAGGTCACGTCCGGCCAGGAATGCGGCATGTCCTTCGAGAACTACCAGGACATGCGCGCCGGCGACCTCATCGAGTGCTACCGCGTCGAAGAGGTGAAGCGGACGCTCTGATTTCCGCTTCGCTCCTTCATGCCTCTGAACAATGCGTCATCACCGGGCTTGTCCCGGTGATCTCGCTTTGACGGGCTCGTAGCCAGTTCACCGAGATGGCCGGGGCAAGCCCGGCCATGCCTTTCCAATGATCCGGTCCAATCCCGGAGATGTAAATTATGGCCAAACGTTTCGAACAAACCACCGGACCGTCCCAGCGCCAGCAGCGCGTAGCCGAGCTCGTGCGCCATGCGCTCGCCGAGGTCCTCTCCCGCGGCGACCTGCAGGACGACGTGCTGACGAAAAACGTCATCACCATTCCCGAAGTGCGCATGTCGCCGGATCTGAAGCTCGCGACCGCCTATGTCATGCCGCTCGGCGGCCGGGACGAGGATGCGGTGCTCAGGGCGCTTGAGAAGAACAAGAAGCTGCTGCGCCAGGAGGTGGCCCGGCGGGTCAACCTGAAATTCGCCCCCGATCTGCGCTTCCGCCGCGACGAGAGCTTCGACGAGGCGGCCCGCATCGACGCGCTGCTGCGCTCCGAGCGCGTGGCCCGCGATACGGTCAAGCCTATGTCCGACACGGCCGAGGATGACGACAGCGAGCAAGAGCGATGAGCGAAGAACGCCCGCACCGGAGGCCGCACGGGGACCGCCCGAAGAAGCGCGACGTCAACGGATGGATCATCCTCGACAAGGGCGTCGGCATGACCTCGACCCACGCGGTCGCGGTGGTAAAAAGGGGCCTGTCTGCCAAGAAGGCGGGGCATGCCGGCACCCTCGATCCGCTCGCCTCCGGCATCCTGCCGATCGCGCTCGGCGAGGCGACCAAGACCGTGCCATTCGTCATGGACGGGCGCAAGTCTTACGTCTTCACCGTGGCCTGGGGCGCTGAGACCACCACGGACGACACCGAGGGCGAGGTGGTCGAACGGACCGACAGGCTGCCGGATCCGGCAGAGATCGAGGCGTTCCTGCCCCGCTTCACCGGTCAGGTGCAGCAGGTGCCGCCCCGCTTTTCCGCCATTAAGATCCAGGGCGAGCGCGCCTATGATCTCGCCCGCGACGGCGAAGTGGTCGACCTGCAGCCGCGCATGGTGGAGATCGACCGGCTCACCCTGATCCACCACGAGGGCAACCGCTCGATCATCGAGGCCGATTGCGGCAAGGGCACCTATGTCCGCGCCATCGCGCGCGATCTCGGCCGTGCGCTCGGCTGCCTCGGCCATATCGCGGCGCTCAGGCGCACGCGCGTCGGCCCGTTCACCGAGCACGACGCCGTCACCGTGGATGGTGTCGCCACCGACCCGGCGGCCCTGCGTCCGGTGGAGATCGCCTTGAGCGAAATTCCCGCAATTCCCGTGAGCCGGGACATGGCCGGGCGCCTGATGCGTGGGCAGTCGATCATCCTGCGCGGTCGCGAGGCGCCCCTGTCCGGCAAGGTCTATGCCACCTGCAACGGCGTCCTCATCGCGGTGGGCGACGTGGAACGCGGCGAACTCGTCCCGCACCGGGTGTTCAACCTGGGCGTTTGATCCTGCTCACCACTGTCATCCCCGGACTTGTTCCGGGGATCCACGTCTTCAGCCCTCCAAAACGTGGATGGCCGGGACAAGCCCGGCCATGACGTCGAAGGAAGTGCTTGGCTTGGCTTACCGGTCCGCCTTCTGACCCTGAGCCGAGCGCATCAGGAACTTCCGGGTGATCGGCTCGATCATGTCGTAAACCGCCTGGGCGGTCTTCTCCTCTTCGCGCAGCGTCTCCTGCAGGCCCGGGATGAACTTCTGGTTCCCGGACGCTTCAGCCATGACGATCAGGGACTTGTACGACGCGATCTCGAAATTCTCGAAGGCGTGATTGGCGAAGGTGTTCTTCAGAACCTCGTCGGCCATCGGCATGTGGCCCGCCGCCGCCAGGTTGGCCATGAACTGGGTGGCCATGTCCTTCAGGATCGAGCGATCGGCCCCGAAGGTGTGCAGCATCTCGTCGAGGCGGCGGATCTGGCCTTCCGTTTCGGTGATATGCCGGCGCAGCAGGTCCGACATTTCGGGATAGTTCTCGAACCGCTCGACCTGCCGCTCCATGAGCTGGATGGCTTGCTTCTCTAGGGCGTGGGCGTTTTCCAGGCCGGTGATGAAGATGTTCCGGATGTCTTCCGATGACGTGAGGTCGGCCATGCCGGTCGTACTGGCAGTCATGATGTGAGCTTCCTATACCAGGGGTATCCGGTTCACCAACCGTGAGGCGGAAATCTTGTTCCGCCGGAAGTTGCCCCAAACTGCGCATCCTATTGCTCTGCTTGGGAAAAACGATTTCTCTGGCGCTTGTGCGCTTTTCGTGTATGGTGCGCCATCTTTTCGAGGGTCATGCCCCGAAAGACGCGTCCGAGTTCGGACCGCGCTGGACGACATCCCGGCCCGGCCCATCCGGATGCCCCGGACCTGAAGCCCAAAGGCCCAAGGTCTCCTGACAAAACCAACCTGAAAGGATTGACGATGTCGATTACGGCCGAGCGCAAGAACGCGCTTGTTAAGGAATTCGCCCAGAAGGCTGGCGATACAGGCTCCCCCGAGGTGCAGGTCGCCATTCTCACCGAGCGTATCAACAACCTGACCGGTCACTTCAAGAGCCACACGAAGGACAACCATTCCCGTCGTGGCCTCCTGAAGATGGTGTCGGCCCGCCGTTCGCTTCTCGACTACCTGAAGAAGAAGGACGAGAGCCGCTACCGCACGCTGATCGAGAAGCTCGGCATTCGCCGCTAAGCTTCTTCGGAAAACTTCCGTCCGGAGCCCGGCTCCGGACGGTTTCTCCAACACTGCGAGGCTTCCAAGTCCCGGTGTTTTCTAAGGAGGCGGCAGACACGATGACCATGGCAGGATCGCAAGAGGCTTGGGAGGCGGGCAAGCCCGCCTGCGCGAGCCTCTCGCCGTCTTGCTCATGGCATCGAGCCCCCGCCCCGCTGTCATGAAAGACACGCTATGTTCGATATCCAACGCGAAGAACTGATCTGGGCCGGGCGCAAGCTCGTGCTCGAAACGGGCAAGATGGCCCGCCAGGCCGACGGCGCCGTCGTCGCCACCTACGGTGAAACCACCGTTCTCGCCACCGTCGTCTCGGCCAAGGAGCCGAAGCCGGGCTTCGATTTCTTCCCGCTCACGGTGAACTACCAGGAGCGTACCTATGCGGCCGGCCGTATTCCGGGCGGCTATTTCAAGCGCGAAGGCCGTCCGACCGAGAAGGAGACCCTGGTCTCCCGCCTCATCGACCGTCCGATCCGCCCCCTCTTCGTCGAGGGCTACAAGAACGACACCCAGGTCGTCGTGACCGTGCTCTCGCACGATCTCGAGAACGATCCCGACATCGTCGCCATGGTGGCGGCCTCCGCGGCCCTCACCCTCTCGGGCGTTCCTTTCATGGGCCCAGTGGGCGCGGCACGCGTCGGCTATATCGGCGGCCAGTACAAGCTGAACCCGCCGGTCCAGGAGATGGAGGATTCCGCTCTCGACCTCGTGGTCGCCGGCACGTCGGAAGCCGTGCTCATGGTCGAGTCCGAGGCCAAGGAACTGCCCGAGGACGTGATGCTCGGCGCCGTGATGTTCGGCCACAAGCACTTCCAGCCGGTGATCGAGGCCATCATCCGCTTGGCCGAGAAGGCCGCCAAGGAACCCCGCGACTTCCAGCCGGCGGACGTCTCCGACGTCGAGAAGGCCGTTCTCGAGATCGCCGAGGCCGACCTGCGCGAGGCCTACAAGATCACCAAGAAGCAGGACCGCTACGCCGCCGTCGACGCCGTCAAGGCGAAGGTGATGGAGGCGTTGGTTCCGGCCGAGGGCGAAGCCAAGTTCGACCCCGAGAAGGTCAAGGCCGTCTTCAAGGACGCCCAGGCCAAGGTCGTGCGCTGGAACATCCTCGACACGGGTAACCGCATCGACGGCCGTGACCTGAAAACCGTTCGTCCGATCCAGTCGGAAGTCGGCGTCCTGCCGCGCACCCACGGTTCGGCCGTGTTCACCCGCGGCGAGACCCAGGCCCTGGTCGTGACCACGCTGGGCACCGGCGAGGACGAGCAGTTCATCGACGAGCTGGAGGGCACCCGCAAGGAAACCTTCCTGCTGCACTACAACTTCCCGCCCTATTCCGTCGGCGAGACCGGCCGCATGGGCTCGCCCGGCCGCCGCGAGATCGGCCACGGCAAGCTCGCCTGGCGCGCCATCCACCCGATGCTGCCGGCCAGCCACGAGTTCCCCTACACGATCCGCGTCGTGTCGGAGATCACCGAGTCGAACGGCTCCTCCTCCATGGCGTCCGTCTGCGGCGCCTCGCTGGCCCTGATGGATGCGGGCGTTCCCCTGCGCCGTCCGGTGGCAGGCATCGCCATGGGCCTCATCCTCGAAGGTGAGCGCTTCGCAGTCCTGTCCGACATTCTCGGCGACGAGGATCACCTCGGCGACATGGACTTCAAGGTGGCCGGAACGGAGCAGGGCATCACCTCGCTCCAGATGGACATCAAGATCGCCGGCATCACCGAGGAGATCATGCGCGTGGCCCTCGATCAGGCTCAGGCCGGCCGGACGCACATCCTGGCCGAGATGAACAAGGCCCTGACGGCTCCGCGCGCCGAGCTCGGCGAGCATGCCCCACGCATCGAGACCATGCAGATCCCGGTCGACAAGATCCGCGAGGTCATCGGTTCGGGCGGCAAGGTCATCCGCGAGATCGTGGAGAAGACCGGCGCCAAGATCGACATCAACGACGACGGTCTCATCAAGATCGCGTCCGCCGACGGCAAGTCGATCAAGGCGGCCTACAACTGGATCCGCTCCATCGTGGCCGAGCCCGAGATCAACACGATCTACGAGGGCACGGTCGTGAAGGTGATGGAGTTCGGCGCCTTCGTGAACTTCTTCGGGTCCCGCGACGGCCTCGTCCACATCTCCGAGCTTGCCAAGAACCGTGTTGGCAAGGTCACCGACGTGGTCAAGGAAGGCGACAAGGTGAAGGTGAAGTTCCTCGGCATGGACGAGCGCGGCAAGGTCCGTCTCTCCATGAAGGTGGTCAACCAGGAGACCGGCGAGGACATCACCGAGCAGCTCAAGGCCGAGCGCGACGCCGAGCGCGCCCAGCGCGATCAGCAGAAGGCTGCCGGGGAGTAAAGCTTCGCCACAGAGTTGCAAAAGGCGGCCTTTGGGCCGCCTTTTTTATTGTGCCTTAACATGGAGGGTGATAAATCCTAGGGCTATGTGAAACGATATAGCATACAAAACCATGACGTTCTTGATCACGCGGATCGGCCCTCAGACAATCGTGAGCGAGCAGGATATTTCCTATTGTAAGGTCCTGCCCTTGTCCGACGGCTACATCAACGTGTGGGTCGAATTGAACGATATCGACTTCAACTTTTACGTCTATCAGCAACGGTTCGATGCGAATGGCAACGCTCTAAGCTCGAAGACCGTCATCCAAAATCGAGATATCACAATCGGCAGGTACGACACCGCTCTTCTTGCCAATGGCCATTATGTCTTGATTTGGCGATCCGCCGGTGAAATCCATCAACAGATCTTCGACCTTAACGGCAACCCAAAAACGGCTGACATCCTCGTAGAAGATAGTCGAGATGATTCCTCTATCTCGATAATAGCCGTAACTGCGTTTCCGGATGGGAAGTACTCCATCACATGGGAATGGGACGATACTTCTGATTTTACAGCGGATAAAATCTATCACCGTATATTCGATGCAGATGGCGGCGCTGTAAGAACGGATATCCTTGAAGGTGATACATTTTTCAGGCCGGCTATCTTAGCTTTCGCCGATGGCGGGTATGTCGTTGCGCGGCAATCCATTGGGCCGAATGCGCTCGACAGATCCATCTTACTCCGCGTCTATGATGCTGTCGGCAACGCTGGTGAAGATCTGATCATCGATCAAAATCCCTGGTATGACCCTGAGCTAACAACAACGGCTCTCGCCAGCGGTAAGTATGTTCTCACTTGGCTTTCGGATCGGAATCGTGATGGGACCCAAGAAATTTATCAACGTTTGTTTACAGCAGATGGGGAATTTTTGGGCGCCGAGATCCTGGTCAAGGATACGACCTTAGGTATTCGGGGATCGCCGGAGGTCACCGCCCTCAACAATGGGGGGTATGTTGTCGTATGGGAAAGATATGGTGGCCAAGGAGGAGTTTTTAAGCGTCAGTACGATGCCGATGGCTTAGCCACGGAACCGGAAACATTGGTCAGCGCCCCAGGCGACAATCTTGCTGGAAAGCCAGAGGTAACGAGCCTTGCCAATGGCACTTACATCGTCACATGGGTAGGTCGCGACGGAGCTTATAGTCAATCATTCGACATAAACGGCAATCGGATAGGGCATGCCATACTCATCAGCGATCAATGGTCAAGCTCATCCTTTTCAATCACTCCAACAGCTCTGCCTGACGGAAGCCATGTTGTGACGTGGGAGATATACGGGAGCATCTCCCAACATTTCTTTGACAACACGGCCTTGCCGTCGTTGACGCCCGGCAGGGAATGGGCGCTGGGAACAGAAGGAAATGACCTTCTCTCAATTGCACCTCAAACCCTGACTGCCGGTGACATTCTTGAGGCTCTCGGGGGCCTCGACACGCTTCAGCTTGAGACTGGGGGTTACTTGGATCTTCGAGCAGCGGCGAAAGTGAGCGGCTTCGAGGTTCTGATCGGCTCAAGCGGTGACGATGTCATCGCCACTGATGTGTCCCGCATTGCGTCGTTCTCTACCTTTGATCTTGGCTCTGGCTTCGATGTTTTCCGATTGATGGTCGAAGGACATTGCGACCTGCGTGGGCTTCCGCCGTTGAAGGGTGTCGAGGAGCTTCAGGTCCAAGGCTCCAATCTAGATGACTCCATCGTTGCCGACGTGAAATTCGGCTCAGTTTTGGCACTTGATCTAGGCTCTGGTACTGACCGTCTTGAATTAGGAGCTGCAGGCACTTACAATTTACAGGGCGTAAGAAACGTAGAGGAAATCAAGGGCACAATACGCAATGACGTTCTTGTCTTGGATCAGAATGTCCTAAGCGCCGTAGTGGCTATCGATCTTGATCGTGGCTCGGATGCCCTGGAGCTCGCAGGCGGCGGTACCTTCCGTCTTTCTCCTTCTCATCTCAAAGGCATTGAGACAATTGTTGTGTCGAATGGCTTCACGACAAAAGTCATCGGCACTGGTCTTCCGGATGTCGTCGTTGGAGGGTCAGGGCAGGATCATGTCGTCGGAGGTGCCGGCAAGGACCAACTCTCGTCCGAAGGCGGCGATGACCGCGTCGATGGCGGCTCTGATGGAGATCGGCTGACGGGCGGAAACGGGAAAGATGCCTTTGTCTTCACCTCTCGGCCAGGACTTTCGAACGTTGACACGATCACGGACTTCAACGTGAGGGACGATTCGATCTGGCTCGACAACGCGGTTTTCCGCAATGTTGGTAAGGGAACGCTGGCCAAGCCCATGAAGTTGAAACCTGACGCTTTCGTCATCGGCAAAGAGGCCAAGGATGCGGAAGATCGCATCATCTACAACAAAGCCGCCGGTAAGCTCTCGTACGATCCAGACGGGTCCGGATCTGCGAATGCCATCAAGTTTGCACAGATCAAGAAGGGGCTCTCTCTGAAGAGCACAGACTTCTTCGTGATCTGAGTCCGTGCTGTTCTCTCAATCGACCATTGCACAGAGGCAGCCGCGCTTTCTTACGGCCTCTGCGGAAAAGCAGTTTCGCTCCTGCTCATCACCAAACTCCCCACCTCCGGGATGATCCAGCTCCCCAACGGCGCCGCCCTGCCCCTGATCTGGACGATCTGGCGGTCGCGGTCGGAGAGGTCGAGGCCGGCGCGCAGGGCAAGGTCTTCGGAGATCACCAGCTCCACGTTGAGTTCTTTGGCGAGGCCCTCAAGGCGGCTCGCGGCGTTGATGGTGTCGCCCACGGCCGTCAGGCTGGTGGCCTGGCCGTAGCCCATCTGCCCGACGATGGCGGGACCGGCATGGAGGCCCATGGCGATCTTCAGGGGATGCTCGAATTCGCTTTCATATTCCTCGTTGAGATGGACGAGCGCCGTCTTGATCCGCAGCGCCGCATCGAGGGCCTGTCTGGCCGCCTGCTGCGGAGACGTGCGCAGGCCGAAGAGGGCGAGCACCCCGTCGCCGATGAACTTGTCGATGTAGCCGCCTGCATCCTCGACGGCTTCGCCCACCGCCTCGAAATAGCGGTTGAGGATGAAGACCGTGTCGAAGGGGAGGCGCCGCTCGGCAAGGCTCGTGAAGCCGCGCAGGTCGCAGAACAGCACGGCGATCTCCTGCTCCTGGCCTTGGGCCCGGCCGGCGCGCACGAGCGAGGTCACGCCGTTGCGCCCCGTGGACAGGATCGGCACCACCGAGACGTCGTGGGTCGGCCGAAACTGGCAGGCGAGGCGCACATGGGGGCCGGCCTTGATGCGCGCGAGCGTGCCCCGCTCTTGGGGCGTGGGCGGCGGTTGCCTCTGATGGCCGTCGAGCACCCGAACCCGGCAGGTGGAGCAGCGCCCTCGCCCGCCGCAGACGGAGAGGTGCGGAATGCCCGCGATGCGGCTTGCCTCCAGAACGCTGAAGCCGAGCGGCACGGTCGCAACCTGATCGTTGGGATAGAAGACGCGCACCCGCCGCGACCACAGAAGCCCGCTGCGGATGAAGCGGCCAGCCACTGTGGCGGCGACCAATCCGCCGAAGAAGGCATAAAGCGCAGGCGCGATCATCGGCAGGATGTCGGACCCGGGAGGAGGTGGCGTTCGGAGGAACGGCTCCGGCGCTTCCGCGATCTCCCTTCCCGCTCCGGCAAAGCCGAGGAGCGCCAGGACCGGGACGAGGACGGCGCCCGTGTAGAGGACGAGCGCATAGCCCGGGAACCAGGTTTTCGGCCGCAGCCAGAAATAGACCCCGAGGCAACCATGGAGCCAGGCGATGACGAGGGCGGCAGCCTGCCGGGCACCGATTTCCGGATTGAGGACCCAGAGATTCCTGACCACTTCGGGATAGCCGGAATCGTGCCCGGTCAGGGCCCATTCGATCCGGGTTCCGACCACATGGGCGATCAACAGGAACGGCAGGCTCAGGCCCAGCGTGAGCTGGGCCGCCTCGCGCCAGGGCATGCGCAGGGTCCGGCGCCGGTAGAGCGCCTGCAGGGCCAGCAGGAAATGGACGAGGACCGATCCGTACAGGAGGAGCGTGCCGACGGGATTTCGCCACAGGCGATTGAACCAGGCGCGGCCGGCCTCCATGGCCTCCACCGAGATCAGTCCGAGGGCGTGATTGCTGAAATGGGTGAGGAGAAAGAGGCCAAGCACCAGCCCCGTGACCAGACGGATTTCGCGCGTACGGATCGGGATCTCCGAAGCGGGGGCTTCAGGGGCCACTTTGGCTTGCGGGCTTTTCATACGCGTCTTTCACATGGGCCGGTCGGCAAGAGCAATCGGGCTTGCCTGCCGCTATGCAGTTGCACCAAGGTGCCGGTTGTCAAATCACGATCCCGCACCGGCTCCTCACCTCATGTCCCATACGATCACCACCCTGTCCGAACTCGAAGCCCTCTATGGAGAGGTCAACAAGGCGTCCCTTCTGAAGGAAACGGATCGGATCGTGCCCGAATATCGGGCCTTCATCGAGGCCGCGCCCTTCGTGACGTTGGCGACGCGCGGGCCGGAGGGGCTCGACTGCTCGCCCCGCGGCGACGGTCCCGGCTTCGTGCGGGTGCAGGACGAAAAGACCCTGCTCCTGCCCGACCGGCGCGGCAACAACCGCATCGATTCGCTGCGCAACATCGTGCGCGACCCGAGCGTCGCCCTGCTGTTCCTGATCCCGGGCATCGGCGAGACCCTGCGCGTCAACGGCCGGGCGACGATCTCGGTCGAGCCGGCCCTGCTCGACGGCTTCGCCATCGACGGCAAGGCGCCGAGATCCGTCATCGCGATCGCCGTCGAGGCGGTCTTTTTCCAATGCGCTCGCGCGATCCTGCGCTCGGACCTGTGGAATCCGGACAAGCACGTGGCCCGCGCCTCGTTGCCGAGCGCCGGCCAGATCCTCGCTGCCTTGTCCAACGACCAAGTGGGCGGCGAGGCCTATGACAGGGCACTGCCGGAGCGGCAGCGGTCGAGTCTCTACTGAGGCCGACGCTCTTGACCTGAAGCCCCCTGCCCCCGAAAAGGCAGATCCCACCTGTTCTGGAAAAGGCACAAGGACATTCCATGACGATCCAACGCATCAAGCCCGGCCCGCGCATGAGCGGCGCCGTCGTTCACGGCAACACGGTCTACCTCGCCGGCCAGGTCGCCAACCAGACCGCCGGGCAAAGCGTCACCGAGCAGACGAAGGAAATCCTCGCGATCATCGATAGCCTGCTCAACGAGGCCGGCACCGACAAGTCGAAGATCCTGATGGCCAATATCTGGCTCACCGACATGGGCACGTTCCAGGAGATGAATGCGGTGTGGGATGCCTGGGTGTCGGCCGGCAACACGCCTGCCCGCGCGACCGTCGAGGCGAAGCTCGCGGCTCCGGCCTTCAAGGTCGAAATCGCCGTCATCGCGGCGAAGTAAGATCTCGAAAAAAGAAGCGGGCCGTTTGGCCCGCTCCGTCCGTTCATGCTTTCTGGCGTTACGGGCAGGGATGACGCAGGCCGTCGTAGCCGAGATAGGTGCCCGAGGCCGGATCGTAGGACCGGTAGCGCTGGGCGCAATAGGCGGCGGTGTTGCTGCCATAGACTGGCGCTGCCTGAGCCTGCGATTGGGCGATGGCGCCGCCGATGATCGCACCGGTGGCAAGACCGATGGCACCCGCTGCGGCAGCTGAGCCATAATCGCGACGGTAATAGCCGGGGCCGTAATAGCCGTACCGTGGACCATAGTAGCCACGGCGCGGGCCGTAATAGCGGCGCTCCACGTAGCGCGGGCCACCACCGCGATAGGCACGCCGGATGGCGCGTCCACGGTAGTAGTCCTGAACGTAGGTAACGTTCAGGTCGCCGTTGCGCACTGCGGCGGCAAGCTGATCGATGGGCATGGTCCGCGTCTCGGCAGCGGAAGCCGGAGCGGCAAAGCCAAGAGTACTAAGGACTGCCGTGGCGGCGGCAGCCAAGACGAACTTACGCATGAGTTTACTCCTCCAATCGTGGGAGGCGAACGCGAGACGCCCGCAGGTCGTTCCGCCTTCGAGGAACCTCGGGCTATCTCTCGCGCGAACGTGAGGATGGATGATCCCTCGCGGCGATCTCGGGCTTCATGGCGGGAACCCGCCTGCCCTCTAGCCGCCCCTGCCCGGTCGGACAGAGATCGAGAATGGCGCAGCGTCCGCAGGCCGGATTGCTGAAGAAACAGCAGCGCTGGCCGTGCAGCATCATGACCTCGTGGTGGTCGTAGACCGCCTGAGCGTCCCAATCCTCGGGCAGCAGGGCGGCGAGCGCCGCATGGGACGGCCCGACCGCCGTCGATTGCGGGATCAGCCCGCTGCGCTGCGCGACCCGGTGATGGTGGCTGTCGACGGGCAGAGCCGCCTTTCGCAGCATCGAAAACGACAGCACCGCCGCGCTGGTCTTCGGCCCAATTCCCGGAATGCTCTCAAGCCACGCCCGCGCCTCCTCGACCGGCATGGCGCCGAGGAAGTCGAGCGAGAGGCTGCCGTGCCGCTCCTCGATGGCGTGCAGCACCGTCTGCAGGCGCGGCGCCTTCTGCTCCGGCCAGGTCACGCCCTGGATCGTCTCCTCCACCTCCTCCGTCGGCGCGTTCATCATGGCGCGCCAATCGGGATAGCGGGCCCTCAGCGCCTTGAAGGCGCGGCCGGAATCCGCATTGCGGGTGCGGTGGGAGAGAAGGGACGAGATCAACTCGCTCAAGGGATCGAGGGAATGGAAATAGGGAATCGGGCAGCCATACACCTCGCAGAGGCGCTGGTGGATGATCAGCGCCTTCGCCTTGAGATCCTGCAGGTCCGGATTCATCCCGGGGCAAGTCGCGAATCAGGAGAGTGGTTCCATATCCCACACTGTCATTCCGGGCTCTCGCTGCGCTCGCCCCGGAATGATAACACGGGTGTCTTCAAAGAATGAACCGGCTCAGATCCGTGTTCTTCGCCAGCGACTCCACCTCGCCGCGCACGTAAGCGGCGTCGATGGTGACCGTCTCGCCCGAGCGATCGGGGGCCGTGAAGGAGACGTCGTCGAGCACGCGCTCGAGCACCGTCTGCAGGCGGCGGGCGCCGATGTTCTCGACCGAGCTGTTCACGTCGACGGCCACCTGGGCCAGCGCATCGATGGCATCGTCCGTGAAGACGAGGTCCACGCCCTCGGTGTGCATCAGCGCCACCGACTGCTTGATGAGGCTCGCTTCGGTCTCGGTGAGGATGCGCTTGAAATCCTCCACCGTCAGCGGGGCGAGCTCGACACGGATCGGCAGGCGGCCCTGCAGCTCCGGCAGCAGGTCCGACGGCTTCGATACGTGGAACGCCCCCGAGGCGATGAAGAGGATGTGGTCGGTCTTCACCGGACCATACTTCGTCGACACGGTGGTGCCCTCGATCAGCGGCAGCAGGTCGCGCTGCACGCCCTCGCGCGACACGTCCGCGCCGGTGCGGCCTTCGCGGCCGGCGATCTTGTCGATCTCGTCGAGGAACACGATGCCGTTGTTCTCCACCTGGCGCAGGGCCTCCTGGACGATGGCATCCTGGTCGATCAGCTTGTCGGCCTCCTCCGTCACCAGCGGCTCGTAGGCCTCACGCACAGTGGTGCGGCGCGTCTTCGCGCGCCCGCCGCCGAAAGCCTTGCCGAACATGTCGGAGAGGTTGATCGCACCCACCGATGCACCGGGCATGCCGGGGATCTCGAACATGGGCATCCCCTGCCCTCCGCCCGACTGCAGCTCGACCTCGATCTCCTTGTCGTCGAGCTCGTTGGCGCGCAGCTTGCGGCGGAAGGAATCGCGGGTGACGGCGCTCGCCGTGGAGCCGACCAGCGCATCGAGCACGCGCTCCTCTGCGGCGATGTGGGCCTTGGCCTGCACCTGCCGTCGGCGTTCCTCCTTCACGAGGCCGATGCCGATCTCGACCAGATCGCGCACGATCTGCTCCACGTCGCGGCCCACATAGCCGACCTCGGTGAACTTGGTCGCCTCGACCTTGATGAAGGGCGCGCCGGCGAGCTTGGCGAGGCGCCGCGAGATCTCGGTCTTACCGCACCCGGTCGGGCCGATCATGAGAATGTTCTTCGGCGCCACCTCCTCGCGCAAGCTGCCTTCGAGCTGCTGCCGGCGCCAGCGGTTGCGCAGGGCAATGGCGACAGCGCGCTTGGCGTCGTGCTGGCCCACGATGTAGCGGTCGAGTTCGGAAACGATTTCGCGGGGAGAAAACGTGGTCATGAGATGTCTTGGCTCAAAGGGTGATCGTCATCCCCGGACCTGGTCCGGGGATCCACGCCTTCCGGCATGGAGAGGTTTAAAGACGTGGACGGCCGGGACAAGCCCGGCCATGACGGGCATTCAGGTTTCATCGAGCGTTTCGATGACGATGTTCGCGTTGGTATAGACGCAGATCTCGGCCGCAATGGCGAGTGAGCGGCGCACGATGGCTTCCGCGTCCATCTGGGAATCGGCGAGCGCCCGCGCGGCAGCCAAGGCATAATTGCCGCCGGACCCGATGGCCATGATGCCGTTTTCCGGCTCCAGCACGTCGCCGGCGCCGGAGAGCAGCAGGCCGACATCCTTGTCGGCCACCAGCATCATCGCCTCCAGGCGGCGCAGGTAGCGGTCGGTGCGCCAGTCTTTGGTGAGCTCGACGCAGGCGCGGGTGAGCTGGCCGGGATATTGCTCGAGCTTGGCCTCGAGGCGCTCGAACAGGGTGAAGGCATCGGCCGTGGAGCCGGCAAAGCCGCCGATCACGCCGCCTTTGGCCAGCCGGCGGACTTTGCGCGCATTGCCCTTCACGACCGTCTGGCCGAGGCTCACCTGCCCGTCACCGCCGATGACAACGCGGCCGCCCTTGCGGACCATGAGGATCGTGGTGGCATGCATGCGGGGGGTGGCGTCTTCGGACACGGGAACAGGACTCCGGCAGGCGGGAAATGATCGAAGGCAGAAAGGGCCGTTTCAAGGCCTGACTTAATCATTCGTCGGCCAAAAGCAACGCGGGTGGCATTTCTCGCCGCGGCTTGCTAGAGCATCGGACCCGAAAGTGGATTTGCACTTTCGGGATCCATCCGATGCTCCTTCTTCGATGGGCACATCGTCAGAATCGGAAAACCGGATCCACTTTTCCGGACGATGTGCTAGAAGGCCCGGTCTCTTGTTCCGCAAAGGATTTTGATGATGCGCTCCGCGAGCGTCAGCCGTCGCACCGCCGAGACCGATGTCGCTGTGTCGATCGCCCTCGATGGCACCGGCAAGGCCGAGATCTCCACGGGAGTCGGCTTCCTCGACCATATGCTCGAACTGTTCGCCCGACACGGTCTCTTCGACCTGACCGTGAAGGTGACCGGCGATCTGCATGTGGACCAGCATCATACCACCGAAGACACCGGAATTGCCTTAGGCCAGGCCATCCTGCAGGCGCTTGGCGATAAAAAGGGCATCTCGCGCTATGCCGACATCCATCTGCCGATGGACGAGACCTTGACGCGCGTCGCCCTCGACATCTCGGGCCGCCCTTTCCTGGTGTTCCGGACCACCTTCCCGACAGAGAAGATCGGCGTGTTCGACACCGAGCTGGTGCGCGAGTTCTTCCAAGCCTTCGCCATCAATGCGGGGCTGACGCTCCACGTGGAGACGCTCTACGGCGAGAACAGCCACCATATCGCCGAGAGCTGCTTCAAGGGCTTGGCACGGGCCTTGCGTCAGGCCGTGGCACTGGACCCAAGGGAAGAGGGCCGCGTTCCCTCCACCAAGGGAACGCTCTAAAAACCCGTCAGCGCATCGTGCGGAAAAGTGGATCCGGTTTTCCGCGCCTAACGATGCGCCATTTTAGGAACTGGAGCATCGGATGGATCCCAAATGTGCCTTCCACTTTTGGGTCCGATGCTCGAAGAGACGTCTTGTCCGGCGGGCACGCCAGCGTCACCTCACCGGACAGGCCTGAGGAAACGTCATGACCACCTATACCCTGCACCTTCCGCGCGATGCGCGGCCGGGTGATCCGAGTGCTTTGGACCGGTCCGAGCTCGTGAAGGACGCCTTTTCCTGGGGCGCCTTCTTCTTCACCTTCCTGTGGTTCTTCTTTCATCGGCTCTGGCTCGCCGGGTTCGGCGTGCTGATCCTCGTCCTCGCCTTCGGCGGCCTCATGGCCGTGCTCGACGTGCATCCGCTCGCCGGCTCCGTCGCGCAGCTCCTGCTCCAGGGCCTGATCGGGCTCGAGGCCAACAGCCTGCGGCGCTGGACCCTGGCCCGCCGCGGCCTCTCCATGGTCGACGCGGTGACGGCCGAGGACCAGGACGAGGCGGAGGCCAGGGCCTTCGCCCGCTGGCTCGGGGCCAAGCCGTCCTCCCTGCCCCGCCCTCCGGCGTCTTCGCCGGTCCTGTCCACCCCGAGGCGGTCCGAGCCGGTGATCGGCCTCTTCCCCGATGCGGAGCGTCCCCGGTGAGCGTCGTCATCATCGATTACGGGTCCGGCAACCTGCACTCCGCCGCCAAGGCCTTCGAGCGGGCGGCCCGGGAGGCGGAGCTCGATCTGTCCGTCGCCGTCTCGTCCGACCCGAACCTCGTGGCCCGGGCCGACCGGATCGTGCTGCCGGGCGTCGGCGCATTCGCCGATTGCCGCCACGGCCTCGATTCCGTGCCCGGCATGGTGGAAGTGCTGCAAAGGCGCGTCCACGAGGACAAGCGCCCCTTCTTCGGCATCTGCGTCGGCATGCAGCTCATGGCGACGCGCGGCCTCGAGCACACCACGAGCTACGGCCTCGACTGGATCCCGGGCGACGTGAAGGCCATCCAACCCGGCGATCCATCGCTCAAGATTCCGCATATGGGCTGGAACACGCTGACCCTGGTAAAGCCGCACCCGCTGCTCGATGGCATCCCGACCGGGCCGGACGGGCTGCACGCCTATTTCGTGCATTCCTACGCGCTCTCGCCCGCGGACCCGGACGACGTGGTCGCCACCGCCGATTACGGCGGTCCGGTCACGGCCATCGTCGGACGGGACAACCTCGTCGGCACCCAGTTTCATCCCGAGAAGAGCCAGGCGCTCGGCCTCAAGCTCATCGCCAATTTTCTGAGGTGGCGCCCGTGATCCTCTATCCTGCGATCGATCTCAAAGAGGGCCGCTGCGTCCGCCTCGTCCAGGGCGACATGGACCAGGCGACCGTGTTCAACGACGACCCGGCCGACCAGGCCGCCACCTTCGAGGCTCAGGGCTTCGAATGGCTGCACGTGGTCGATCTCGACGGAGCCTTTGCCGGTAAGCCGATGAATGCCGCGGCGGTCGAGACCATTCTCCGGCGCGTGAGCATCCCCGTGCAGCTCGGCGGCGGCATCCGCGACATGAAGACCGTGGAGGGCTGGCTCGCCAAGGGCGTGTCCCGCGTGATCATCGGCACGGCGGCCGTGCGCGATCCCGCCTTCGTGCGGGAGGCCGCTCGCCTCCATCCGGGCAAGATCGCCGTGGGCATCGACGCCAAGGACGGATTGGTTGCCGTGGAGGGCTGGGCCCAGACCTCGACCCTGTCGGCGGAAGAGCTCGGCCGCCGGTTCGAGGATGCGGGCGTCGCCGCGCTCATCTACACGGATATCGCCCGCGACGGCATCCTCAAGGGCCTCAACTTCCCGATGACCTTGGGATTGGCGCGCGCCGTCTCGATCCCGGTCATCGCCTCGGGAGGTCTCGCCTCCATGGCCGATATCGAGCGCCTGACCCAACCCGACTGCGCCGTCCTCAACGGCGCCATCTCCGGCCGCGCCCTCTACGACGGGCGCATCGACCCGGAGGAAGCGCTGGCGCTGCTGCGCTCCGTGCGCAAGGAGCCCGCCTGATGCTCAAGGTGCGTCTCATTCCCTGTCTGGATGTCAAGGACGGGCGCGTCGTGAAGGGCGTGCAGTTCGTCGACCTGGTCGATGCGGGCGATCCGGTGGAAGCCGCCAAAGCTTATGACGCGGCCGGGGCCGACGAGCTCTGCTTCCTCGACATCACGGCGAGCCACGAGGCGAGGGGGATCCTGCTCGACGTGGTGCAGCGCACGGCAGAGGCCTGCTTCATGCCGCTCACCGTGGGCGGCGGCGTGCGCAGTGTCGAGGACATCCGCAGGCTGCTGCTCGCCGGGGCCGACAAGGTCTCGATCAACACCGCTGCCGTGAAGAACCCGGATTTCGTGCGCGAGGCGGCTGAAAAATTCGGCAATCAATGCATCGTCGTGGCCATCGACGCCAAGAAGGTGTCGGGGGATGGCGAACCTCCGCGCTGGGAAATCTTCACCCATGGCGGGCGCAACGCCACGGGCATCGACGCCATCGCGTTCGCCCGGCAGGTGGCGGAGCTCGGGGCAGGGGAGCTGCTCGTCACCTCCATGGACCGGGACGGCACCAAGGGCGGCTATGATCTGGCGCTGGTGCGCGCCATCGCGGACGCGGTTGCCGTGCCGGTCATCGCGTCCGGCGGCGTCGGCAACCTCGACCATCTCGTCGACGGTGTCGAGAAGGGCCATGCCAGCGCGGTGCTCGCCGCCTCGATCTTCCACTTCGGCACGCATACGATCGGCGAGGCCAAGGGCTACATGGCCGAGAAGGGCCTGAGGATGCGCCTCGACGAGCCGGCGCAGGGTACGGCCGTCCGAAGGGCAGACAGGGCTCTGTCATAAGTGCCGTACCTTCCGACCGGAAGGATGCATCGAGCAAGGCCGAAGGAAGGTGAGACAATGACGGTATCCGGCGACGACGACCTGATCAGGCTCCAGGACATCGGCAGGATCGTCGCCAATGCGCTCGAAGCCATGGCGGCGGCCCTGGAACCGGGTATGACCACGGCGGAGCTCGACGCGATCGGGCGCCGGCACCTCGAGAACGCCGGCGCTCGGTCCGGCCCGGAACTCGTTTACGATTTTCCCGGCGCCACCTGCATCAGCGTGAACGAGGAGATCGCCCACGGGATTCCCGGTTCCCGGCGGATCGACGCGGGGGATCTCGTCAACATCGACATTTCGGCGGAAAAGAACGGCGTCTTCGCCGATACGGGCGCTTCCTTCGCCGTTCCGCCGATCACGAACGCCACCAAGCGGCTCTGCCGGGACGGGCGCCGCGCCATGTGGATCGGGCTGCGCCAGGTCGGGGCCAACAAGCCCCTCGCGGGCATCGGCGAGGCCATCGGGACATTTGCGCAGAAGAACGGCTATACGCTCGTCCGCAACCTGGCGAGCCACGGCATCGGTCATTCCCTGCACGAGGAGCCGAAGGAGATCGCCACCTGGCCAGACCGCTCCGAACGCCGGATCATGAACGAGGGCCTGGTCTTCACGGTCGAGCCCTTCCTGTCTCTGGGAGCGGAATGGGCCCAGGACGGCGATGATCCCTGGACCTTGTTCAGCGAGCCCCGTGCGCTGACCGTCCAGTACGAACACACCGTCGTTGCCACCCGCAACGGCCCCCTTGTCGTGACCCTGCCCGGATGATGCGGCTATGACCACCTTCACGCTTCAAGATCTCGCCCGGATCGTGGCCGAGCGCGCGGCCGCTCCGGCGGCGGAATCCTATACGGCCAAGCTCATCGGCGGCGGCCCGGCCAAGGCGGCCAAGAAGCTGGGCGAGGAGGCCGTCGAGGCCGCCATCGCGGCCGTCCAGGGCGACCGGCAGAATCTCACGGCGGAAGCCGCGGACGTGCTGTATCATCTTTTGGTCGTGTTGCAGGGCGCGAACATTCCGCTAAGTGACGTGATGGCCGAACTGGAGCGCCGCACGGCGCAGTCGGGTCTTGCGGAGAAGGCCGCACGCGGGACCTAAACCGAGAAGGTGGTTCGCATGGACCAGCCCAACGTGATCTCCACGCCCGAGACCGATGACGGCCTCTCGCCCTACCGCATCTTCCCGCGCGACGAATGGGCCCGGCTGCGTGCCGATGCGCCTATGACGCTCACCGCCGACGAGGTGCTGCAGCTGCAATCCCTCAACGACCCGATCTCGCTCGACGAGGTCGCGGCGATCTACCTGCCGCTTTCGCGCCTGCTCTCCCTCTACGTCGCGGCGACGCAAGGGCTGTTCAAGGCGACCCAGCGCTTCCTTCTCGCGGAGCATCAGGAGAAGGTGCCCTACATCATCGGCGTGGCGGGCTCCGTGGCGGTCGGCAAGTCCACCACGGCCCGCGTGCTGAAGGCGCTCCTCGCCCGCTGGCCCAACACCCCGAAGGTCGACCTCGTCACCACGGACGGCTTCCTCCTGCCCAATGCCGAGCTGACGCGGCTGGGGCTGATGGAGCGCAAGGGCTTCCCGGAGAGCTACGACACCGGAAAGCTCCTGCATTTCCTCGCCGACATCAAGGCGGGCAAGCGCAACGTGAAGGCGCCGCTCTATTCCCACCTCGTCTACGACGTGGTGCCCGGAGAGGAGACCGTGGTCGACCGGCCGGACATCCTCATCGTCGAGGGCCTGAACGTGCTCCAGCCGGCGCGCATGCCCAAGGACGGCACGGCCATTCCCTTCGTGTCGGACTTCTTCGATTTCTCGGTCTATATCGACGCCGACGAGGAAGACCTGCACCGCTGGTACGTGAACCGCTTCCTGCGCCTGCGCCACACGGCCTTCCGGGACCCGCTGTCCTATTTCCGGCGCTATGCGGAACTGGCGGAGGCGGAAGCCATCGCCGTCGCGGACGGCTTGTGGAACCGCATCAACCTGGTGAACCTGCAGGAAAACATCGTGCCGACCCGCCAGCGCGCGAGCCTGATCCTGAAGAAGGGTCCGAGCCACCGGATCGAGACGGTGGCGCTGCGAAGGCTGTAGGGCATCGATCCCAGAGATATGCCCAAGCTCTAATCCTCGAAGGTCGTTTCCACGCGGCGCACCGTCGAAAAGCGGCTCTTGGCGTAAACGGACGTGTATGGCACCTGGACGTATTCGAGCGTCTTGCGGGCGGCCCAGCCCGGGAGCGTATCCTTGTACCGGGCGAAATTCGGATTGGGGCCGTTGCCGAAGAGCACCTCGTTGAGGTTCAGGCCAAGCCCGACATAGAAGGAGCGCTCGATCGGGTAGCCGAGCTCTCGCTCCTTCTCCTCGAAGCCGCGTGCATCGAAGCCGACATGCAGCTCGGCATAGCGCAGGGGTGTGTTCTTGAGCGTCTCGAATCCACTCCCCTTCAGGGCCATGATGTAGCGCTGGCGCTCGTAGGGAGGGAGAATGCCGTTCTCCCCTGTGATGCCGGGTCGCTCAAAGCTCGCGGGCGTGTACATGATCCGCCAGTCCAGCTTCTCCCGCAGCCCGGGAACGGAGTTGCTGAAGGCTGAGAAAAGGGCCCCCACGCCGTTCGCCACGATGTCCTCGCGCGAGAAGCGGTGCCGGCCCGTGAACCCATCCACGGTCTCGACCAGCCCCATGATGCCGAATGCGACGAGGGCGGCCGTGATCGGCGCCCCTGCAGGATCAGAGGCATTGGCCCGGATCCTGTCGGTGAGAAGGTCGGCAATGACATAGGTCGAGAAGGAGTGGCCGATCTTGTCCATTCCTCCGTGCCGGGTGTTCTTGGAGAACCATCCTTCCTCGATGGTCTGGAACCCGGAGACATTGCCCCAATCCCAATCCTTGATGCCGACGGCCACGATGGCGGCCCCGACGATGGCCAGCTCCCAGCGGATCGCATGCAGGTGATCGCCCAGCTGGCTGACCGAATAAAACGTGGGAGGCGCGGGTGTCGGCGCGAGTTCTACCGTTGTCGGTGATGCGGACCGGTACGATGGCCCGCTCGTCTGCGCCCGTGATGGCGCGGGGCCCGAAGCAGCCATGAGGATGGCAAGGCAAGCGACGAAGGCGACCACTCGCATTGGCCGATCCTCTTCCGGCGCCCCCACCGGCATCCTTCTATGGCGAGCCGCGGAACTCAACCCCTGTGGCAGACGCCATCTGCCGCAGGGGCGGAAAGACGGCCGGAAAGGTAAACAGAGCCTCAAGGCCCGAATGCTGGCACGGTGAGGCCGAACGTATGAATCCGGAAAGTGAAGTGCGATTCAGCCCCAAGGCTTGAGGAAGCGCCAACCTTTTCATAACCTTGAGCGTTGTGCCTCCAGATCTACGGAGCAAGCATGACATCCCAGCCCGTCGACGAAAAGCTCAAGCGCAGCGCCGAGCACGCGAAGGAGGCGGCTGAGCAAAGCCAGGAAGCCGCCGAGCAGACGCAGGAGGCGGCCGAACATACGCAGGCCGCCGCCAAGACGACCGCCACCGCCAGCGTGCAGATGAAGGACAGCGCCGACCGGCGCACGGAGCTCGCCGCCAACCGCACGGTCTTCGCCGCCGAGCGCACCTATGCCGCCTGGGTGCGCACCGGTCTCGCGTCGCTCGCCTCCGGCATCGGGGCGAAGAAGCTCCTGGAGGGCGTGGTGCCGGACTGGACGATCCTATCCACCGGGTCGATCCTAGTCCTGTTCAGCGCCTTCTGCTTCGCGGCCGCGGTTTGGCGTCAGGTCTTCACCGGCTCGCAGCCGCCGCAGCCCGACGTGCAGCGGATCCCGCCGTTCCTGCTCGTCGCCTTCAACGGCTTCCTGGCGCTGGTGGCCTTGGCGGCGCTGTTCAGCATCTGGTTCGGGCGGACGGGAGGGGATTGAGCGCGATTTCTCCTCCCCCTTACGGGGAGGAGTGGGAGGTAGGGGTGGTGCAGCTGGGTAAGCGTTCGCCGAGTGAGGCGCTGTTTCACCTCTCCCAATGGGAGAGGTCGGACCGGAGGTCCGGGTGAGGGGTTAGAGTCCTCGCCGGATAAACTTGCAACCCCTCACCCCAACCCTCTCCCTCAGGAAGGGGGAGGTACACGCAGCAGCCGCTGCGCCTGCTGGATCAGGCGCAGCGCTTTGACATTCCGACCCCACTCTCAATCCCTCCCCGCAAGGGGGAGGGAAGAAAGCGGTCACCCCAGCAACCCCTGCTGCTCAGCCAGCCCCTTGAGGCTGGTTTGCGGGCGGGCGCCGAGATGGCTGATGATCTCGGCGGCGGCGAGGCCGCCGAGGCGGGCGCAGTCGGTCAGATCCAGGTTCTTCACGAGGCCGGCGAGGAAGCCTGAGGCGAAGAGGTCGCCCGCGCCCGTGGTGTCGACCACGCGCTCCACCGGGAAGGCCGGCACGGCGCGGGTCTCGCCACGGCTGACGATCAGCGCGCCCTCCGCCGAGCGGGTGATGGCGCCGAGTACGTTTTCCTCCCGCAGGGCGGCCAGCGCGGTGTCGGGGTCGGATGTGCCGTAGAGGCTCTGCAGCTCGTGGATGTTGGCGAAGAGGATGTCGAGGCTGCCGTCGCGCATGAGCCCGAGGAACTCGTCCCGGTAGCGATCGACGCAGAAGGCGTCGGACAGCGTGAGCGCCACCTTGTTGCCGGCCTCGTGGGCGATCTTGACCGCCTTGCGGAAAGCTTCCTTGGCGGCCGGCGGGTCCCAGAGATAGCCTTCGAGATAGACGATCGACGAGGCGCGCACCGTGTCGGGGTTCACGTCGTCGGGGGTGAGGTTCTGGCAGGCGCCCAGATAGGTGTTCATGGTGCGCTCGCCGTCCGGCGTCACCAGGATGAAGCTGCGCGCCGTCGCCGGGCCGTCCTCGGCCAGGGCCACATCGTAATGCACGTCGATGGCCCTGAGGTCATGGGCGAAGAGTTTTCCTGTCTCGTCGTTCTTCACCTTGCCGATGAAGCCCGCCTTGACCCCGAAGGAGGCCACGCCCGCCGCCGTATTCGCCCCCGAGCCGCCCGACACGATGATCGCCGGTCCCATGTCGCCGTAGAGCTCCTCGGCTCGGGCCTCGTCGATGAGCTGCATGGCGCCCTTATGGACCTTCTTCTTGATGAGGAAGGCCTCGTCCGTATGGGCGAGCACGTCAACGATGGCGTTGCCGAGGGTGAGGACGTCGATGCGGGTCTGGGACATGAGCCACCGGGGTTGGGACAGGACGGGGCGCTTTCGCATCCGGGGCAGGGGAGGTCAAGGTCTTAAGCCGACCTGAAGGGCCGATGTTTCAGCGGGGTGAGACAGGTGCCTGGGCGTCGCCCGGAATGCCGCAAGCGGCCTTTTTCTCCCGCTCCTGCGCTTGGTCGAGGACGGCGACCATCTGATCGAGTTCCTCCGGCGTGAGGCCGCGGATCTCCCGGGCCAGGCGGTTGGCCAGCAGCGTCGCCTTGGGATTGGTGTTCGCCGTGTCGATCTTCACCTTCGGGTCGGAGAGATCCGCAAGGCGGGCGAGTTCGTCGGCCTCGTCCCAGATGATGTGAAAATACTGCAGGACCCCCTGGATGAGAGCCCAGGTGGGCTTGCCGCGCTCGCCGCGCTCCAGGGCCGACAGATAGGCGCTCGACACGCCCAGATGCGCGGCCATGTCCTTCAACATTCGCCCGCGCTCCTGGCGCAGCTGCCGCACCCGTTCACCGAAAGGGGTCATGTCCCTATCCCGCACCCCGCCGGCGGCGGAGCCTGACATAGAGTGCACCGGATCCGCCGTGCTGGGGAGAGGCCTCCTCGAAGCCGATCACCAGAGGCCGCAGATCGGGCAGGCGGAGCCAATGGGGCACCATGCGCCGCAACACGCCGCGCTCCTCGAACAGGCCGTGGCCGGCAGCCGCGCCGCCCTTTCCGGTGATCACGAGGACGAGCCCGTAGCCGGAGCTCTGCGCCTGATGGAGGAAGCGCAGGAGGGCGAAATGAGCCTCTTCCTGGCGCATCCCGTGCAGGTCGATGACGCTGTCCACGTCCTTGCGGCCGCGCCGGAGGGCCTGGAGCGTCTTGCGCTCCACGGGCGCGAGCGGCGGCAGGGCCGGTTTCGGCTGCGGCGGGAGCGGGGGCAGGGTGGGGTTCAGCGCCGTAACCTGCGGGGCAGGGCCCGTGGCGGGCTTGCTCTCGGGCTCCGGCTCGGGCGGCAGGCGCTTGCCCGCCATGGGCTTCACGTGCCTGGCCACGTGGGACCAGAGCCGCTTCTCCTCGGGGCTGAGCTGGCGGGCACGGCTTCTCTTGGTCATGAGCGGGATTTGGGCTGCAGAACCACGAAGCGCACCGCATGGCGCAGGAGCCCGGCGCGGCGTCCCGCCTCCTCGCCGCTGCCGAAGAAGAAATCGCCCCGGGCCGGGCCGACGATGGCCGAGCCCGTGTCCTGGGCGATCATGAGCCGCCGCAGGGGCTCCGTCCTGTCGAGCGTCAGCGGCAATTGACCGTCGAGCCAGACGGGCAGGCCGTAGGTCCAGAGGGACCGGTCGACCGCGAGGCTGCGGCCGGGCACGAGCGGCGTGCCGGCGCCACCGATGGGTCCGTCCGCGGGCGCAAGCTCGCTCGCCTCGCGGAAGAAGATGTAGGATTGGTTCTGCCGCATCAGGGCTTTGGCCGGTTCCGGATGGTTCTTGAGCCAGCCCATCAGCTTGTCGAGCGTCATGGTCTCCAGGTCCATCTCGCCCTGCTGCACCAGCAGGCGGCCGATGGACGTGTAGGGCCGTCCGTTGCGCCCCGCATAGGCGACGCGCATCACCGAGCCGTCGGCCAAGCGGATGCGGGCCGAGCCCTGCACATGAATGATGAAGGCCTCGCCCGGCTCGCGCAGGTACACGATGGGCTTGGCCAGAGGTCCTAGGATGCCCTCCTCGATGGCGGCCCGGTCCGGATAGGGCTCGTAGCCCTCCTTCGTGCGCCGGGCGGCCTGCAGGCCTTTCTCGAGGCCGGGCAGGGTTTCGCCTTGAGGGATAGTGACGAGATCCTCGGGCCGGTCGAGCAGGGGCACCCGATAGGTAGCGTCGGGCGTGCGCGAGCCCTGAAATTCCGGCTCGTAATAGCCGGTGAGAAAGCCGTTGCCGGACAGAGGAGTGACGGCGACGGGCTGAAAATGGGTTTCGAAGAAGCGCCGCGCCTCGGACCGCGAGGCACCGGGATTCTTGAGGGCCTCGCGGCAGACCGACAGGAGGTCCGGTTGCGGCGCCTGCGCCGGGCGCAGCGTCCCGGCACCCGCATCAAGAGCGCGGCAGGAGCGGAGAAAGGCCTGGAAGGCGGCCGCGTGATCGTCCGCCTCCCAGCCTGCAAGCTGCATGAAGGGCAGGGGCTCGAGCCGCGCCTGATCCCGCAGCGCCGAGGCTGCGCCAGCGGGCATGCTTAAGCCCCATGCGAGAGAGCAAGCGAGGAGGGCCCGCCCGGCATGCCTCATTGCCCCGCTTCGGTCGCCACGAGCTGCCAGTTGGGATCACGGCTGCCGAGGCTGCGGGCGAAGGTCCACACGTCGGTGACGTCGGCCACGGTCTCGGGGCTGCCATCGACCACGGTGCCGGAGGCATCGCGGGTCGCAGTGATCAGCTTGGAGAGAAAACGGACCACGATCTGGGCCGTCTTGCCCTGGATCTCGGCTCCGGCCATCTCGGCCTTGTCGATGGACACGAAGGTGGTCTCCACCGTCTCGCCTCTGCGCTCGCGCTCGGTGATCGCCCGCTCGAAGCCTTCATAGACCTCCCGCGCGAGGAGGTCCTTGAGGGTCTTGCGGTCGCCCTGCGCGAAGGCGGTGACGATCATCTCATAGGCGGACTTGGCGCCTTCCAGGAACTCGGCCGCGTTGAAGGCCGGCTCGGCCCGGGCAATGCCGTCGAGGGCCTGGGCCATGGGAGTTCCCGGCTCGGCGATGCCCTTCCAGCGCTCCGCCGAGGGGACCTCGGCGGCGGGACGGGCGCCGTTGGCGCCGGGCAGGCGCACCACATTGTGATCCGGCTCGGCCGGCGCATTGCCGGGACGAAGGGGCGCATCCCGGCGCGACATCGGATCGAAAGGGGGCTGCTCGTTGCCGGTCTTCTGCCCCAGAACGGAGCGCAGACGCCAGATCACGAAAACGGCGAGTACGATAAAAATGAGGGTCGTGATGTCGAAGGAATCCTGCATCGTCGATCCGTTGTGAGCCTGCCCGCGCCCGGTTGTCGCCGGGCGTTGTATCAAGGAGGCGAAGGTGTCATCCTTCGCATATGGGGTCTTGAGGTCGTAACATCCACCTCTGCCCCCGACAAGCAAATGAGTCGGCTGAAATCTTGCTTCGTGCCGGAGAAGCTGATAGCGCGAAGACCCATGGCCCGAAGCGAGCCGGCGCTTTGCCCGACGACGTGTTCCGTCCGGGCCGACAAGACACCCCTTAGGGAGCATGAACCCATGGCCGAGAACCCGGCAAACAACGGAGCGCCCGCGCTCAACGCCCTTGCGCAGTACTGCAAGGACTTTTCCTTCGAGAATCCCAACGCCCCCCGCTCCCTGCAGCAGCAATCGGAAGGCCCGCAGATCAACCTGCAGGTCAACGTGAACGCCAAGCAGCTCGCCGAGGCCGATTTCGAGGTCGACCTCACCCTCGAGGGCGATGCCAAGATCGGCGGCAAGGACGTGCTGTTTGCCTTCGAGCTGACCTATTCGGGCGTGTTCCGGATCCAGAACATCCCGCAGGAGCAGCTGCACCCGGTGGTGATGATCGAGTGCCCGCGGCTGCTGTTCCCCTTCGCGCGCCAGATGGTGGCCGATGCGGTGCGCAACGGCGGCTTCCCGCCCCTCTACATCGACCCGATCGATTTCGTGGCCCTCTACCGCCAGCGCGCGGCCGAGGTCCAGGGGCAGCAGAACGGCGCCGGTCAGACGCTGTCCTAAGTCTTCGGACGAGGTTCGACTGTCCAGATCGGGCGAGGCGGGTGACTGCCTCGCCCTTATTTTTGTGGTCTAGCCCTCAGCCCGGGGGCTTGGCCGGCCCGTGATGAACAAACGGCAGACGTCATGGCCGGGCTTGTCCCGGCCATCCCGATCGGAAGAACGACGCGCTTCAATTGATCGGGATCACCGGCACAGGGCCGGTGATGACGACGGAGGTAGTTCAGATCAGGACGACGCCTCGGTCGTGGCCTCACCAAGGTACTCGCGCCAGAGGGCGCTGGGGCCCAGCGACTGGATGAAGGCCTCGTGCGCCGCGCGCTCCGACTCGGTCAGCCGTGAGATCAGGGTGCGCGGACGGGCATCGCGGGCACCTGTCGCGCCCGAATGGGCCGCGCCGGCCCGGGCGGCGGGCCTCACCGCGAGGTCAAAGCCCACCTGCTTGCCGCCGATCAGCTCGATATAGACCTCGGCCAGGATCTCGGCGTCGAGCAGCGCCCCGTGCTTGGTGCGCTTGGAATTGTCGATCCCGTAGCGCGCGCAGAGGGCATCGAGGTTGTTGGCCGCACCCGGATGCTTGCGCCGGGCCATGCTGAGGGTATCGACCGCATCGGACAGGTTGAACTGCTTGTGTCCGGTGCGGGCGAATTCCGCGTTGAGGAAGCCGATGTCGAAGGCGGCGTTGTGGATGACGAGACGGGCATCGCGCACGAACGCGGCGAACTCGTCGGCGATGGCGGCGAAGACCGGCTTGTCCTTGAGAAACTCGTCCGAGAGCCCGTGGACCGCGAAGGCGCCGGGCGAGACCGGACATTCCGGGTTGATGTAGACGTGATAGCTCTTGCCCGTGGGAATGTGGTTGAGGAGCTCGACGCAGCCGATCTCGATCACCCGGTCGCCGTTCGCATAGCTGGTGCCGGTGGTTTCGGTATCCAGAACGATTTCACGCAACATCACGAACTCTTTTCATCAACAATGGCTTCGTCGCCCGGGCCGGCCGGCGAGACAGGCGAGGATCGACCGGACCTGAGCCTCGGCGGACGAAAAGCCGCGGCCGGTCTCGACCAGGAAATGCGCCCTGGCCCGCTTGTCCTCGTCCCTCATCTGCTTGGCCAGGATGGCATGAAATTTTTCGTCCGTCATGCCGGGCCGGGCCATGACGCGGGCGCGCTGTACGGCCGCAGGCGCGGTGACCACGAGAACCGCATCGCAGCGCGTCTCGCCGCCGGTCTCGAACAGGAGGGGAATGTCCAGCACGGCGACCGGCGAAAGGGCCGACACTCGCCTGAGGAAAGCTTCCTCCTCCTCCCGCACCAGCGGATGCACGATGGCCTCCAGCTGCTTCATGCGCGCCGGGTCGCCGAGAACGGCGGCGCCAAGCTTCGCCCGGTCGACGGCTCCCTCCGTCACGGTGCCGGGAAAGGTCTTTTCGATCAACGGCGCGGCGCGGCCGCGATAGAGCCTGTGCACTGCGGCGTCGGCATCGTGAACCGGCACGCCGAGCCGGCGGAAGAGATCGGCGGTGGCCGATTTTCCCATGCCGATCGAGCCGGTGAGGCCGAGCACGAAGGTCATCGTGCACCTTCGATGTCGGCGAGGATCAGCCCCCGCAGCTCCGGCGTCACCTCGGGCGTCACGCCGAACCAGCGCCGGAAGCCCGGCACCGCCTGGTGGAGCAGCATGCCGAGCCCGTCGACGGTCCTCAGCCCCTCGGCCGACGCGGCTGCCAGGAGCGGCGTCTCGATCGGAACATAGACGATGTCCGCGACAATTGCCTTGCGCGGCGCCCGGGACAGGTCGAGGGCGAGCGGTGGCTGGCCCGCCATGCCGAGGGACGTGGTGTTGACGATGAGCCGGGCATGGGGGATCACCCGCGGCAGCGCCTCCCAGGCCGAGGTCTCCAGACCCACGGGGCTGCCGGATCTCAGATCGCGTGCCAGGTCCTCGGCCTTCGACGGGGTGCGGTTCGCCACGAAGATGCGCTTGATCGGCCTGTCCTGGAGACCCGCCACCACGGCCCGGGCGGCGCCGCCGGCTCCGAGCACCAGAACCGTTTCCACATCCTGTTCCCAGCCTGTCCCCAGGCTCGCATCGAGATGGGCCATGAAGCCGGCGACGTCCGTGTTGTCGCCCCAGAGCACCCCGTCCTCGATCCAGACGGTGTTCACCGCGCCCACGCGCTCAGCCTGGGCCGTGCGGCGTTCGACGTTGAAGAAGGCCATCTCCTTGTGCGGGATGGTAACGTTGCCGCCGGCATAGCCCTTTGACCGGAAGCCTTTCAGGAAATCCCCGAAGTTCACAGGTGCGACGTCGATGCGGTCATAGGAGCCATCGAGGCCGTATCGCTCCAGCCAATAGCCGTGGATCAGGGGCGAGCGGGAATGCTTGATCGGATGGCCGACGACGAAGGCCTTCGTCATGACGTCAAGATCCTTAAAGGGCGAGGCAGCCGAGACGGCGCAGGGCGGCAAGGAACGGAAGGAGCGGGAGTCCCAGGATCGTCGAATGGTCCCCCTCGACGGTCTCGAAGAGATGCACCCCGATCCCTTCGACCTGGTAAACGCCGATGCTCCTGAGCACATCGGGCCCGGCGAGGTCGAGATAGAGATCGACCGCCTCGTCCGTCAAAGTCCGCATGGCGAGATCGGCGCTGGCCAGGAAGCGCTCCACCACCTGTCCGCCGATGGCGATGGCGCCGGCCGAATGCAGGGCGTGGCGCCGTCCGGACAGGCTCATCAGATGCGCTTTCGCCGCATCGCAGTCCGCAGGCTTGTGAAACACCGCACCCTCGAACGCGAGCACCTGATCGGCCCCGAGCACGACCCGGTCCGGATGGCGGCGGCTGACGGCGAGCGCCTTTTCGGCCGCGAGCCGTCCGGCGAGCGCCGGCGGATCGAGCCTCTCCTGCGCGGCCGTCGCCTCGACGGCCCGCTCGTCGACGCCGGAATCCTGGGTCTCGACCGGAAGGCCCGCGCTCACGAGCAAGGCGAGCCGTGTCGCGCTCTTCGAGGCGAGGAGAAGTTTGTCGGAATGGGTCCAGAGCGCCGGCATGGGTTTATTCCGCAATGAAGCGCAGGCGGTGGTCGCGATAGAGATCGATGATCGCCGCCGCCGTCTCCTCGATGGAGCGGCGGGTCACGTCGATCACCGGCCAGCCGTTGCGGGCGAACAGCCGCCGGGAGGCCGCGAGTTCCTCGGCCACCGCGTCGCGGTCCACGTAAGATGTGTCGTCATCGGCGTTGAGGCTGAGCAGACGGTTCTGCCGGATCTGCACGATGCGCTCCGGCGTGGCCACAAGGCCGACGATCAGGGCTTTCCGCGCCGTCTCCAGAACCGCCGGCGGCGGCACCCCGGGCACGAGGGGAATATTCGCCGTCTTCAGGCCACGGTTGGCCAGATAGATGGCGGTCGGCGTCTTCGAGGTGCGGCTCACGCCCACCAGGATCACGTCCGCGTCGTCGAGATCGTGCGGCAGGTGCCCGTCGTCGTGGAGCAGCGTGAAGTTCATCGCATCGATGCGCTTGAAATATTCGGCGTTGAGCATGTGCTGCGCGCCCGGACGCGCCGTCGAATGCGTGCCGAGATAGGAGGAGAGCAGGGCGTGCACCGGCTCCAGAACGGAGAGATGCGGCGAGCCCGTGGCGCGGCAGACCTCCTCGAGCCGGTGGGCCAGATCCTGCTCCACCAGGGTGTAGAGCACGATGCCCGGCGCGGTCTCGATCTCGCTGATCACCCGTTCGAGCTGCGTGTTGGAGCGCACGAGCGGATAGACGTGCTCGATGGCGGCCACCCCCTCGTATTGCGCCACCACCGCGCGCGCCACGGTGATGAGCGTTTCGCCGGTCGAGTCCGACACGAGGTGGAGATGGAAATAGCTGCGTCCCACGGCGGATGCTCTCCGGGAAGAGGAGTCGATCAATGTGGATAAAACGCCGTCGCGCGGAGGTCCAGCGCGGGGGCCTGTGGGATTCGTCTCAAACGATCAACAGGGCTCCCGATTGTGCGAGTCTCCCGCTGGCGGTTTGGGAGAATCCGGCACGAATCACCCGCAAGAACTCGATTCAGATGTGGTTAAGCTTCGTTAACGGGCTGTTAAGGTTTAACAATTCGGAAAGGATTGTGGCACGCTCGCCCCATCCGTTAATGACCCGTTAACGGGACGGCCCATGTGGACCGTCTGTGGACGGGGTTGCGGCTTTGTGATTCACGGCCCAAGAGAAACATCAGATTCTTAGATTCAAAGATTATCTTTATTAGAGAGGGCCTGTGAGCGAGCGTCCCACCAAAGCGATTTTACGCGTGCTGAACGGCGAGCCGGTCTGGCCGCTGCCGATCTGGATCATGCGTCAGGCCGGTCGCTATCTGCCGGAATACCGCGAGACCCGGAAACAGGCCGGCTCCTTCCTCGATCTCTGCTACAATCCGAAGCTCGCCGAGGAAGTAACCCTCCAGCCGATCCGCCGCTTCGGCTTCGATGCCTCGATCCTGTTCTCCGACATCCTGGTGATCCCCCATGCCCTGGGTCAGGACGTGCGTTTCGTCGAGAACGAGGGTCCCAAACTCGATCCGGTCACCTCCGCGAAAGATTTTTCGAGGCTTGCCGACGAGCTGCCGCTGGAGCGGTTGAATCCCGTCTTCGAGACCCTCGACCGCCTGAGCCAGTCGCTGCCGAAGGAGACTACCCTTCTCGGCTTCTGCGGCGCGCCCTGGACGGTGGCGAGCTACATGATCGCCGGCAAGGGCACGCCCGACCAGGCGCCGGCCCGGCTCACCGCCTATCGCGATCCGGCTTTCATGGATGCGCTCATCGACCGCCTGGTGCGGGCCTCCATGGCCTATCTCGTCCGCCAGATCGACGCGGGCGCCGAAGCGGTCCAGATCTTCGAGAGCTTCGGCTCGGCCCTGCCGCCGGCGCTTTTCGACCGGCTTTCCCTCGAGCCGATCCGTCGGATGGTCGAGGGCCTCAAACGCGCGCGGCCGCAGGCGAAGGTGATCGTTTTCGTGCGCGGCGGCGGTGCCAATCTCCACCGCTTCGCCGCGGCCGGCATCGGGGACGCGCTCGCCCTCGACTGGACGCTCGATCCCGCAATCGTGCTGCCGACCCTGCCGGGCGCGGTGGCGACCCAGGGCAATCTCGATCCGCTCGCCCTCATCGCCGGAGGCGAGGCCCTGACCAAGGGCGTCGACCACATCCTGAACGCGGTGCGCGGCCGGCCGCATATCTTCAATCTCGGACACGGCATCCTGCCGGAGACGCCGATCGACCACGTGGAGCAGATGATCGCTCGCGTGCGGGGGGGCTGACATGCTGTATCTCTGGATCAAGGCGGCCCACGTGATCGCCATCATCGCGTGGATGGCCGGCATGCTCTATCTGCCGCGCCTCTTCGTCTATCACTGCGACGCGCCGAAGGGCTCGATCCAGTCCGAGACCTTCAAGATCATGGAGCGGCGCCTCCTCAAGGCGATCATCAACCCGGCCATGAGCATCGCCTGGATCCTTGGCCTGATCCTGATCTGGCAGGGCGGCTGGTACACCTCCGGCTGGCTGCACGTGAAGGTGCTCCTGGTGCTGATCCTCTCCGGCGTGCACGGCTTCCTGTCGCGCACCGTGAAGGATTTCGCCGCCGACCGGAACACCCGCCCGGCGAAGTTCTACCGCATGATCAACGAGGTCCCGACGGTGCTCATGATCGGCATCGTGATCCTGGTGATCGTGAAGCCGTTTTGAGGATACCAACGTCATACCGGATGCCGCAGACGATCCGGGAACGTGGGACGAGTGTGGCGCTTCTTCACCTCTCCCGATGGGAGAGGTCGCGCCAGAGGCGCGGGTGAGGGGTTACAGGTCTAGCCGGTAAGGCTCTAACCCCTCACCCCAACCCTCTCCCTCAGGGAGAGGGAGTGCGCCCTATATCCTGAACCGCTCCCGGATCTCCGCTGTGCCTCGTCCGGAATGACGTTCGCGAGGTTGTGTTCCAAAGCCTCTTGAGACTTGGATCGAAAGACGCTACATAAGATTTCTCTTCCTTAAAGACAGGTGCGCTGCACGGGGCCCCCAGGGCTCTCTCAAGTCACCCTCGTGAACTGAGCGGCCCTGTCGAACGTTCCCCGATCTCCCCGCGTACAGCCCCATCTGCCCGCGATTTTACCCCGAGAGTGTTCCCCGATGAGGGAAATCAAACTTCAAGACCTGAAATCCAAGTCCGCCACCGAACTCATCACCTTCGCCGAAGAGCTCGAGGTCGAGAATGCGAGCACCATGCGCAAGCAGGAGCTCATGTTCGCCATCCTCAAGCAGCTGGCGGCGCGCGAGGTGGAGATCATCGGCGCCGGCGTCGTCGAGGTGCTGCAGGACGGCTTCGGCTTCCTGCGCTCGGCCGATTCCAACTACCTGCCCGGCCCCGACGACATCTACGTCTCGCCCTCCCAGATCCGGAAGTTCGGCCTGCGCACCGGCGACACGGTGGACGGCCCGATCCGCGGCCCGAAGGAGGGCGAGCGCTATTTCGCCCTGCTCAAGGTCAACACCATCAATTTCGAGGATCCGGAGAAGATCCGGCACAAGGTCCATTTCGACAACCTGACGCCGCTCTTCCCGCACGAGCGCTTCAACCTCGAGATCGCCGATCCGACGCGCAAGGATTTCTCGCCGCGCATCATCGACATCGTGTCGCCCATCGGCAAGGGCCAGCGCGCCCTCATCGTGGCGCCGCCGCGCACCGGCAAGACCGTGCTGATGCAGAACGTGGCGCAGTCGATCACCACCAACCATCCCGAGTGCTACCTCATCGTGCTGCTCATCGACGAGCGCCCGGAGGAGGTGACCGACATGCAGCGCTCCGTGAAGGGCGAGGTCGTGGCCTCCACCTTCGACGAGCCGGCGACCCGCCACGTGCAGGTGGCCGAGATGGTGATCGAGAAGGCCAAGCGCCTCGTGGAGCACGGCCGTGACGTGGTCATCCTGCTCGACTCGATCACCCGTCTGGGCCGCGCCTACAACACCGTGGTGCCGTCCTCCGGCAAGGTGCTCACCGGCGGTGTCGACGCCAACGCCCTGCAGCGCCCGAAGCGCTTCTTCGGTGCGGCGCGCAACATCGAGGAGGGCGGCTCGCTCACCATCATCGCGACCGCGCTGATCGACACGGGCTCGCGCATGGACGAGGTGATCTTCGAAGAGTTCAAGGGCACCGGCAACTCGGAAATCATCCTCGACCGCAAGGTGTCCGACAAGCGCACCTTCCCGGCCATCGACATCACCCGCTCCGGCACCCGCAAGGAAGAGCTCCTGGTCCCGAGCGACACGCTCAAGAAGATGTACGTGCTGCGCCGCATCCTCAACCCGATGGGCACGGTCGATGCCATCGAGTTCCTGCTCGACAAGCTGCGCCAGACCAAGTCGAACCAGGAATTCTTCGATTCGATGAACACCTGAGGCGGCCGGACCGTCCGGCTCCGAACATCAGCCCCATCCTTCTCGTGAGGATGGGGTTTTTGTTTGCCGTCAGAACACCCCCATCAGAGCGAGCACGATCACGGTCAGCACCGCGGAGACCAGGAGCGAGCCTGCGCAGCCCAGCCGGTTCGAGAAGAAAAAGAACATCGTCGCTCCTGTGCCGTGACGGGCGCCCTCGTCATCCCTTCGCGGGGGGACCGAAGACGCCGCTCGCCAGCACAACGCCGAGCGTCGCCAATGTTATCCCGACGAGAGCGGCCATATCCGGAATCTCGCCGAGGACGGGAACGGCGAGCACCGCCGCCAGCACGATCGCCAGGGGCGAGACGGCGGCCGCCCGTGAGGCGCCGAGACGGTCGACGGCCATCCCGTAGAGAATGATGCCCGCCACGCCGGACAGGAAACCCTGGAGCACCGCCTGCACGATCACTGGACCGGCTAATCCGTCGCCGAGCGCCCGGACCAGAGACGGGGCGCCGAAAGGCAAGAGGATCAGGAAGGACCACAGCCCGATGAGCGCGGCGGCCTGGAGGGCAGACAGACCGCTGCCGCGATAGGCATGGGTGTAGATCCCCCACAGGCAGGCGCCGGTGAGCAGCAGAAGATGCCCGCGCCAGGCACCGTTGCCGGCATAGAGCAGGCCATGGCCCCCGATGCAGAGGACTCCGATCAGGATGAGGGCGAAACCGGCGACCCTGATGCGCCCGAGCCGCTCGCCGAAAGCGAGCCAGCCGATCAGCGCCACGAAGAGCGGCATGGTGCCCGGCAGCAGCGGCCCGATCTCCGCCGCCGGGGCGAATTGCATGCCCAGCGCCACGACCAGGAAGAACGGCGCGCCGGAGCCGAGGAGCCCGAGCCCTTTGACGATCCCGAGACCTTTCGGAAACAGGCCGATCCGCCAGCTGATCGGGATGAGCAGGAGGGCCGGGACGCCGAACCGCACGAGACCGAGGGCGGCCGGCGGCAGGTCGTGCGTTACCGCATGGCGGGTGGCAACGGCCCAGACCGCCCAGATCGTTACCGTGGCAAGGGCGGCGAGCCAGCCGATAAGGGCAGGGCGGCGTCGCGCCCGAGGCGCGGGACAGGCAAGATCGGACATGATGAGTCTCCTTGGTGCCATTGAGCATAGCCTTCCAGGCCAAGACATGTCCTTGCGAAGTTCCGCTTGATGATTGCGTGTTCTTGGCAGAAAATTGCGCGATAACAGGGTTTCGCGCATCCATGCCCTACATCAATCTCGACGCCATCGACCTTCGGATCCTGAAAGCCCTTCAGGCCAACGGGCGGCTGACCAACCAGGAGCTGGCCGATCAGGTCGGCCTCTCGCCCTCGCCCTGCCTGCGGCGGGTCCGGCGCCTGGAGCGCGACGGCTTCATCCGCAGCTACCGGGCCGTGCTCGACCGGGACTCGGTCGGTCTCGGCCTGACGGTCTTCGTCGAGATCAAGGTGGAGAAGCATTCCCGCGACAATGCGCAGGCGCTCCAGCAGGCGCTGGCCGCCATGCCCGAGGTGGTCGCCTGCCACATGGTCTCGGGCACGGCCGATTTCATCGCCGAGATCGTGGTGACCAACCTGAAAGCCTACGAGACGCTGCTGACGGAAAAGCTCCTGGTCCTGCCGATGATCGGCGACATCCGGTCGAACTTCGCCCTGACGCGCGTGAAATCCGACGCGACCCTGCCTTTGACGCACCTGAAGCGCGGGGTGGAGCGACCGGAGCCGGATTGCTGATGAGCTTGCCCGCTACTGCGGAGGGCCAGGCACGGCGGTGCCGCAGCCTCACCTCTCCCATGGGGAGAGGTCGGACTGTCAGGTCCGGGTGAGGGGATACGCCCTCTCCGGATAGACCTGTAACCCTTCACCCGCGCCTCCGGCGCGACCTCTCCCTCAAGGAGAGGTGAGCAGCTGAAGGCGCTGCGCTCTCTCGAAATCGACTTATGCCCACACCCCCACCTCCAACTCCTCCCCACAAGGGGGAGGAGAGTTTTCGTGCTTGATTTATGTTTCGCCCTCCACCGCCAGCATCTCCGCCACCTGCGCCTTCAACCCATCCGCATCCGTCACCGGCAGGGAGCAGCGCGTGCCGGCACAGACGAGGGCTTGGGCCTCCGGGCTCGATGCGGCAAGGGCTTTGGCCGGGTGGTTGTCGTCGAGTGCCTCGTCTGCGCCCAGCCGGCGCACGCTCCGATCGAGGTAGGGGATTTTCTGCGCAGCCTCGAACAGGGCCTCGGCCCCGCTTCCCGTGACGAGGATGCTCAGGCCGCGCAGGTGTAGGTCGAGGGCGTTGAGGATCGAGGTGTGGCCGAGCGGGGACGAGCGTGCGAGCCCCACCAACCGGCTCAGTACATCCGAGGCCCGTTGGAGATCGCCTTCTGTCTCGGTGATCTGGGCCAGCCGAACGAGCGCCTCGGCGAAAACGCCGTTGGCGTTAGGCACCGCGTCGTCATGGGTCGGCTGCGGACGGACCACGAGCGGATCGGCCCCCTGGGCCGTCATGGCGAGACAGCCGGCCTCCTCGACCATGAAGTCGGAGAGCAGCCCATCGCGCCAGGTCTGCGCGTCCCGGAGATAGGCGGGTTCTGACGTCGCCTCGTAAAGGGCGAGCGCCGCCCGCATCATGGCGGCATGGTCGAGAGCGAAGCCCGGGAAGATCAGGGCGCCGCCGCGCCAGGAATGACCGAGCCGGCCGTCGCGGCTCATCGATTCAGACACGAAACGATAGGCCCGCCGGGCGAGGGCGATCCAGTCCGGCCGGTCGAGGAGGGGAGCGGCGCGCACCAGGCCTGCGATCATCAATCCGTTCCAGTCCGCCAGCACCTTGTCGTCGAGGCCGGGCCTCACCCGCGAGGCGCGTCGGTCCAGAAGCTTCTCCCGCATGATGGCGAGCCGCTCCTCCACGGCGGGCGGCGCCTCGCCGGAGACGAGCCGGTTCGGGATGTTGTGGCCTTCGAAGTTGCCCTCCGGGCTGATGTCGTAGACACGCGCGAAGAAGGCGGCGTCCTCATCGCCCAGGACCTCGCGGATCTCAGGCACGCTCCACACATAGAAGCGGCCCTCCTCGCCCTCCGAATCCGCATCGAGGCTGGACGCGAAGGCGCCTTCCGGCGTGGTCATCTCCCGTTCGAGCCAGGCGACGATGCCGGTGGCGGCATCCCGGAACAGGGCGCGGCCGGTCTCGGCATAGGCCAGCGCAAAGAGCTCCAGGAGCTGCGCGTTGTCGTAGAGCATCTTTTCGAAATGCGGCACGAGCCAGCGCTCGTCGACGGAATAGCGGGCGAAGCCGCCGCCGAGATGATCGTGGATCCCCCCGAGCGCCATGCGCTCCAGGGTGAGGAGGAAACGCCTCCGCGCCTCCGCATCGCCGGTGCGGCCAGCATAACGAATGAGGTATTCCAGGATTGGCGGGTTGGGGAATTTCGGCGCACCCTGCAGGCCGCCGTTTTCCGTGTCGATCAGCTCGGACAGCCGCAGCCCCATCCGGTCGAGATCGGCCGGTCCGAGAGTGCCGCCGTCACCCTGGTCGGTTGTCGCGAGGTGGTGCTTGATGGCGTCCCGGTTCTTGAGGATGCGCTCCGGCTCGGCGTAATACAGACGGCTAATCTCCCGCAGCACGCCGACGAAGCCCGGGCGCCCGAACCGAGGCTCCTTCGGAAAATAGGTGCCGCCCCAGAACGGCTCGCCGTCGGGCGTGAGAAACATGGTGAGCGGCCAGCCGCCGGGCTCGCCCAGGAGATGGAGCGCGCTCATGTAGACATGGTCCACATCCGGCCGCTCCTCGCGGTCGACCTTGATGTTGACGAAGAGCTCGTTCATGACCGCGGCTACGTCCGGATCCTCGAAGCTCTCATGGGCCATCACGTGGCACCAGTGGCAGGCGGCATAGCCGATGGAGATCAGGATCGGCTTGTCGAGGCGTTTGGCCTCCGCCAGGGCCTCGGAGCCCCATTCCCACCAATGGACAGGATTGTCCCGGTGCTGCAGAAGGTAGGGGGAACTGGCCTGTGTCAGGCGGTTCATCGGTCCTGCTCCGGCGTTGAACGCGATCGATTCGGATCAGAACCGATCCGCACCGTGCTTTGACTAATTAAGACATCATCAACCTTAAATCCTCTTCTCGTCACCAGGTTCACCCGCATGCGTTCCGACGACACCATCTTCGCCATCGCGTCCGGTCACGGCCGCGCCGCCGTGTGCCTGATCCGGATCAGCGGACGTGAGAGCCGCACCATTCTGGAGGGGATGGCCGGCGGGGTGCCGGAGCCCCGGCGCGCGGTCGTGCGGACGTTGAAGCACCCGGTAACGGGCGAGCTCCTCGATCAGGCCCTGGTCCTGTGGATGCCCGCCCCGCAGAGCTTCACCGGCGAGGACCAGGCCGAGCTCCACATCCATGGCGGCCTAGCGACCCGCGCTGCCGTGCTGCGCGCCCTCGGTGTGGTCGAAAACTGCCGCCCGGCCGAGGCCGGGGAATTCACCCGCCGGGCCTTCCTCAACGGACGGATGGACCTGGCCCAGGTGGAGGGCTTGGCGGATATCATCGACGCCGAGACGGAGGCCCAGCGGCGGCAGGCCATGCGCCAGCTCGGCGGCCGGCTGGGCAACGCCGCCGAGGGCTGGCGGGAAAGCGTGCTGCAGATCCTGGCTCTGCTCGAAGCGAGCCTCGACTTCTCCGACGAGGGCGATGTCCCAGAGGATCTGGAGGCGGAGATCCTGCAGATGATCGACCGGGTGGCAGGCGAGATCGGTCGGGCCATGGCCGATCGCAGCGGCGAACGCCTGCGCGAAGGGCTGACCGTCGTGCTGGCGGGCCCGCCCAATGCGGGCAAGTCGACCCTGCTGAACGCCCTGGCCCGGCGCGACGTGGCCATCGTGTCGCCGATCGCCGGCACCACCCGGGACGTGATCGAGGTCCATTGCGATCTCGGCGGCCTGCCCGTGAACATCGTCGACACGGCCGGCCTGCGGGAGAGCGGCGACCTGATCGAGCAGGAGGGGGTCTCCCGCGCCCGGGCTCGGGCACAGGATGCGGACCTCGTGCTCTGGCTCGTGCCGCCGGAGGGCGAGGAGAGCAACCCGCCCACGGCGCGGCGTCTCCTCCGCATCGGGACCAAAGCGGATGTCGAACGGACCCGGCATGATTGCGACCTGATGATCGCGGCCACGACCGGTGAGGGTCTGCCGGAACTGATCAGGCGCTTGGAGCAGGAGGCCGGCACCCTGATGGGGCAGGGCGATGCCCTCGTTACTCGCGAGCGTCATCGCCAGGCTCTGCAGCGGGCCTATGAGGCGCTGGAACGGGCCCGGCTCATGCTGGTCCATCGTGGCCCGGTCGAACTGGCGGCCGAGGAGGTGCGGCTGGCGGCCCGGGCCGTCGGCGAGATCACAGGCCGGGTGGATGTGGAGGACGTGCTCGACCGCCTGTTTTCCAGCTTCTGCATCGGAAAGTAATTATCTCGGACAGTAACCTTGAATCGAATCGGTGAGACTCGCGATTTCCGCTGTTCACGAATCGGTGGAACAATGCTGAATCGCCCGAGGACAGGTTGTGAACAGCCTGTGCAGAAGCGAGGTCCGACCCGAAATGTTTCACGTGAAACATTTTGCCCTTTTGACCTCCGTCGCGCCGGGTCTTAGATCCAGGTGCACCAGACAAAACAATGTTTTCGAGCGTCCCGCATCGGGCTGAGCCCCGGCAGGACGAAGGAGCATCGGAGCTTCCCCAGTGGGATTTGCTCATGTGCCGATGCTCCGGCATGGAGATCAGGATGGGTGAGGTGTTCGATGTGATCGTCGTGGGCGGCGGCCATGCGGGGTCCGAAGCGGCGGCCGCGGCCGCACGCATGGGCGCACGGACGGCTCTCGTCACGCACAAGCTGCCCACCATCGGCGCCATGTCCTGCAACCCGGCCATCGGCGGCCTCGGCAAAGGCCATCTCGTGCGCGAGATCGATGCCCTCGACGGGGTCATGGGCCGCATCGCCGACCGGGCCGGCATCCAGTTCCGCCTGCTCAACCGCCGCAAGGGACCGGCTGTGCGTGGCCCGCGCACCCAGGCCGACCGCAAGCTCTATGCCCGGGTCATGCAGGCCGAGCTGCTGCACACGCCGAACCTGACCATCGTCGAGGGAGAAGCCGACGATCTCGTCGTCCAGGCAGGCCGGGTCACGGGCCTTCTTCTGACCGACGGACGCACCCTGACCGCCGGGGCCGTGGTCATCACCACCGGCACCTTCCTGTCCGGCCTGATCCATATCGGCGAGAAGAAGATCCCGGCGGGCCGAATGGGCGAGCGTCCCTCGCTCGGCTTGCCCAAGACCTTCGAGCGGCTCGGCTTCACCCTCGGACGCCTGAAGACCGGTACCCCGCCCCGCCTCGACGGCCGCACCATCGACTGGGCCGGAGTCGACAAGCAGGCGGCGGACGACGAGCCGGTGCCGTTCTCCCTGCTCACCACCCGGATCGAGAACCCGCAGATCGAGTGCGGCGTCACCCGCACGACCGCCAAGGTTCACGACCTGATCCGGCGCAACCTGCACCGCTCGGCCATGTATTCCGGCGAGATCCAGGGCCGGGGGCCGCGCTATTGCCCGTCCATCGAGGACAAGGTGGTGCGCTTCGGCGATCGGGACGGACACCAGATCTTCCTCGAGCCGGAGGGGCTCGACGACGTCACGGTCTATCCGAACGGGATCTCGACCTCCCTGCCGGAGGACGTCCAGCTCGCCTTCCTGTCCCATATCCCCGGCCTGGAGAAGGTCAGGATGCTCCAGCCGGCCTATGCCATCGAGTACGATTACGTCGATCCGCGGAACCTGACCGCCGCGCTCGAAACCAAGGCCGTCCAAGGGTTGTTCCTGGCCGGCCAGATCAACGGCACCACCGGCTATGAGGAGGCGGCCGCCCAGGGTCTTGTCGCCGGCCTCAATGCCGCGCGCCGGGCCGCCGGCCAGGACGGAATCGTGTTCGACAGGGCAGAGTCCTATATCGGCGTGCTGATCGACGACCTGATTACCCGGGGGGTGAGCGAACCCTACCGGATGTTCACGTCCCGCTCCGAATACCGCCTGAGCCTGCGCATCGACAACGTGGACGAGCGCCTGACCGGCAAGGGTCTGGAGATCGGCTGCGTCGGCTCTCGGCGCGAGAGCCATTTCCGGCGATCCCAAGCGGACATCCGTGAGACGCGGCAGCGGCTGCAGTCCCTGACCCTGACGCCGCAGGAGGCGTCCCGTTACGGGTTCGAGCTGAACCAGGACGGCATCCGCCGCTCGGCCTACCAGCTCCTCTCCTATCCGAGCATCGGCTGGGGCGACCTCGTCCGGGTCTGGCCTGACCTCGGCCACGTGAGCGCGCCGGTGCGGGAGCGGCTCGAAACCGATGCGACCTATGCGGTCTATCTCGACCGGCAGCAGGCCGACATCGCTGCCTATCGCCGCGATGAGGGCGTGGTGCTGGAGGAGAGCATCGATTTTCAGGGCCTTCCCGGCTTGTCGAACGAGATCAAGGCCAAGCTCGATCTGGTCCGTCCCAAGACCCTCGGGCAAGCAGCCCGGATCGAGGGCATCACACCGGCGGCTCTGACCCTGCTAGCCGCCCACGCCCGCAAGGCACCGGGTCGGAAGGGCCGCTCCGCCGAGGTGCTGTCGTGACGAAACCGGCTACGGCCAACGCCTCCGACCTGAATGTTTCACGTGAAACATTCGAGAGGCTCGAGCTGCTGGAGCGTGAGCTCCGGCGCTGGCAGGCGATCAAGAACCTGGTCGGTCCGGCCACCCTTGACCAGATCTGGGAGCGCCACATCGTCGATTCGCTCCAGCTCCTCGACCTTGCACCCGATGCTCGGACTTGGCTCGATCTCGGATCCGGCGCCGGCTTTCCCGGCCTTGTGCTCGCCATCGCGGGGGCAGAGAGGGGGCTCGCGGTTCACCTCGTCGAGAGCAATTCGCGCAAATGCGCCTTCCTCCGTCACATTGCCAGATTGACCGGCGTCTCGGCCACAATCCACGAAGCACGGCTGGAAACCGTCATCCCCGGGTTCGTCGGCAAGGCCGACGTGGTCTCCGCCCGCGCCTTGGCCTCGCTCACCCTGCTCCTGGACTGGACCGCACCCTTGTTGAAAGCGGGGACAAGGGGCCTGTTTCCCAAGGGGCGGGACGCCGAGATCGAATTGACCGAGGCCCGGAAAAAGTGGACATTCGAGGCAGAGAACCTGCCGAGCCTGACCGATTCCGAAGCCAGGATTCTTCGCATAACCTCCATCGAGAGCCATTCATGATGACCGACCGCAACGGACCCGAAGCAGGCGCGCGTGGCGTGAAGCCGCGCGTTCTCGTGCTCGCCAACCAGAAGGGAGGCGTCGGCAAGACGACGACGGCGATCAACCTCGGCACGGCGCTCGCCGCCATCGGCGAAAGGGTGCTGATCATCGATCTCGATCCGCAGGGCAACGCTTCGACGGGCCTCGGCATCGACCGCAAGAGCCGCCAGATCTCGACCTATCATGTGCTCGCCGGCGAAGCGTCTCTGGCCGAGAGCATCACGGAGACCGTGGTGCCGGGTTTGTCCGTCGCACCCTCGACCCTCGACCTGCTCGGCGTCGAGCTGGAGATCGCCAACGAGCGCAACCGGTCGCATCGCCTGCGCTCGGCGATCCAGAGCCTTTCGAGCTCCGAGGTAAGCGAACCTTTTACCTATGTTTTGATCGATTGCCCGCCATCGCTCAATCTTTTGACCATCAATGCGTTGACGGCTGCTGACGCGGTTCTGGTGCCGCTCCAATGCGAATTTTTTGCCCTGGAAGGTCTCAGCCAGCTGCTCAAGACGGTCGAGCAGGTCCGTTCGGCGCTCAATCCGGATCTGTCGATCCATGGGGTCGTGTTGACCATGTTCGACCCCCGCAACAACCTCTCGGGGCAGGTGGTGGCCGATGTGCGCGAGTTCATGGGAGCGAAGGTCTACGAGACCATGATCCCGCGCAACGTCCGCGTGTCCGAAGCGCCGTCGCACGGGAAGCCGGTGCTGCTCTACGACCTGAAATGCGCTGGCTCGCAGGCCTATCTCCGTTTGGCCTCGGAAGTCATTCAGCGTGAACGCGCCCTGCGCGCGGCTTAAACATATTTGAGAGAGACAATGGCAGAAGAAGGTAAGTCGCGCCTGGGCCGGGGACTGGCCGCCCTGATCGGGGAGGTCGGGGACGAGATGGGCAATCTCGAGCGCAAGGGCTTCGTGCCCCGCCATGTGCCGGTGGAGTTCCTGCGTCCGAACCCGCGCAATCCGCGCAAGCGCTTTGACGAGGAGGATCTGCAGGAGCTGACCCAGTCGATCAAGGATCGCGGCATCATCCAGCCCATCGTGGTGCGCTCGATGCCGACCAACACCGAGCAATATGAGATCGTCGCCGGCGAGCGCCGCTGGCGCGCCGCGCAGAAGGCCGGCCTGCACAAGGTGCCGGTGGTGATCGTCTCCATCGACGACAAGACCTCGCTCGAATACGCGATCCTGGAGAACGTCCAGCGCGCCGACCTCAACCCGATCGAGGAATCGGAGGGCTATTCGCGGCTCATGGTCGAGTTCTCCTACACGCAGGAGAACCTCTCGAAGATCATCGGCAAGAGCCGCAGCCACATCGCCAACATGCTGCGCCTCGCCGATCTGCCTGTCGGCGTGCGCAAGCTCCTGATGGAGCGCAAGCTCACGGCGGGCCACGGCCGCGCGCTCCTGTCCGTGAAGGATCCGCTCCAGGTGGCGAACCGCATCCTCGACGAGGGCCTGAGCGTGCGCCAGGTCGAGGAGATCGCCCAGAACGACAATGCCGACCCGACCAAGGCCGAGGCCAAGGCGGCCAAGCCCGCCAAGGCCGACAAGGACCCGGACACCCGCGCCCTCGAAAAGGCCCTGCAGGACGTGCTCGGGCTCACGGTCAGCATCGATCACAAGGGCAAGGGCGGCGAACTGCGCATCAAATACAAGACCCTGGAGCAGCTCGACGGATTGTGCCGGCGGTTGAATCCGTAATCCCGGTTGTCATCCCCGACGGTCCGTAGGACCGGGAAGGGGATCCAAGATCAAGCCCACCGCCATGGATTCCCTTGCCCTGCGATGGCTGCGCCATCGCCGGCCGGGAATGCATCCTGCTCGTCATGGCCGGGCTTGTGCCGGCCATCTCGATCGTTTGAGGCGCGGCGCTTCTCGCATCGGGATCACCGGCACGAGGCCGGTGATGACTTAGAGATATACGCTTCACCAAAAGAGGGCTTACCGCCGCGCCGCCCGTGCGATGTCGAGCAGGGTCTTGGCCGCGATCGTGTCGTCGAGATCGGCGAGGCGGCGGGTCTGCAGCAGGTTCGTCTGCAGGAGAGCGATGGCATCCTTGAGTCTGTCGCTCGTCCAGCGCTGCAGGTGGCGCTCGACCAGGGGCTTGCGCCGGAAGTGCAGGCTGCGCAGGGTTTCCATCACGGCCGGGATCGGCCGACCTTCCTCTACGGAAAGTCTGGCCGCGAGCAGCATCAGGGCGTGACGGAGCGCGGCGCCGAGCAGCACGGATGCGTTCACGCCCTCCGCGGCCAGACGCCGGGAGCCGGTCTCCAAGCCCGTGCCCTCGCCAGCGAAGGCGGCATCGACCACCGCATCCATGGCGAGGCTCGACACGTCGCTCATGATGGCGTCCACGTCGGCGAGGGTGATCTCGGTCTGGCCATGGGCATAGAGCATGAGCTTTGCGAGTTCGCCCCTTGTGGCGAGCCGGTCTCCGCCGAGGCTCGCGATGAGAGCGGTCCTGGCCTCGCGCTGGATCGAAAAGCCGTTCGCCTTCAAGGTCTCGTCGACGACCGTGCCGAGATCGCGGCCCGTATCGGCATAGCAGGGCAGGGCGAGCGCCTTCTGCGAGCGTTCGCACAGGGTTCGCAACGGCGAGGACTTCTGGAGATCGCCGCCTTCGATGACGATCACCGTGTCCTGCAGCTCGCTCTTCAGAACCGCGTCGACCGCCGGCGCAATGTTGCGCGAGGTGGATTTCACCCAGATGGCGCGCTTGGCCCCGAACAGCCCCATGGTGCCGGCCTCGTCGGCGAGGCGGCCCGGGTCGGCCGCGATGTCGTCGCCGTCGATGCGGATGAGCTGGAAGGGGTCGGACGGATCGTCCACCGAGCGCTCGGCGACCATGCGGGCGCGCTCGTTGATCAGGCCCATATCGGGCCCGTAGAACAGGAAGACGCCGATGCGCGGATCGGGGCGCCGCAGCGCCCCGTCCACGTCGCCTGCCTTGACGGCGACCATCGGCTTAGCTTGCGGTCGCGAGCGTCGCCGACAGCCGGGTCCTTACCTGCTGGGCCAGATCCCGGGCGAGCCTGATTTCCGCGTCCCGCGCCGCCCGGATATTGGCGAAGCGCTGCGGGAAGCGGTCGAAGCTCGTCGACGAGGTGGCCGTGCCCTGCGCGACCACGGTCTTTCCGTCCAGACTCGTCAGGGTATAGGTCAGGGTGCCGCCGACGATGACGGAACTGGCCGTGCCGGTCTCGGTGTCGACCACCGGGCTCGACTGGCTCTCGCGCAGGGCCAGCTTCAGGCTATAGCGCTTGGGCGTGTCCGATCCCGAGCCGTTGAGGGCATAGACCAGTTCGCTGCGCAGGTAGTGCCCCGTATTCGCGAGCGCCGGCGGCCATTTCACCTCCGGCACGTCGATGGAGGCCAGGACCGTCTGGAGCGACTCGCCCGACGCCGTCGGGCCATGGAGCGGACGGAAGCAGGCGGACAGGCCGAGAGACAGGCCCGCCACGACAACGACGTGGGCGAGGCCCTTCAGATTAAGCGACGACATTCACGATCCTATTGGGAACGACGATGATCTTGCGGGCGGGCTTTCCGTCCAGGGCCTTCTGCACAGCCTCGAGCGACAGCACGGCAACCTCGACTGTAGCCTGATCGGCGTCGCGGGCAACCGTCACGTCGGCACGCTTCTTGCCGTTGACCTGCACCGGCAGGGTCACCGTGTCCTCGACCAGAAGCGAGCGCTCCACCTGGGGCCAGGGGGCGTCGGCCACGAGACCGGACTGGCCCAGGGACTCCCAGCATTCCTCCGCCAGATGCGGCATCATCGGGGCGAGCAGCTGCACGAAGATGCGCCCGGCCTCGGTAAAGGCCGTGCCGACGCCCGGCTCGTCGGTGCTTTTCGCCTGGTTCGCCAAATCCTGCAGGGAATTGGCCAGTTCGTAGAGATGGGCGACGCAGCGGTTGAAGCGCAGGCGCTCCACATCCTCCTCGACGGCCGCCAGCGCCTTGTGGGCAGCCTTGCGGACGGCGGCACCAATGGGTCCCTCCGCGGACGCGCCGTTGCCGCCCGTCATACGTTCGGCGATCTCGCCCACGAGACGCCAGACGCGCTGGACAAAGCGGCCGGCGCCCTGCACGCCTTCCTCGGTCCAGATCACGTCGCGCTCCGGCGGCGAGTCGGAGAGCATGAACCAGCGGGCCGTGTCGGCCCCGTAGGATGCGATGATCTCGTCCGGATCGACCGTGTTCTTCTTGGACTTCGACATCTTCTCGATCGAGCCGATCTCGATCGGGGCGCCGGTCTCCACATGGAAGGCCCTGCGCGTGTTGCCTTGCGTCTCGAAGCGCACGTCGGCGGGCAGCACCCAGCCGCCGCTCGCATCCTTGTAGGTCTCGTGCACCACCATGCCCTGGGTGAACAGGCCCGCGAACGGCTCGTCCAGGCCGGCATGGCCGGTCTTCTTCATGGCGCGGGTGAAGAAGCGCGAATAGAGCAGGTGCAGGATCGCGTGCTCGATGCCGCCGATATACTGGTCGACCGGCAGCCAGCGGTCCACGGTCGCGCGGTCGGTGGGCTGATCCGTCAGGGTCGGATCGGTGAAGCGCGCGAAATACCAGGACGAATCGACGAAGGTGTCCATGGTGTCCGTCTCGCGGCGGGCTTTGCCGCCGCATTGCGGGCAGTCCACGTGCTTCCAGGTCGCGTGACGGTCGAGCGGGTTGCCCGGCACGTCGAAGGACACGTCCTCCGGCAGCACCACCGGCAGCTGGTCCTTCGGCACCGGCACCACGCCGCATTCGTCGCAATGGATGACCGGGATCGGGCAGCCCCAGTAGCGCTGGCGCGAGATGCCCCAGTCGCGCAGGCGGTAATTCACCTTGCGCTCGGCCACCGGGCGGTTGCCGCGGGTCTCGGCTTCCAAGCGGCGGGCAACCTCTTCCTTGGCCTCCGCGATGGTCATGCCGTCGAGGAAGCGGGAATTGATCATCCGGCCTTCGCCGTCATAGGCGGTGTCGGTGACGACGAAACTGGCCGGGTCCACGTCCGGCGGGCAGACCACCGGCGTATTGCCCAGGCCGTACTTGTTGACGAAATCCAGGTCGCGCTGGTCGTGCGCCGGGCAGCCGAAGATCGCGCCCGTGCCGTATTCCATCAGGATGAAGTTCGCCACATAGACCGGCAGGGTCCAGTTCGGATCGAACGGGTGCTCGGCGCGGATGCCCGTGTCGAAGCCGAGTTTCTCCGCCTTGTCGATGGCCTCCTGGGCCGTACCCATGCGCTTGGCCTCCTCGATGAAGGCGGCGAGCTCCGGGTTCTTTTCGGCAGCGGCCTTCGCCAGGGGATGATCGGGCGCAACCGCCATGAACTTCGCGCCGAACAGGGTGTCGGGGCGCGTGGTGTAGATCTGCAGCTCGGTGTCGCCGTTCGGCACCGTCTCCGGCTTCAGGGCGAAGCGGACCAGCAGGCCTTCCGAGCGGCCGATCCAGTTGCGCTGCATCAGGCGCACCTTCTCCGGCCAGCGGTCGAGGGTGTCGAGCCGTTCGTCGAGATCCTGCGCGAAATCGGTGATCTTCAGGAACCACTGGGTCAGCTCGCGCTGCTCGACCAGGGCGCCCGAACGCCAGCCGCGCCCATCGATCACCTGCTCGTTGGCGAGCACCGTGTGATCGACCGGATCCCAGTTCACCTTCGCGGTCTTGCGGTCGACGAGACCGGCTTCCAGGAAGTCCAGGAACATGCCCTGCTGATGCTTGTAATAGCTCGGATCGCAGGTGGCGATCTCGCGGCTCCAGTCGATGGCCAGGCCCATGGATTGGAGCTGGGCGCGCATGGTCGCGATATTGGCATAGGTCCATTCCTTCGGGTGGACCTTGTTCTGCATGGCGGCGTTTTCGGCCGGCATGCCGAAGGCGTCCCAGCCCATGGGATGGAGCACGTTGAAGCCTTTGGCCCGCTTGTAGCGCGCCACCACGTCGCCCATGGTGTAGTTGCGCACGTGGCCCATATGGATGCGTCCCGACGGATAGGGGAACATCTCAAGCACGTAGTATTTCGGACGCGGGTCGTCGTTGTTCGTCCTGAACAGGTCGCGGTCGTTCCAGACCTTCCGCCATTTCAGCTCGGCTTCCTTGGCGTTGTAGCGCTCGGGCCTCATTTTCCGTCTTTATCCGTCATTCCGAGCAGGAAGGGCTTCCTGCTCTCTTGTTCCTATCATCGCATGATCTTATCGGTGAACCGGTGTCCACTTCACCGGATCATGCTTAAACGATTCAAGCGGCTTGCGCCGCCACGTTGCGGCGGACTAGGACACAGCTCTCCCGCGCGGTCAACGGTTTCGCGCATGCGAGACGGTCAGGTTTTGCGCTGATGTCATCCCCCCGGGGGGGGGGGGGGGGGGGGGGGGGGGGGGGGGGCGGCCGCGGGGGGGGCGGGGGGGGGGGGGGGGGGCGGCCGGGGGGATGACAAAACGAGTGAGGACGCGGCTATGAGCGAGAACGATGCGGTCGAAGGCCTGAAGCAGGTGCAGGAGAGCATTCGGCGCGCGGCCTCCGACTATGACCGCGATCCGTCGAGCATCACTCTCGTGGCGGTCTCGAAAACCTTTCCCGCCGAGGCGATCGAGCCGGTGCTCGCGGCCGGCCAGCGGGTCTTCGGCGAGAACTACGTGCAGGAGGCGAAGGCCAAATGGCCGTTACTGCGCGAGCGCTATCCGGATGTGGAGCTCCACATGATCGGCCCGCTCCAGTCCAACAAGGCCAAGGAGGCGGTGGAGCTCTTCGACGTGATCCACACCCTCGACCGCCCGTCGCTCGCAGAGGCCCTGGCGAAGGAGATCGCCCGGCAGGGCAGGAAGCCGCGCCTGCTCGTGCAGGTGAACACCGGCGAGGAGCCGCAGAAGGGCGGCGTGATCCCGACCGAGGTCGACGCCTTCCTCGAGGCCTGCAGCACGACATACGGTCTGGAGATCGAGGGCCTCATGTGCATCCCGCCCGCTGAAGACCCGCCGTCGCCGCACTTCGCCCTGCTCAACACCATCGCCGGGCGGCATGGTTTGAAGGTGCTCTCCATGGGCATGAGCGCCGATTTCGACGCGGCGATCCAGCTCGGCGCCACCCATGTGCGGGTGGGCAGCGCGATTTTCGGGGCAAGACCGCGCCCGGCCAAGGCTTGAAAACCGGATCGGATTGCCGCTGCAGAAGAGGCATCCTCGCCGTCATGGCCGGGCGTGTCCCGGCCATCCGGATCCGGTGATGCTCAGCGCTTCACGTCATCGGGATCACCGGCACGAGGCCGGTGATGACACGGCACAAGGAGCCATGAATGGTTTTCCTCAACCCCGCTCGCTGTCCAGCATCGCCATCTGGGGCGCGGCATAGCGCTCGCCCGCGGCGGCGCCCTTGGGCACGGCCTGCTCGATGGCCGCGAGATCCTCGCCCGTCAGCCGCGCGTCGAGAGCGCCGAGGGCCTCGCTGAGCCGGTCGCGGCGGCGGGCGCCGATCAGCGGGATGATGTCGTCGCCCTGGGCGGCCACCCAGGCGATGGCGATCTGCGCCACGCTGATGCCCTTCCGCTCCGCCACGCTCTTGAGCGCCTCGACGAGCGCCAGGTTTCTCTCCACGTTGCCGTCCTGGAAGCGGGGGCTGTACGCGCGGAAATCGCCGGGTCCGGCCTTGTCCTTGCTCCAGTGGCCGCTGATCAGGCCGCGGGAGAGCACGCCATAGGCCGTGATGCCGATGCCCAGCTCCCGGCAGACGGGCAGGATGGCGTCTTCGATGCCCCGCGAGATGAGGGAATACTCGATTTGCAGGTCGCAGATCGGGTGCACGGCGGCTGCCCGCTGGATGGTGTCGGCGCCCACTTCCGACAGGCCGATGTGGCGCACGTAGCCGGCCTTCACCATGTCGGCGATGGCCCCGATGGTGTCTTCGATCGGCACGCTCGGATCGAGCCGCGCCGGGCGATAGATGTCGATGTAATCGACCCTCAGACGCTGCAGGGTATAGGCGAGGAAGTTCTTTACTGCCTTCGGGCGCGCATCGTAGCCGGTCCAGCCCGAGGCCGGATCGCGCAGGGCGCCGAACTTCACGCTGATGAGCGCCTGATCCCGGTTGCGGCCCTGGAGCGCCTCGCCGATCAGCATCTCGTTGTGGCCCATGCCGTAGAAGTCGCCCGTATCGAGCAGGGTGATGCCGGCCTCCAAAGCCGCGTGGATGGTGGCGATGCTCTCGGACCTCTCGGCCGGGCCGTACATGCCCGACATGCCCATGCAGCCCAGGCCGAGAGCCGAGACGGAGGGGCCGGTTTGTCCTAAATGGCGCTGTTGCATCATGCGATCTCCTGAAATTTTCGGCCGGCGACGTCGCTGGCGTCAACGAAACATGCCCGCTTCCCGTTCGTGCGATAATCCGCCATAACCAGAACAGGCTGTTTGGATTTTCGAACAATGAGCGATGTGGACCTCGCCGATCTCGATGCTTTCGCGGCGGTGGCGCGGGCGCGCAGCTTCCGCAGCGCGGCGCGCCTGCGCGGGGTCTCAGCCTCGTCCTTGAGCGAGGCCCTGCGCCGGCTGGAGGCACGGCTCGGCGTGCGGCTGCTGAACCGCACCACCCGCAGCGTCACGCCGACGGAGGCCGGGCAGCGGCTGCTGGAGCGCCTGGGGCCGGCCCTGGGCGAGGTCGCGGCCGCGCTCGACGCGGTGAACGGCTTTCGCGACTCGCCGACGGGAACGCTGCGGCTCAATGTGCCCACGGTGGTGGCCCGCCTGGTGCTGCCCCCGATCCTCGGCCCGTTCCTTGCCGCCTATCCGGGGATCGTCCTGGAGGTAAGCGCCGACGACAGCTTCGTCGACGTGCTGGCGGCGGGCTTCGACGCCGGCATCCGCTACGATGAGCGGCTGGAGAAGGACATGATCGCCGTGCCCATCGGCCCGCGCGCGCAGCGCTTCATGGTCGCCGGCGCGCCGGCCTATTTCGCCCTCCATGGCCGGCCCACGCATCCGAAGGACATCCTGAACCATGCCTGCATCCGGCATCGCTTCGCCAGCGGCGTGATGCACCCTTGGGAGTTCGAGCGCGATGGCGAAGCCGTGAAGATCACCCCGACCGCCCGGGTGATCGCCAATTCCATCGATCTCGAGATCGCGGCCGCCCTCCAGGGGCTCGGCCTGATCGCGACCTTCGCAGGATTTCTGGAGCAGGAGCTGAGGAGCGGCGCTCTCGAGCCGGTGCTGCAGGACTGGCAGCAGCCCTTCTCGGGACCCTTCCTCTATTACCCGAGCCGCCGTCACATGCCGGTGCCCCTGCGTGCCTTCGTGGATTTCATCAAGCGGCGACCGGACCTCGACGCGCCCGGCGTTGCATCCGCGGCCCCGTTCGGTTAAGCTTGAACGATCGATCCGCCATTCGAACCAGGGAGGGCTGCATGTTGGAAGCGATGCATCAACGCAAGTTCGGCCCCTGGCATGCCCTGCAGCAGCATGTTGCAGGGCCGGCCATCGAACGGATCTGACGGGCTCTTTGCCCTCCTTATCTCATCCTGGTCAGCTCTGAACGGCTCTCCGCGCTTTCGCCCCGCAAGGCATCGGTGCGTCTGACACGTTCGAGATTTTTCGCGCTCCGAAGGCTTTCGCCCGAGCGCGCTGCACCAGTGAGATCCTTCCATGGCTTCCTTGAGCCTTCGCAATGTCGGCGTCATTGCCCACACGCCCCTGTTCCGGAACCTGAACCTCGTCATCGGCGAGGGCGACCGCCTCGGTCTTGTGGCCGCCAACGGGGCCGGCAAATCGACCCTTCTGAAATGCCTTGCCGGCCTTGCCGAGCCGACCGAGGGCGACATCGTGCGCTCGCGGGGAATACGTGTGGCCCTCGTGGAGCAGGACGTTCCCGCGAACCTGCTCGATCTGTCCCTCCATGACGTGCTGCTCCGGGCTCTGCCGCCCGGTGAGCGCGAGGGACAGGAGTGGCGCGTCGACATGGTGCTCGACGAGTTCGACACGCCGGCCGATCTGCGCATTCTGCCCATGCGCGCGCTCAGCGGCGGCTGGCAGCGGCTCGCGCTGATCGCCCGCGCCTGGATCGCGGAGCCGGATCTGCTGCTCCTCGACGAGCCCACCAATCATCTCGATCTCGAAAAGCTGTTCAAGCTGGAGGCTTGGATCAACGCGGCGGGCTATACCGCGCCTATCGTGGTGGCGAGCCACGACCGCGATTTCCTCGATGCCTGCACGACCAAGACCCTGTTTCTGAGGCCGGAGGAATCCGTCGCCTTCGCGCATCCCTACCGCCGCGCCCGCGCGCTGCTCGACGCGCATGATGCAGCAGCCCTCGCGCAGCGCGACAGGACCCTGCGCGAGGTCAAGCGTCTGCGCCAAAGCGCGCAGGAATTGCGCAACGTCGGCATCAACAGCGGCAGCGATGCAGCACAGATCAAGTCCGCGCAGATCAAGCGCCGTGCCGATGCGCTGGAGCAGACCGCGCGTTCCGTGCACAAGGAGCGGCCCGGCGAGATCCGGCTCGGCAACCGCGGCACCCATGCCCGCGTGCTCGTGGCGCTGGAGAACGTGACGGTGCAGGCGCCGGACGGCCGCAGGCTCTTCGCCGTCCCGAGGCTCGACGTCGCCCAGGGCGACCGCATCGTGGTGCTCGGCCGCAACGGCGCCGGCAAGTCGCAGCTCGTCCGGCTGCTGCACCGGGCGATGCAGGAGCCCGAGGGCCTGCCTGGCATCCGCGTGAGCCCGAGCCTTGCGCTGGGCTACGTGGATCAGGACATGGGGCAATTGCCCGAGACCAGCACCGCGCACGACTTCATCCTCGCGCGCTTCCGTCTCGGCGATCAGCGCAGCCGCGCTGTGCTGGCGGAGGCGGGCTTTTCCATCGAGCGGCAGGATCTTCCCATCGCAAAGCTGTCGCCGGGCCAGAAGGCGCGGCTCGGGCTCTTGGCCCTGCGCCTGTCCGAGCCGAACTTCTATCTCATGGACGAGCCCACCAACCACGTGGACATCCCCGGCCGCGAGCAGCTCGAAACGGAGATCCTCGATGCGCAGGCCACCTGCATCGTGGTATCCCACGACCGCAGCTTCGTGAAGACCATCGGCACCCGCTTCCTGCTCATCGAGAAGGGCCGCCTGCGCGAGATCGACGGGCCGGAGACGTTTTACGGGAGCGTAGTTGGGTGAATGCAGAGAGCCCGATCCTCGACGTCGTCACCGGCCCTGTGCCGGTGATCCCGCTTCGTCGAGGCGCAGCGTTCTGCGTTTCGGGATGACCGGCACGAGCCCGGCCATGACACGGGGAAAGTGACGACGGCTCGTCACCCCACGATCTCGATCCGCGTATCGGGCCCGATCCGCTCCAGGAGGCGGCGGATCATGCGTTTGTCCACCGCGACGCAGCCCTCCGTGGGCAGGAAACCCGGGCGGGCGAGGTGGAGGAAGATCGCGCTGCCGCGTTCGCGTCGGACGGGGCCGCGGTTCCAGGCGATGTCGAGCACCACGTCGTAGAGATGGTCGTCCCGCCACATCTTCTCGTGGCCCGTGGGGCAGGGCAGGGGAACAAGGCGGTTGTAGCGGCGGTCCCTCACGTCGTCGGACCAGCCGTCGGTCGGGCGGATCGGCCTCAGCTTCAGGCCGGTCCGGGGGCGCACGCCGTGGTCCGGCCGGTAGAAGGCCTGCAGGATCCTGAAGCGGCCCACCGGCGAGGCGCCGTCGCCCTCGCGCTTGTCATGGCGGGGTCCCGAACGGCCCAGCGCACAGGGCATGACCAGGTTGCCGGCCGTCAGGCGCCCGCGCCTGGGGTCGAGCGGGGAGCGGAAGACGCGAATAACATTGACGCGAGACGGTTTCATGAGGCAGTGGAAGGGCCTTGGGGCCCCCTTGTTGTCAAGCTGGGAATGACTACTCTTATGCGTCGAGCATGATCCGAAGCTCAAGGCCCGTGCCATCGTCAGGCTGCGTCTTTTCGATCAGGGTCATGGGAGGCGCCTCGGGGCGACCGAACCGGCCGAGGGCCTGATGGTTTTCGTTTCCGTCGGCCGTTCCGGCGACTTTTGCAGTCCATCGTGTTGAAGGGTATGAGATGTCGAATGCCAGCCGCCTCCTCGTCGTCGATGACGATCAGGACCTGCGCGACACCCTAGCCGAACAGCTCGGATTCTATGACGAGTTTCAGGTTGCGACCGCCGAGACCGCCACGGGCGCCATCGAGGCGGTGAAGGGGGACCGGATCGACCTTGCCATCATGGATGTGGGCTTGCCCGACATGGACGGGCGCGAGGCGGTCAAGGTCATGCGCCAGAACGGCTTCCGCAGCCCGATCATCATGCTCACCGCCCAGGGGTCCGACACGGATACGGTGATGGGCCTGGAGGCGGGCGCCAACGATTACGTGGTCAAGCCGTTCAAGTTCGCCGTGCTGCTCGCCCGCATCCGGGCGCAGCTGCGCCAATACGAGGCGAGCGAGGATGCGGTGTTCCAGATCGGACCCTACATCTTCCGGCCCGGCTCGAAGCTGCTCACCACCGACAAGGGTTCGAAACTCAAGCTGACGGAGAAGGAAACGGCGATCCTGCGCTATCTCTACCGCGCCGGTCAGGCGGTGGTCGGGCGCGACACGCTGCTCACGGAAGTTTGGGGCTACAATTCCAACGTCACCACCCACACCCTCGAGACGCATATCTACCGCCTGCGCCAGAAGATCGAGTCCGATCCGTCCAATGCGAGCATCCTGGTCACCGAGCCCGGCGGCTACAAGCTCATTCCCTAAGTCCCCATGGCGCTCGACGACGATATCGCCACCTTGAGTCAGGCGCCCCTGTTCAACCTGCTGGAGCGGGATGCCCTGCGCCTCGTCGCCTTCGCGTCGGAGACCCGATCCTATCGGGAAGGCGACGTGCTGTTCAAGAAGGGCGACCGCTCGGACGGCGGCTACGTGGTGAGCCGCGGCGCCATCGCGCTCGACGCCAAGGACGACGGCTCGCCCGAGGCTTTTCTCGCCGGTCCGGGCTCCCTCATCGGGCAGGCGGCGCTCTTCGCCCGCATCGAGCGCCGCGCCACCGCCACCGCCCGCGAACCCTCGGCCATCATCCGCGTGACGCCGAGCCTCATGCGCCGGGTGCTGGAGGAATTCCCGGAGGCCGCCGTGGCCATCCAGGACGCCATGGCCGAGGAGCTGACCCGCCTCACGGAAGGCCTCGAGCGGGTCCGCCAGCAGCTCATCGCCATCGACGGCGGGGAGGCGCCGGTCAATGCGTCGGACGGGACGTGAGAGGCTTAACCTCTCACGCCGCCTTCACGTCGCTCAGGAACACGTCGACCTCGCGGCTGAGATTCTCGGCGTAGCGGGCGAGCTCCTGGGCCGCGCCCAGGACCTGGGTGGCCGCCGCCCCCGTCTCGCCGGCCCCATGCTTCACGGTCTCGATGCTCTCGGTCACCTGGCCGGTGCCGCGGGCCGCTTCCTGGACGCTGCGCGAGATTTCGCCCGTGGTGGCGCCCTGTTCTTCCATGGCGGCGGCGATCCCGGTCGAGATGGTCGAGATCTGATCGATCACGGTTTGGATGCCGGCGATCGCTCCCACGGCCTCCTGGGTGGCGCCCTGGATCTGGGCGATCTGCGCGCCGATCTCGTCCGTCGCCTTGGCCGTCTGGGTGGCGAGGTTCTTCACCTCGGAGGCCACGACCGCGAAGCCCTTGCCGGCCTCGCCGGCGCGGGCCGCCTCGATGGTGGCGTTGAGCGCCAGCAGGTTGGTCTGCGCGGCCAGATTGTTGATCAGGGTGATCACGTCGCCGATGCGCTCGGCGCTGCTCGACAGGGCCTGCACGATGCCGTTGGTCCGCTTGGCGCTCTCGACCGCCTCGAAGGAAATCTGGGACGATTGGTGGACCTGCCGGGCGATCTCACGGATCGAGATCGACATCTCCTCCGTGGCCGCCGCGACGGTCTGCACGCTGCTCGAGGTCTGCTCGGCGGCGGCCGCCACGCTGACGGATTGCCGGTTGGTGCGGTCGGCCGTGCTCGTCATGGTCTGGGCGGTCGCCTCCATTTCCGAAGCCGCGGCGGCGAGCCCCTGGGTCAGGGCCGAGACATTGGCCTCGAACCGGCGCGTCAGCTCGTCGAGCTTCAGGGCGCGCTGCATCTTCGCATCGCTCTCGCTGGCCTGCTCGACGGCCAGGCGCTGACGCTCGACCGTGTTCTCGCGGAAGATCTCCACGGCGCGGGCCATCTCGCCGATCTCGTTCCCGGCGGCGATATAGGGGACCGTCAGGGCGGTCTCGCCGTGCGCCAGGCTTTTCATCGCATGGGCGAGCTTCGGAATCGGCCGGAACAGCATCCGGCCCGCCAGGATCGCGGCGAGCGTCAGCGCGAGGACGACCGCCAGGGAGACCATCCCCATCTGCCACATGAGCTGGTTGGCCGAGGCTTCCAGCGCGGTGACCTGGAACCCGCTGCCGAGCACGCCCAGCACCTGTCCGCTCTGGCCGAAGACCGGCAGGTTCACCAGGAGATAGTCGTGCCCGAGGATCTTGGCCTTGCCCACATAGGTGCCGCCCGCCGACACGACCGGGAAGATCACCCCGTTGCGGTCCATGGCGGTGCCGACCGCGCGCGAGCCGTCGGGATTGCGCATGTTGGTGGCCCGGCGGATGAAGTTGCCGCTGGCCTTGTCCTTCACGAACAGGGTGGCGGGCGCCTGCGTCGCCTCGGCGATGCGGTCGGCGAGCTCGTCGCTGTAGAACACGGCATCGTCGTTGACGGTGATCCCGGTGACCGCCCCGGCGGCGTCCTTCTTCACCGTCAGGCTGCCGATGGAGCCGCGCAGGATGCCCACGAAGGTCCGCACGTTGGACTGCAGCTGGGCGAGCGCCTTGCTCTCGACGTCCGATCGGGTCTGAAGGGCGACGACCGCGAAGAGCGCGGCGGCGGTCACGACGACGAACGCCACCATGGCGGCGGTCGTGAGATGGGAAAGCTTCCGGTTGGCGAGGAACTGCACGGCTATTGACCTTAGGGAAATTCGTGCAGAAGCCTTCGCAAAAAGCGGTTAACAAGCCGTCAAAGGCCGGGGTGAAGATCGCGTCCCTCAAGCCCGGCACCGTCGCTACGGTTCAACCGGTACCGGCGGCGGCCGTCAGATCAGCGGAAATGTGATGGCGCAGATCACGCCGGACGGGTCGAATTCGATCGTTACGGTTCCGCCGAGCTCCTGGGCGAGACCTCTCTCGATCAGGCGGGTGCCGAAGCCGCGCACAGAGGGTGGCTGCACTGTCGGCCCGCCGTTCTCCTCCCACCGGAACCGCACATCCCCTCCGTCCGGGCCGAGATCCCACGAGATCGCGATCCAGCCGGACGGCACCGAGAGCGCGCCGTATTTCAGCGCGTTGGTCAAAAGCTCGTGGACCGCCATGGACAGGGGCAGCACCTGCCGTGGCGGCAGCTTGATGGCAGGGCCCGACAGGACGAAGCGCTGGAGATCCACGCTCTCGAAGGGAGAGATCGCCTGATGCACGATGGTGCGCAGCTCGGCGCTGTCCCAACTTTCCCGGGTCAGCACGTCGTGAACACGGGCGAGCGCCATCAGCCGGCTCTCCAGCCTCTCATGGGCATGCTCCATCGTCTGCGCGTTCTTGAGGGACTGGAACGCGATGGATTGAACGGTCGCCAGGGTGTTCTTCACCCGGTGGTTCAGCTCGTTGATCAGGAGGCCCTGATGATCGAGGGCCCGCTTGTGATCCGTCACGTCGATGGCTTCGCTGAAGATGCCGATCACGCGGCCGTCGCCGTCCTTCATCGGCTGATAGATGAAGTCGAGGAAATGCTCCTCGAGACCGCCATCGGGATTGCTGGCCAGCAGAACCCGCTGGCTGCGTCCGATATGGGGTCGTCCCGTCCGGTAGACCTGATCCCGCAGGTCGAAGAAGCCCTGGCTTGCGATCTCCGGCAGGGCCTCGCGCATGGGGCGGCCCACCAGCGTCCGGTGCTCGCCCACCAACCGGCGGTAGGCATCGTTGGCCATCTCCAGAACGTGGTCGGGTCCCCGCACGACGCTCATCATGCTCGGCATCTGCCGGAACAGGTTGTGCAGGTATTCCCGCTCCGCCTTCAAATCGGCCAGCGTCTCGTCGAGTTCGAGCTGCGAGCCGATCAGCTCGGCAAAGAGCTCCAGGGTCTTCAGGGTCTTCGGCTCTGACAGTTTGGCCGGCTTGGGATCGAGCGCGCAGATCGTGCCGAAGATCTCGCCCGAGCGGAGGATGATCGGGACCGCGATGTAGCTTTCGAAGCCGTACATCCGGGGCGTTCGGTGGGTGCAATAGACCTGGTCCGTGCTCGCCTGGTCGATCACGATGGGCGTGCGGGAGGCGCGGATCTCCGAACAGAACGTGGTCGCGACCTCGAGCTGCCCGCCGACCGGAAGGCCGAAGCCGATCCGATCGAGCACCGCGCAGGCCGTCCACGAGGTCTCGGTCACCCGGGCGACGGCTCCGAAGCCGAGCCCCGTGCTGTCGAGCAGGAGCTCCAGGATCGAAGACACCGCACCGACGCGGCTGACCGCCGCGACAGCCGCGCTGTCGTCCTGCACGGCGCCCGGTTCGTCGCGAGCGACGGCATTCCCTTTGGTCATGGGAAAACCATAGCAGAGTTTCGCCGCGATGAAACAACTGGGCGGTTTTGCCGCTCCCGGCCGCCCTTACAGCTCCAGCACCGCCGTCACGGGCGCATGGTCCGAGGGCCGATCCCAGCCGCGGGTTTCGCGGGTGACGTCGATGGAGCGAAGAGTGTCCTGCATGCCCTTCGACAGCCAGATATGGTCGAGCCTGCGGCCCTTGTCGGCGGCCGCCCAGTCGGGCGAGCGGTAGCTCCACCAGGAATAGATCTTTTCCGGCTCAGGCCGCAGGACGCGCATGGCGTCGATCCACTCCGCCTCCTGGCGCAGCTCCTCCAGCATCTTGGTCTCGACCGGGGTGTGGCTGACCACGTCGAGAAGCTGCTTGTGGCTCCAGACATCGTGCTCGAGGGGCGCCACGTTGAGGTCGCCCACCAGGATGGCCGGCGCGGAGGTCGGCTTCGCGCGGCCGCCCCAGGAGCGCATCTCGGCCATGAAGTCGAGCTTGTGCCTGAACTTCTCGTTGATCTCCGGATCGGGAATGTCGCCGCCGGCCGGCACGTAGAAGTTATGGATCGTCAGGCCCGCCGCCGCCTTGGCCTCCCGGCTCAGGGTCACGGCGATGTGGCGCGCGTCCTGGCGGCCGCACATCTCCATCACGCTCGTCTCGGAGAACGGGTAGCGGGACAGGATGGCGACGCCGTTGTAGCCCTTCTGGCCCATATGGACCACGAAGGGATAGCCGAAGGCCTGCAGGTCCTTCAGGGGCAGCTTGTCGTTCGGGCATTTGGTCTCCTGCAGGCACAGGATGTCGGGGCGGCGTTCCTTCAGGAAGCGGCCCACCTGATCGAGGCGCAGGCGGACGGAATTGATGTTCCAGGTCGAGACGGTCAGTTGCACGGGAAGCAGCCCTTCGGAAGATCCCTTCCGGCTACGACAGATTTCGGCCGGAGGGAAGCCTTTCGATCAGGTCTGATCCGTCACCGGGAGAGCCGGAACTGCGCGGCCAAAAAATCCGTCACGACGGTCTGTGCGGCCTCTAGGGCGCTGGGATTGAACTGCCCGGACGCTCCGAGGATCACGCAGGCGTCCTGGTAGGTGAAGGGCCGTCCCGTCTCGGCATTGAGCAGGCGGCCGTTCTCCTCGCGCCTCAGGCAATTCCGGGCCGTCTGCGCGTCGGAGACGACGTGGTGGGCCGGGTTGCCGGGATTGTCGAAGTTGTGATGCGCGCCCGGATATTCGTGCATGACGGCGTCGTATCCGGCTGCCGCGAGGCGATCGATATAGGCCCTGCAGGGCGGGGCCGGGTTCCAATCGTCGGCCGTGCCGTGAAATGCCCGGATGGGGGCACCCGATGGCTCGAACTGCCTGACAAGCTCGAAGTTGCAGGCCGATAGAAGGGAAGATGAGCCGCGATCCGCACGTCCTTCGGACCATGCATGGTTTGGAACCGCTTGAGGCTTGCATACAGAGCCGCGATGCCGCCGCGGGAGAATCCCATCACGGCGATACGGGATCTGTCGATGCGCGGATCGGAGGCCAGGATGTCGACCGCACGATAAGCGTCGAAGATCTGCGCGAACTGCCCGATCCGGCCCTGATCACTGAAGACCTCATCGAGGCCGCGCCCGGTATAGCTGTCGACCCGCAGGGTCGCCACGCCCAGGCCGTTGAGCATGTCGGTCCACCGGGCGATCCCCGCATTGTCGGGACCGCCGGAGCCATGAAGGAGCACGACGGCCGGAAATGGCCCGGAACCCGCCGGCCGCTGGAGGCTGCCGGTCAGGGTCACGGGCGCACCGGAGGCCTGATCGCCTTGCAGGAATTGATCGTCCGTCAGGGTCCGGGATGGAATCTCGACCCTTTCCTCGGGCGGCAGCTTCGCCTGGGCCCGGACGGGAACCGGCCCGGTCGTCACGAGGATCAGCAGAAAGGCAAGCCACCCAGAGCAACGCCTCATGTCACCAACCTCCAGGAGAGGGCGGGAGGCCGTTGACGCTGGCGTCCAGCATGTACGCGGGGATGCGCGGGGTAAAGGAGCCCGGCATCTGTCCGGCGGTCGAGGGCAGGCTGCTCCGCTCAGCGGTTGCCGCCGACGATGGCCTCGTACTGGATCTTGAACAGGTCCTGGTCGATCCGGCGGCCCCGTTCGGTCTTGCCCAGCATCACGATCGTCTGGAAGCCCTGGGCATCGACGATGCGCCACTGGTTCAGGCTCTCGACCTGGCTGTCGAAAAACAGGGTTATGCGCGAGGTGCCGCCCAGGGTCGATGAATCCTCCAGGCCGATGCGCACGGAATCGCCGTCGTTGACGATGCCCGTGATCCGGATGTCCTGGCCGAGATTGACCTGCTCGCGCAGGAGGAATTTCAGCGGCGTCTGCGAGATGGAATAGAGATCCTGCGTGGCGAGCTTGCGGTCGCGCACGGCGACCGAGCGCCCGTCGGCGATCACCTGGAGGGTGGCAGGCGGATCGTATTCGAACCGTACCTTGCCCGGGCGCTGGAGATAGAGGGTGCCGCCCTGCCGGCGCCCGTCCCCGCCGATCTGGGTGAAATCGGCCACCAGCGTGCTCAGGTTCGTGAAATAGGCGTTGGCCCGCTCGACCACGGTGCTGTTCGACAGCGGCTGGCGCAGGGCCACGGGCTCCACGGCGGCGGTCACGATGGGGGTGGGCACGATGGCGACGGGTCCCGATTCGGGTGCCTCATGGGCTTTCGCCGTCACAGGGCGGCTGGGCGGCAGGGGCGCGGTCATGGCCAGGACCTGCTCCGCATTGGTCGGTCTGGGGATGACCGGACGGGCCGACGGGCCTGCTGCCGGAGCCGTGGCACGGTGGAAGAAAGCCGTCGGCAGGTGAGGGAGGGCGGCGCCGAAGCCCTGAGCCGCTGCCGGGCGGGAGGGCGGGAGGATCAGCTCGATCGGAAGCGTCTGGGCCATGGCCGGCAGGGCACCCGCGCAGAGAGCCGTCACCAGGCCGGCAAGAGGGGCGGGACGCATCCGATTCAGTCTCCTTCGGACCATCATCATGAACGCTGCCGGGCCGTTGTGAAGGGCCCACGAATGACGCAGGGCAGCGGCCAAGGTTCCGATCAGCGCATTGTGCGGACCCAGAGGGCCGCGTCAGCGAAAAGTGGACCCGGTTTTCCGGCCGGAACAATGCGCTCATCAAAGAGGTGGAGCATCGGATAGATCCCAAAAGTGCAAGTCCACTTTTGGGATCTATCCGATGCTCAGAAGCCTTAATCGTCTCCCATCCCGGGAGTTTCAAGCAGAATTTCGCGTTTCCCGGCGTGGTTTGCGGGCCCGACGATGCCCTCGTGTTCCATGCGCTCCATGAGCGAGGCGGCGCGGTTGTAGCCG
>NZ_JAYGGM010000012.1:0-208068 GCF_036314085.1 Microvirga sp. CF3016
GGTTCACGGCGGGGGCGCTGAGTCCCGGGGGCGTCGTCGGATCCCGGACCGCCGGGGCCTGCCCCGCGCGGCGGACGCTGACCGCGTTCCTCCGCGGCGCCGGGGGCACCCTGGTCCTGTCCGCCCTGCCGGCGCTCCTGTCCGGGGCGGCCGCCGCGTTCGCCATCCTGTCCCTGCCGCCGCTGGCGGGCTCCAGGCGGCAGCTCCTCATCGGTCGCGGGCCCGGCCTGGGCGACAACCAGGGGCGTTGCGGGTGCGGGCTGGAACGCCGACACGTGAGCCGGGAGCAGCATCAGGGGGAGCGCGGTGCTCGCAAGAAACAGACGGGAAAGCTTCATGATCCTCAATTCACCGTTGGGTACAGTTAAGTCATCGACAATGACAGGGTGCCGGATTGGTTCCGAAAACGCGGGATTCCGGTGCTGAAACAGAATTTTAGAAGTTCACGGATATCGTTGAGAAATATGGATGAATGCCGCCTGAATGCTTACATCTGGGGTTTGGGAAACACTCTCGCCGAAGGCAGCCGAACCGGTGCAATGGACAGATGAAGGCGTCGTTCTCGGCGTCCGCAAACATGGGGAAACGAGCGTCATCCTCGAGCTGATGTCCCGCGAGCACGGGCGCCATCTCGGTCTCGTCCATGGCGGCCGCTCGAAGAGCCTCCAGGCGGTTCTCCAGCCGGGGAACACCGTGCAGGCGACATGGCGCGCGAGGCTCGATGAGCATCTCGGGACCTTCCGGGTCGAGGGCCTGAAACTGCGGGCCGCGCGCCTCATGGACTCGTCCATGGCCCTCTACGGCCTGGCGACGCTGGCTCACCTGCTGCGCTACTTCCCGGAGCGGGACCCGCATTTCGCCCTCTACGAGACTCTGATCGTGCTGGTCGATCACTTGGACGATCCGGATCTCGCACCGGCCCTCTTCGTCCGGTTCGAGCTCGCCATGCTGACCGAGCTCGGCTTCGGCCTCGACCTGACCTCCTGCGCGGCCACCGGGACCGAGCGGAACCTGACCTATGTCTCACCGAGAAGCGGACGGGCCGTTTCCGCCGAGGCCGGTGAACCCTACAAGGACAGGCTCCTGAAGCTGCCGGGCTTCCTGATCGGCCAATCCCGCTCCAACCGGCCCGGCGAGGAGGAGATCCGGGCGGGATTTGCCCTGACCGATTTCTTCCTGCATCACAACGTCTTCGAGCCCCAGGGACAGAAGGCTCCGGAGGAGCGGGCGCGTTTCGTCGCACTGGCCACAGCTGGGGACGGATGAGCTTTGTTTCTGTTATGTTCTCTTTTCAGATGATAAGAAGCGATTCGCAATTGAGGATTTCGACGAATGGGTAAGCCGGTCAATCCGCCGTCAGGGGGCGAGATCGAGAACATCAATCTCAAGGACGCCCTGGAGGAGCGCTATCTCGCCTATGCGCTCTCCACCATCATGCACCGGGCGCTGCCGGACGCGCGCGACGGGCTGAAGCCCGTCCACCGCCGCATCCTGCACGCCATGCGCCTGCTGCGCCTCGATCCCCGGTCGGCGCCCAAGAAGTGCGCCCGCATCGTCGGCGACGTGATGGGTCAGTTCCACCCCCATGGCGACCAGTCGATCTACGATGCCCTGGTGCGCATGGCGCAGGATTTCGCCCAGCGCTATCCGCTGGCGGACGGGCAGGGCAATTTCGGCAATATCGACGGCGATAACGCGGCGGCCATGCGCTACACCGAGGCGCGCATGACCGAAGTCGCGCGGCTGCTGCTCGAAGGCATCGACGAGGACGCGGTCGATTTCCGCGAGACCTACGACCAGACCAACGAGGAGCCGGTGGTGCTCCCGGCGGCCTTCCCGAACCTGCTCGCCAACGGCTCGCAGGGCATCGCGGTCGGCATGGCGACCTCGATCCCGCCGCACAACGCGGCCGAACTCTGCGACGCGGCGCTGCATCTCATCGCGAAGCCGAACGCCACGTCCGAGCAGCTGATGCAGTTCGTGCCGGGCCCGGACCTGCCGACCGGCGGGATCATCGTCGACACGCCCTCCGCCATGGCCGAGACCTATCGCACGGGCCGCGGATCGTTCCGCGTGCGCGCCCGCTGGGCCAAGGAGGACCTTGGCCGCGGCAACTGGCAGATCGTCGTCACCGAGATCCCGTACTCGGTGCCGAAATCCCGCCTGATCGAGAAGATCGCCGAGCTCCTGCAGGAGAAGAAGCTGCCGCTGCTCGCCGACGTGCGCGATGAATCGGCCGAGGATATCCGCGTGGTGCTCGAGCCGCGGACCAAGACGGTCGATCCGATCATCCTGATGGAATCGCTCTTCAAGCTCACCGAGCTCGAGAGCCGCATTCCGATGAACGTGAACGTGCTCGCCGGCGGCAAGGTGCCGAAGGTCCTGAGCCTCGCGGAGTGCCTGCGCGAATGGCTCGACCACCGCCGCGAGGTGTTGATCCGCCGCTCGGGCTTCCGTCTCGCTGCCATCGACAGGCGTTTGGAGATCCTGGGTGGCCTGCTCATCGTCTATCTCGACCTCGACCGGGTCATCAAGATCATCCGCGAGGAGGACGAGCCCAAGGTCGAGCTGATGCGCGTCTTCAAGCTCACCGAGGTCCAGGCCAACGCCATCCTCGACACGCGCCTGCGTTCGCTGCGCAAGCTCGAGGAGATGGAGCTCAAGCGCGAGCAGAAGAACCTGCAGGACGAGAAGGCCAAGATCGAGGAGCTTCTCGGCTCCGAGAAGGTGCAGTGGAAGACGATCGCCGCCGAAATCAAGGAGGTCCGCAAGACCTTCGGACCCGAGACCGCGCTGGGCAAGCGCCGCACCTCCTTCGCCGAGGCGCCGGACACCTCCGACATCGACTTCGCGGAAGCCATGATCGAGCGCGAGCCGATCACGGTGATCGTATCCCAGAAGGGCTGGATCCGCGCCATGAAGGGCCACCAGGCCGATCTCTCGGGCGTGCAGTTCAAGGGCGACGATGCGCTGAAGGTCTCCTTTTTCGCCGAGACCACGTCCAAGATCGTCGTGGCGGCGGATAACGGGCGCTTCTTCACCCTCGACGCCTCCAAGCTCCCGGGAGGCCGTGGCTTCGGCGATCCGATCCGCCTCATGGTCGACCTGGAGGAGGGTGCCGACTTCATCGCGGCCTTCCCCTACAGGGCGGGCTCGAAGCTGCTGGTCGCGGCCACGGATGGGCGCGGCTTCGTGGTGCCCACCGACGAGATCACGGCGAACACCCGCAAGGGCAAGCAGATCCTCAATCTCGACGCGCCGGCCAAGATGGTGGTCTGCACCGAGGCCGAGGGCGATCACGTGGCGATCATCGGCGAGAACCGCAAGCTCCTCGTCTTCCCGGCCAAGCAGGTGCCGGAGATGACCCGCGGCAAGGGCGTGCGCCTCCAACGCTACAAGGACGGCGGCGTCTCCGACGCCAAGGTCTTCAAGCTCAAGGAGGGCCTGACCTGGAAGGACACCGCCGGCCGCACCTGGACGGTCGCCAAGGAGGACCTGCGCGACTGGATGGGCGACCGCACCGAAGCCGGCCGCCTGCCGCCGAAGGGCTTCCCGAAGTCGAACAAGTTCGGAGAGTGAGACTCGACGGGCGGTCGTTCCTGGTGGCTCCACCTTACGTCATGGCCGGCCTTGTGCCGGGCATCCCGATCCGTAGGGCGCGGCGCTTCAATCCATCGGGATCACCGGCACAAGGCCGGTGATGACGTGCGTCACGACTGACCCGCCGTCCCGCCCGTGGTCTCCGTTGGGTTGTTCATGTCCGGCGGCACGGGGCCGCGCTCGCCCGCTCCGCGTTCGAGCCGGGCTGCGATATCGGCCACATGCCGGCCCTGGAAGCGGGCGCCGCCGAGTTCGTTCTCGCTCGGCTGCCGCGAGCCGTCGCCGCCCGCGAGCGTCGTCGCCCCGTAGGGCGTGCCGCCGGATACCTCGTCCATCTTGGTCTGGCCCGGATAGGAATAGGGCAGGCCGACGATGACCATGCCGTGGTGCAGGAGCGTGGTGTGGAACGACGTGATGGTGGTCTCCTGTCCGCCATGCTGCGTGGCCGTCGAGGCGAAGACGCTGCCGACCTTGCCGATGAGCGCGCCCTTCACCCAGAGGCCGCCGGTCTGGTCGAGGAAGTTGCGCATCTGGGCGGCCATGTTGCCGTAGCGGGTCGGCGTGCCGAAGATGATGGCGTCGTAGTCGCCGAGCTCGTTCGGGTCGGCGATCGGCGCCTCCTGGTCGATCTTCAGGCCGGATTTGCGCGCGATCTCCTCCGGCACCAGTTCCGGCACGCGCTTCACCGTGACCTCGGCACCGGCGACGGAGCGGGCGCCCTCCGCGACGGCCTGCGCCATCGTCTCGATATGGCCGTAGGAGGAGTAGTAGAGGACCAGGATCTTGGCCATGGCGCACCTTCGTTCGCGGGAGGATTACGCAACGAACAAGGGGCAGGCGTGGTTGTTCCGAATTTATCCGATCCAGCCTCTCCGTTCGGAGGGCTCGGTTGCCAGGAACTTCCTTTAAGGCAGGGAGTGCTTCGACTGCCTTTTCGGAAAGGATGACCCGATGATCGTTCGCCTTTTATGGATTGCCGGACTCGCGTGCAGCTCGCTCTTCGTGGCCCCTGCGGCCATGGGTCAATCGCTGCCCCTCGGGTCGGTGATGAACGCGATCCGTTCGTCCCAGCCGGCACCCCAGCCCGGAACTCAGGCGCAGCAGCCGACGATGCAGCGCGGCAAGGCGGTGCAGCCGGGCGGAGCGGCGGCCAAAGGTCGGCCGAACGCGGGGACGTTCCGCCTGATGCGCAGCAAGAGCCGTCGCCTCTATGAGGGACGTTCGGAAGACAACGGCTGAGCCATGGCCGCGGGATCAAGCCCGGTCGGCGAGCCTGCAGGGCGGGCTCAGTCCGCCCGCACCCAGCCCTGCGCCATGAGCCGCTCCTGCGGCTTGAAACGGGCCTTGTATCCCATCTTCTTCGAGCCCTCGACCCAATAGCCGAGATAGAGATAGGGCAGGCCCATGGCCTTGGCGCGGCGGATATGGTCGAGGATCATGAAGGTGCCGAGGCTGCGATCCAGCATCTCCGGTTCGTAGAACGAATAGACCATGGAGAGGCCGTCGCTCATCTCGTCCGTGAGACTGACGGCGATCAGATCGCCCGAGCCCCGACCGGTGAGGCCGCTGTCGATCCCGCGCCGGCGATACTCGATCATCTTCGTGTCCACGTGGCTGTCCTCGACCATCATGGAATAGTCGAGCACCGTCATGTCGGCCATGCCGCCATCGGAGTGGCGCGTATCGACGTAGCGGCGGAAGAGCGAATATTGCTCCGATGTGGGACGGTTGGGCAGCGGGTTGCCGATCAGATCGGCATTGTCCTTCAGAACACGCCTCAGGTTGCCGGAGGGCTCGAACTCGTCCACGAGCACGCGGACCGACACGCAGGCGCGGCACGCGTCGCAGGCTGGCCGGTAGGCAATCGTCTGTGAGCGCCGGAAGCCGCCTTGAGTGAGAATTTCATTCAGCTCCCGGCCGCGTCGCCCCACGATGTGCGTGAAGACCTTGCGCTCCTCCTTGCCCGGCAGATAGGGGCACGCGGACGGGGAGGTGAGATAGAATTGCGGTGCGTCGCGGGGCTGGCTCGTCAATCGGGAAAGCCTTGTGGAGAAACCTTGAGCGCTTCGTCAACGCTCAAGGATAACATTGGTGTCGGCGACGTCCAGGAAAAGAGGGCGAATGTCACAGGCGTTTGATTTCGCGCGGCACAAGCCGCAGTGTCATCCCCGGCGCACGAAGGGCGGGAAGGGGATCCATGGCGATGAGCGTGTGTGCGGATTCCCTTCCTCTTCGCTGCGCTCCGACCGGGAATGACATCCTCCCCGTCATGGCCAACTCGGTGCGGGCCATCCCGATTGTTCGAGGCACAGCGTTCTTCGGATCAGGATCACGGGCACAAGGCCGGTGATGACGTGGGCGGGTTTTGAGATCCGATCCCTTACGCCCGCACGACCATCATGCCGGTGAGCAGGTCGCGGATGAAGCGCCGGTCGTCCCGGACGAAGCCGACGAGCACGTCGCAGGCCCAGAGCAGAAAGGTCGAGATCGCGACGTAGAAGAAGAGCGCGTGCACGGCGGCCGAGAGCGGCGAGACGCCTCTGCCGGTGCGCGGGTCGATCACGCGCAGGCCCATATAGCGCATGCCCACCGTCGCCTGCGAGGCGCCGCCGATCGTGACGGCGTTGTAGACGATGAAGATCAGGGCGGTGAGCGGCAGGGCGAAGAACAGCCCCCAGCCGAGACCGAGCGTGATGATCCCGAGGAAGAAGATGCCGATGGAGATCAGCACGACCCAGAGGGCGATCACGACCAGATCGATCAGATAGGCCCAGAAGCGCCGCGAGATCACGCCTTCCGTCATGCGGGTGTCCAGCGCGTAGGACGGATAGTTCAGCGTCGGCGGGTACGGTTGGTTGACCATCGTTCACTCCTCAGAAGGCGGTCTCGGGCAGGCTGCGGGATTCGATCCGCTGCGGTGCGAGCCCCTCCGCCGCAAGGGCCTCGAACACCTCCAATGTATGTGCTCGATCCCGCGTTTCGATAGTGATGTCGATGGAAACGCCCTTGGCCGGTACGTCCAGGAACAACCGGCCGTGGGAAACCTCCAGGATATTGGCCCCGAGACTGCCGAGAAGGCTTGCCACCCGGCCCAGGAAGCCCGGGCGGTCGTTGGACGTGATGCGGAAGGACGTGATCCGGTCGTCCCGTTCCAGTTCGCGCACCATCACGGAGGCCAGGATCCGTGCGTCGATGTTGCCGCCGCAGAGCACGAGCCCGACCCGCTTGCCCTGGAAGCGCCCGGGAGCCGCCATCATGGCCGCGAGGCCGGCCGCGCCGGCGCCCTCCGCCATCGTCCGCTGAAGCGTCGCATAGGCATTGACCGCGCGCTCGATCAGCGCCTCCTCGACGGGGATGATGTCGGACACCAGATCGCGCACGATGGGCAGGGGCAGCTGGCCTACGGTCTTCACCGCGATGCCTTCCGCCAGCGTGGCGCCGCCGATGGGCTGGTTCTCGCCCAGGATGGCATTGCGGAAGGAGGGGTAGAGGGCCGCTTCCACGCCGACGATCTCGATGGACGGTCTGATCGCCTTCGCGGCCACTGCGATCCCGGAGATGAGCCCGCCGCCGCCGATAGGAACGACGATCTGGTCGAGATCGGGAGCATCGGCGAGCATTTCGAGGGCGACCGTACCTTGGCCGGCCATGACCTTCGGGTCGTCATAGGGGTGGACGAAGACGAGCCCCTCCTGTTCGGCGATCTCACGGGCGCGGGCGGCGGATTCGTAGAGCGTCTCGCCTTCCAGGATGACGCGGGCGCCGTAGGAGCGGGTGTTCTCCGCCTTCACCAGCGGAGTGCCTTCCGGCATCACGATGGTGGCGGGGATGCCGAGGCGGCGTGCATGGTAGGCGACGGCCTGGGCGTGGTTGCCGGCCGACATGGCGATGACGCCGCGTCCGCGCTCGGCCGGCGCAAGGCTCTCCAGCTTGGTGGCGGCGCCGCGCTCCTTGAACGAGCCGGTGGGCTGCATGTTCTCGTGCTTCACGAACACGGTCGCGCCGGTGAGCTGCGACAGGCGAGGGGCGGGCACGAGGGGCGTTCGCAGGACCTCGCCCTGAATGGTCTCCGCCGCGCGCTTCACGTCCTCGATGGTGATGGCGTATTCGGCCACGTGGTCCTCCGGATTCTTATTGTACACCCTTAAACGGGTCGTGGTGTCGGATCCCTGAATCCCAGCAGGCCGCCGGGCCGAAAGATCAGAAAGACCACCAGGGCCGCGTAAAGAGCCATATCGCGTATCTCGATGGGGAGATACGCCGACCAGAGGGTTTCGAACAAGCCTACGGCGAAGCCTCCGAGCATCGCGCCGGGGATGGAGCCGATGCCGCCGATGATGGCGGCGATCAGCGCCTTGAGACCGTACTGGAAGCCACCGGCGAAGCCGAGGCCGCCGTATTGCGCGACGATCAGCATGCCCGAGAGCCCGGCCATGGCTCCGGCGAGCGCCAGGGTCTGGACGAGGAGGCGAGGGCCGTTGACGCCCATGAGGGCCGCGGCATGGGCATCGTCCGCATAAGCCCGCCACGCCCGCCCGAACCGCGTGACCTGAACGAGCCAGAGGAGGCCGAGGGCCGCCAGGAGACCGATGCCGGCCGTAATCACGGTGATCGGCGTCAGGCTGACGATGAACTCGCCCGCCCGGACGAGGGGCCAGGCCTGCGACCAGATCGGCGGCAGCCAGACCGTCACCGGACTTTGCGCGAGGCGCAGGTATTCCATCAGGAAGAGCGAGAACCCGACCGTCGCGATTAGGCTCGGCTGCGGGCTGGCGCTGACGATCCGGCCGATGGTGAAGTACCCGCCGACGGCGCCGTGGATGGCGCCTGCGAACATCGATGCGGCGAGACCGGCCGCCAGGCCGAGGACGGGGGCGCTCGCGCCGGAACTCAGCACGATAGACGCCCCTGCGATCGTCGCGGCGGAGCCGACCGCCGCCAGCTCCCCGAACGCCAGATTGATCCGCCCGCTCAGGCCGAAGACGAGCGCGAAGGCGACGGAGAGCAGGGCATAGATGGCGGTTCGCGGCAGGCTCACCAGGATCTGCTGCAGCCAATAGGCGGCGTCTCGGGGGATTTCGAGCACGTCGGCGCCGATCCGACTGCCGGGATCGCCAGCGGTTCCCTCGGGCGTCTCGAGATAATAGCGCTTCAGGAGATAGAGGCTGGCGCCCGAGACCGGGCCCAGTTCGGTTGCAAGACCCGTCAGCTCCGCCTTGTTCGGCGAGAGCCCCTCGGCGACGAACTGACAGATTGCGTAGCGTTCGAGTACCGGGCGGCCCGGGTACCGCGCCAGATAGTCGACCCGCAGGCTCCGCGGGACGGGACCTGTCTGGATGCGCTCCACGGTGATCGCCGCACCGGAATTGAGCGCCGGAAGGGTGGAGCGGCAGACCCGCGCCTGCTCGGCGTCGATGGAGATGCTGCAGGCCGGCAAAAGGCTGAAGGCCAGCAGGCAGGCGGCCAAGCGCACCACTGTAAGAATCGAGCCTGTACGGAGCCACGTGGAGAATGTCGGGGCGCTTTTTCCCTCCCCATTGTGGGGAGGGAAAAAGGGTGGGGGTGTGAGCGATAACCTATGAGGCTCTGGCGCCGGCACCCCCACCTCCAACTCATCCCCACAAGGGGGAGGAGGGCTGGGCGCGTGTTTGACCGATCTCCGCTCAGTCACACTCACTTCCTGGGCCAGTCTCTGAGGAGTGATGAGCCTGACACGGGGTGAGCCCTCAATTGTGATCGAGCGTCAGCCCTGGTTCTTCAGCTTTTCCGCGACCCGGGGGGCGAAGTAGGTGAGGATGCCGTCCGCGCCTGCACGCTTGAAGGCCAGGAGGCTCTCCATCATCGCCCTTTCTCCGTCGATCCAGCCGTTCCCGGCCGCGGCCTGGATCATGGCATACTCGCCGGAGACTTGGTAGGCGAAGGTTGGCACGGCGAAGCTGTCCTTCACCCGCCGGACGACGTCGAGATAAGGCATGCCGGGCTTGACCATGATCATGTCCGCGCCCTCCTCGAGATCGAGCGCCACTTCGCGCAGGGCCTCGTCGGAATTGGCCGGGTCCATCTGATAGGTGCGCTTGTCGCCGACGAGGCACGCGCTGGTGCCGATGGCGTCCCGGAACGGGCCATAGAAGGCGGAGGCGTATTTCGCCGCATAGGCCATGATCTGCACGTCCTGGAACCCGGCGGCGTCGAGGCCTTCGCGGATGGCCGCCACGCGCCCGTCCATCATGTCGGACGGGGCTATGATGTCGGCGCCGGCCTCGGCCTGGAGCACCGCCTGGCGCACGAGCAGGGCGACGGTCTCGTCGTTGAGGATGCGCTCGCCGTCCATCACGCCGTCATGGCCATGGCTGGTATAGGGATCGAGCGCCACGTCGCAGATGATGCCGATATTCGGCACGGCTTGCTTGATCTCGCGGACGGTGCGGCACACCAGGTTGCGGCCGTTGAGGGATTCCGACCCGGCCGGATCGCGCAAGGAGGGATCCGTATAGGGAAAGAGCGCGATGGCCGGGATCTTGAGGGATGCCGCCCGCTCGGCCTCGCGCACCGCCTCGCCGATGGTGAGACGCTCGACGCCCGGCATGGACGCGACCGGGTGGCGGCCGCTGGTGCCCTCCACGAGGAAGATCGGCCAGATAAGATCGTTGACGGTCAGCACGTTCTCCTGCACGAGCCGCCGCGACCACTCGGCCTTGCGGTTGCGCCGCAGGCGGTGGGACAGGTTCAGGGAGGAAGTGGGAGCTTCGTCCGAGGTGCGGCGGGGGAACGGCGACAGTTTCGACATCATCCTCATCCAGAGCCGGCTTCGATGCGCCGGCCGATGCCTGAGAGGGTTAGCACATTTAAAACGCTCTAAAAAAGGGTTCGAGGTCGCACATTGGCCCGATCCATGTGAAATTGGCCTCAACCCAGCCATGCATTGACGGCTGGACCATAGCGTCATCCTCGGCGAGCCGAAGGCGAGGGAAGAGGATCCATGGCGCCGAGCGCGCGGGTGGATTCCCTTCCCCTCCGCTGCGCTTCGGCCGGGAATGACACCGTGTCCATTGACGGCTGGCCGCAGCCTTGTTTTAAGCCGGACCGAGATGAAGGAGTGTTTCATGGACGAGAGCGTCGAGGTGCTCTGCGAGAGGCGGGGCGAAGCGGGACTCATCACGCTCAACCGTCCGAAGGCGCTCAATGCCCTGACGCTCGCCATGGTGCGCGAGATGCGCCGGGCGCTCGATTCGTGGACGCAGGACCCGGCCGTGACGCGGATCGTCGTCCAGGGAGCGGGCGAGAAGGCCTTCTGCGCTGGCGGCGATATTCGCCAACTCACGGAGGACCTCAAGGCCGGCCGGCGCGAAGAGGCGCTCGCCTTCTGGCGCGAGGAATACCAGCTCAACATCCGGATCAAGCGCTACCCGAAGCCGTACGTCGCCCTCGTCGACGGGATCTGCATGGGCGGCGGGGTCGGCGTGTCCCTGCACGGCACCCATCGGGTGGCGGGCGACCGCTACCTCTTCGCCATGCCCGAGGTCGGAATCGGCTTCTTCCCCGACGTGGGCGCCACCTATGCGCTGCCGCGCCTGCCGGGGCAGACGGGCATGTATCTCGCGCTGACGGGGGAGCGGGTGAAGCGGGCCGATGCCCTGATGCTGGGCCTAGCGACCCATGCGGTGCCGAGCGGCAACATCGAAGATCTGCGCGAGGCGCTCGTCGGCGGAGACCCGGTCGAAGTGACTCTCTCCCGGGTTGCTGCGGATCCTGGTCCGGCTCCCCTGGAGGTCGAGCGGGAGATCATCGATTCCTGCTTTTCCGGCGAGAGCGTGGCCGAGATCCTGGCCCGCCTCGACCGGGCGGCCGGAAACGGCTCCGACTTCGCCGCGAAGACCGCCGCGACGATGCGCACGAAGTCGCCCACCAGCATGAACCTGGCCTTCGAGCAGGTGCGCCGGGGCGCGGCCCTGGAGTTCGAGGAGGCCATGCGAACCGAGTTCCGCATCGTTTCGCGGATCGGCGATGGCCACGACTTTCACGAGGGCGTGCGGGCGGTCCTGATCGACAAGGACAACCAGCCCCGCTGGCGGCCCGCCTCCCTGGCCGAGGTGGATGCGGCGGCGATCGAGCGGCATTTTGCCAGCCTGGGCGACCGGGACCTGGAGGTCGCCTGATGGCACGCAACGGCAGCCCGACCCCATCCTCCCCGGCCGCCCGGGAATACCTATCCGACCGGATCGAGGAGCGTCCCGTCGCCAGCTCGGTCATGCGCTGGAGCTTCGTGCTCACCTGGTTCATGCGGGTCCTGGCGATCCTCTGGATCATGAAGGGCCTGAGCGCCTGGGCGGTGATCCTCGGCATCTGGACGCCGGTGGGCCAGTTCGAGGCCCGCTCCACGGGCTACCAGGCCACGGTGATCTACTTCGCCCTGATCGACCTGGTCGCGGCGGTCGGCCTGTGGATGGCCAGCACCTGGGGCGGGATCATGTGGCTGCTCGCCGTCATGAGCCACCTGATTCTGGCTGCCTTCTTCCCGGGAATCGTCTCAAGCGGCGTCATGACGGTGGCGTTCTTCCTGACCCTGATCGCGGTTTATCTCGGCATCTCTTGGCTGGCCGCCCAAGAGAACCATTGAGAAAACCACTGATCGAGCGAGTTCTGCCAAGCTCCTCACGCAGAAGTGTATCCTCAAGAGCACAGTTCAAAGTTACATAGGCTCCGAAGGCGTTTACGAGTCACCAGGAGCATCAGGCAGGCGGGTTTGCCATAAATCGGCCCCGATGTTCCTCGTTTTCGATACCGTTCTTTAATTCTATCCCGGCACTTATCGCTGGGAAGGGGGCTGTTGCGGACGCCCGTCCGCTGCTCCCATGATCGCAACATCTAACCGGGAAGAGCCTGCGCTCATGTTCTCTCGCCGTACCCTCCTGACCGGATCGCTCGCCCTGATCTTCACGCCGGCTACCGGAGCCCTGGCCCAGCAGTTCGCCCAGAGCCAGGCCGAGTGGTCGCAGAACTACGAGGCGGTGTCCCGCACCCGCGTGCAGCGCACATCGACCCCGATGCTGTCGGCGGAGGCGCTCGCCGCCACCGAGCAGATGATCGAGTACTACCGCAACATCGCGGCCCGCGGCGGCTGGCAGCCTGTGCAGGGCGTCCAGGGCCTGCGTGTCGGCTCCAAGAGCCCGGCCGTCATGGCCCTGCGCCAGCGCCTCATCATCACCGGCGACCTCGATCAGGCCGCCGGCGAATCGCCGATCTTCGATTCCTACGTCGAGGCCGCCGTCCGCCGGTTCCAGGCCCGCCATGGCATCAGCTCCACCGGGACCATCACGGCCCCGACGGTGGCCGCCATGAACGTGCCGGTCGAGATGCGCATCCGCCAGCTCGAGATCAACGTGGCCCGCCTGCGGACCCTCGTCGGCAGCGGTCTTCCCAACCGCTACGCTGTCGCCAACATCCCGGCCGCTCTCGTGGAGACGGTGGAGGGCGGCGTCGTCCACACCCGCCACGCCGCCGGCGTCGGCAAGATCGACCGCCAGTCGCCGCTCCTGAACTCCAAGGTGGTCGAGGTCAACTTCAACCCGTTCTGGACGGCTCCCGCCTCGGTGGTGAAGAAGGACCTCATCCCGAAGATGCAGAAGGAGCCGAACTACCTGGCCGAGAACCGGATCCGCATCTTCAACGCGGCCGGCCAGGAGGTTCCCTCCAGCCAGATCAACTGGTTCTCGGACGAGGCGACCCGCTACCGCTTCCGCCAGGATCCGGGCGGCGACCTGAACTCCATGGGCTTCGTGCGCATCAACATCCCGAACCAGCACGGGGTCTACATGCACGACACGCCCTCCAAGGGCATCTTCGGCGACGATTTCCGCTTCGTCTCCTCGGGCTGCATCCGCATCCAGAACGTGCGCGACTACATCGAGTGGCTCCTGAAGGACACCCCCGGCTGGTCCCGCGAGCAGATCGACGCGACCTTCAAGTCCGGCGAGCGCATCGACGCCCGCCTGGCGCAGCCGGTGCCGATCCACTGGATCTACATGACGGCCTGGGCGACCCCGGACGGCCTCGTCCAGTTCCGCGACGACATCTACAACAAGGACGGCCTCGGCAACGCCATCCCGGTCGCCAGCCGCACCCCGACCGAGCCGGACGAAGAGATGTTCCTGCAGAACTGAGGTTCTGAGCGAACTCCGTTCCAATCGTTACGTCATCACCGGCCCAGTGCCGGTGATTTCGTTTCGACGGAGCGCAGCGCTCTTCCGATCGCGGCCGGCAGGAGCGACGGCGCCTTCGCGCTGCTCGTGCCGACTAATCCTCAGAGCGACCCGTGTGGTCGCGATCACGGTCGTACCGCCGCTTGAGCGGAAACGGCGGCAGCCAGGACTCGCGACGGACGGTCCAGCTTTCATAGGTGGGCTTCAACTGGTCGGGAGCGTCCAGGGAGCCCAGGTGCACCTCGATTTCGTCCGCGGTGCGCGAGAAGACGGACGAGCCGCAGCGGGGACAGAAGAACCGCCCGGCATAGTCGCGGGTTTCGCCGTCGACCGCTACTGCATCCTGAGGAAAGATCGCCGAGGCGGAAAAAACGGCCCCGTGATGCTTGCGGCAGTCGAGACAATGACACAGGCCGACCCGGTACGGACGACCCGACGCCACGATCCGGACGTTGCCGCACAGGCAACCGCCGGTGAACCGGTCCATGCTGCGTCTCCTCGGAAAGCAAGCGGTAGAATTGGTTACAACGGCCGGCACCGTCAGGGCAATTGCCCGTCGGGGGTCCTGACCTGGAGCGTCGACGTTCCTTCGAGCTGTTGCAATTCCACGACCTCGGAGGCATGTCTCAAGCGTGGGTTGGCTCCCTTGAGCCAGCCATGATAAAGGCCTGGGCACATTCGGATCGAGCGGCCGGTTCCTGCCGGGCTCACAGGAAGGCGAGGGTTATCCATGAGCGCGAGTGAAGCGGCAAGCAGCCATCTCTCCAACAGCTTTTTCTCGGCGAGCCTCGCCGACAGCGATCCCGAGATCGCCCGCGCCATCGGGCTCGAACTCGGCCGCCAGCGCGACGAGATCGAACTGATCGCCTCCGAGAACATCGTGTCCCGCGCCGTCCTGGAGGCTCAAGGGTCGGTGATGACCAACAAGTACGCGGAAGGCTATCCGGGCCGCCGCTACTACGGCGGCTGCCAGTTCGTCGACATGGCCGAGGAGCTCGCCATCGAGCGCGCCAAGCGCCTCTTCGACTGCCGGTTCGCCAACGTGCAGGCCAATTCCGGCTCCCAGGCCAACCAGGCGGTGTTCATGGCCCTCATGAAGCCCGGCGACACCTTCATGGGGCTCGATCTCGCCTGCGGCGGCCACCTGACCCACGGCTCGCCCGTGAACATGTCCGGCAAGTGGTTCAACGTGGTGAGCTACAAGGTGCGCGAGACCGACCAGATCATCGACATGGACGAGGTCGCGGAACTCGCCCGCACCCACAGGCCGAAGGTGATCGTCGCCGGCGGCTCGGCCTATTCCCGCTTCTGGGACTTCGCCCGCTTCCGCGAGATCGCCGACGAGGTCGGGGCCTTCTTCATGGTCGACATCGCCCACTTCGCCGGCCTCGTGGCCGGCGGCGCCCATCCGTCACCGTTTCCGCATGCCCACGTGGTCACCACCACCACCCATAAGACCCTGCGCGGCCCTCGCGGCGGCATGATCCTCACCAATGACGAGGACATCGCCAAGAAGGTGAATTCCGCGATCTTCCCTGGCCTGCAGGGCGGCCCGCTCATGCACGTGATCGCGGCGAAAGCGGTTGCCTTCGGCGAGGCCCTGCGCCCCGAGTTCAAGCTCTACGCCCGTTCGGTGGCCGACAACGCCAAGGTGCTGGCCGACACCATGTTGGCCGGCGGCTACGCCATCGTGGCCGGCGGCACGGACAACCACCTGATGCTGGTCGACCTGCGCCCGAAGAAGCTCACCGGCAAGGCGGCCGAGGCTGCTCTGGGCCGCGCCCACATCACCTGCAACAAGAACGGCGTGCCCTTCGATCCCGAGAAGCCGATGGTCACCTCCGGCATCCGCCTCGGGACGCCGGCCGCCACCTCGCGCGGCTTCGGCGTGGCCGAGTTCAAGCGGGTGGGCGAGCTGATCGTCGAGACCCTGGACGGGCTCGCCAAGCACGGCGAGGAGGCCAATGCCTCGGTCGAGGAATCGGTCAAGGGCCGCGTCCACGAGCTGACGCGCCGGTTCCCGATCTACGCCTGAGGTTTAGGCCGATCCATGCGTTGCCCCTATTGCGGGAGCCTGGACACCCAGGTGAAGGATTCCCGCCCCACGGACGATTCCTCGTCCATCCGCCGTCGCCGCATCTGCCCGGATTGCGGCGGCCGCTTCACGACCTTCGAGCGCGTGCAGCTGCGTGAACTCACGGTGCTGAAGCGCTCCGGCCGGCGGGTGCCGTTCGACCGGGACAAGCTGCAGCAATCGGTCGAGGTCGCGCTGCGCAAGCGTCCCGTGGATCCGGAGCGGGTGGAGCGGATGATCAACGGCATCGTGCGCCAGCTCGAGAGCATGAGCGACGGCGAGGTGCCGAGCGAGACGGTGGGTGAGCTCGTCATGGAGGGCCTGAAGGGTCTCGACGACGTCGCCTATGTGCGCTTCGCCTCCGTCTACAAGAACTTCCGTGAGGCCAAGGACTTCGAGGAGATCCTTGGCAAGTTGGCCGAAGGGGAGGGTGAGGACGACCTGCCGCCTCCGCCGAAGAAGAAGCGCGCGCCGAGCGAGCAATGAGCGACCCCGGCGTGAACGGACGGCCGCCTGACCGGATGTCTCAGGATCCGGCCGGTAAAGAATGTAGCGCGTGTTTCCCTCCCCCTTGTGGGGAGGGTCAGGGTGGGGGTGTGAGCGCCGTTTCGTCAGAAGGTCACGCTGACACCCCCACCTCCAACTCCTCCCCACAAGGGGGAGGAGGGCTGCTTAGGCTTCTTGCGCCAGACCATCAAGACGAGCGCTTCATGCGCCTGGCCGTGGCGCTCGGCGAGCGCAACCTCGGGCTCACCTGGCCCAACCCTTCGGTCGGCGCCGTGCTGGTGGACGAGAGCGGCGAAGCGCCGGTCATCCTGAGCCAAGGCGTCACCCAGCCGGGCGGTAGGCCCCATGCCGAACGGATCGCCCTAGAAACGGCTGGAGGAAGGTCCAAAGGCGCTACGCTCTACGTGACCCTCGAGCCCTGTGCCGCCCGAAGCAGCAGCCATCACGGCCCGTCCTGCACGGATCTCATCGTCGCGGCCGGAATCGGCCGGCTGGTGGTCGGCGTGCCCGACCCGAGTCCCTTCGCTGCCGGTCAGGGCCCGGAGCGCTTCGGCCGCGCGGGAATTCCGACAGCCGTCGGCTGCCTTGCTGCGGAAGGAGCCAGGCTCCATCGAGGCCACAGCACCCGCATCTTGAAGGGACGTCCGGCGGTCACGGTGAAGCTCGCGCGCAGCACTGAGGGGTTCGCCGGCTCGCGACAGGGGCCCCGCCTGATGCTCACGGGCGAGATCGCCAACGGGAAGGTCCACCTGATGCGCGTCCATGCGGATGCGATCATGGTCGGAGTCGGCACCGTTCTCGCCGACGATCCGCTTCTGAACGTCCGCCTGCCGGGCCTGGAGGCCCGCTCGCCGGTGCGCATCGTCGTCGATTCTCATCTGCGAACGCCCCCGAGCGCCCGGGTAGCCGCCGGGGCACGGGAGATTCCGACCTGGATCCTGACGACCGTTAATGCACCGGTCGACGCCGAGCGGACTCTGACCGCGCTTGGTGTCGAGGTTCTGCGGGTTTCGGCCGACGAGAGCGGACATGTCGCTCTGGAAGAAGCAATGCAGCTTCTCGGCACGCGCGGGCTCACCCGCGTCTTCTGCGAAGGCGGGCCCGGACTCGCGGATGCGCTGGCGAAGGCCGACCTTGTCGATGAACTGGTCCTGATCACCGGCCGCTCGGCCCGGGGGCAAGGCGATGTGCCGGCGCTCGGCCTGGCCCTGCAGGACCGGATGGATTTTCTGAATGCCTGGGCCGAGGAGCAGACCGGCCCTGATCTTTTCATGTTTTGGGAGAGACCCTGATGTTTACGGGTATCGTCACCGATCTCGGTGAGATCGCAACCGCCGAGGGGGCTCAGGGAACCCTGAAGCGCCTGCGTGTTCATTCGTCCTACGACCCCGCCACCATTGCGCTGGGCGCCTCCATCGCCTGCGGCGGGCCGTGCCTGACCGTGGTGGCGGTCGGCCCGCGCGAGGGCGGCTGCTGGTTCGACGTGGATGCCGCAGCCGAAACGCTCGACCGCACCACCGTGGGCGAATGGGCGGCCGGAACCAGGGTCAATCTGGAGCGCTCCCTGAAGATCGGCGACGAGCTCGGCGGCCATATCGTGACCGGGCACGTGGACGGCATCGCCACCATCGTGGCCAAGGAATCGATCACCGGCGGCGACGATCCCTGGGGGCCGACGGCCCGCTTCACCATCAAGGCGCCGCACGCGCTGGCACCGTTCATCGCGGAAAAAGGTTCGGTGTGCCTCGACGGCACGTCGCTCACCGTGAACTCGGTGAACGACGACATGTTCTCCGTGCTGATCATCCCGCACACGCTCGCCGTCACCACCTGGGGCGACCGGCAGGTGGGCGACCGGCTCAACCTCGAGGTCGATCTCATGGCCCGCTATGCCGCGCGGCTTGCGGATGCGCGCCGGGCGGAGTAGGGACTTTCAACTTTCCTCAACAAAGCCCTCATCCTGAGGAGGCTGCGCAGCGGCCGTCTCGAAGGACGAGGGCATTTCCAGTGCTCTCTGGAACCTCCTTCGAGACGCAGCTTCGCTGCTCCTCAGGATGAGGGCAGAGGCATTTTCGAATCAGAACGGTCCACTATGGTCGCGCCTTCCGACAAGCCGAAAAGCCCCCGTCCGCCGGTCCCCGGCGCCCGCATCCTGGTCGTCGAGGCCCGCTTCTACGACGACATCGCCGACGAGCTTCTGCGCGGTGCGCAGCTCGCCGTCGAGGCGGCGCAGGCCACCATGGACCTGCTGACCCTGGACGGCGCGCTCGAAATTCCGGCCACCATCGCGATCGCGCTCGATGCCGCCGCGAAGGCGGGCAAGCCCTACGACGCCGTCGTGGCGCTGGGCTGCGTGATCCGCGGCGAGACCGGCCATTACGACATCGTGGCGGGCGAGAGCGCCCGCGCCCTCATGGACCTCTCCGTCGCGCGCCGCATCCCGCTAGCCAACGGCATTCTCACGGTCGAGAATGAGCAGCAGGCCTGGACCCGGGCGAGCGTGAATGAATTGAATAAGGGCGGTGGAGCAGTCGATGCGGCTCTGGCCGTCCTGCGCATCAAGAAGAAACTGGAGGCCTGATCATGACGAAGCCAGCAGAGCGCTCGGCTGCTCGCCTCGCTGCCGTCCAGGCGCTCTACCAGATGGACGTGTCGGGCAAGACCGTGCTCGATGCCCTCGCCGAGTTCGAAGCCTTCTGGATCGGCCGCGAGGTCGAAGGCATCGAGTTCCAGCCCTCGGACAACGCCTTCTTCCGCGACATCCTCTCGGGCGTGGTCAAGAACCAGCGCGAGATCGACGTGATGATCGACAATGCGCTCGCCACCGACTGGCCACTCAAGCGGGTCGAGGCGGTGCTGCGCGCCATCCTGCGCGCAGGCGGCTATGAGCTGATGTTCCGCAAGGACGTGCCGGCCCGTGTTGTCATCACGGAATACGTGGACGTGACCCACGGCTTCTACGGCGAGGACGAGCCGGGCCTCGTGAACGCGGTGCTCGACAAGGTCGCCCGCGAGGTCCGCCCCGGCGAGCTCGAGAAGAAGGCCGGCGGCCAGGGGAAACGCTAGAACGCATTCGCAACGGTCAGGGGACTCTCCTCCCCCTTGTGGGGAGGAGTTGGAGGTGGGGGTGCCGGCGCCAGAGCCTGATAAGTTATCGCTCACACCCCCACCCTCGATCCCTCCCCACAAGGGGGAGGGAAGGAGCTGCGCCTGCCTATGAGTGTGCAACGCCCCTCGGAAGACAGCCTGATCGCGCGCTTCTTCGCCCCCATTGCTGGCGAGGGCGCCCTTGGCCTCAAGGACGATGCCGCCCGCCTCAGCCCTAGGCCGGGTCACGACCTCGTCCTCACCGTCGACGCGTTGGTGGAGCGGGTCCATTTCCTGCCCGAGGATGCTCCCGGGTCCATCGCCCGCAAGGCGCTCGGCGTGAACGTTTCGGATCTCGCCGCTAAGGGCGCCGCACCGGCCGGCTTTCTGCTCAGCCTCGCCCTGCCGGACGACTGGACGGAGAACTGGCTCGCCGATTTCGCAGCGGGCCTCGGCGAGGCATCCCGGGATTTCGCCTGTCCCCTCCTCGGCGGCGATACCGTGAAGGCGAGGGGGCCGCTGACCCTGTCGGTCACCGCCGTCGGCGAAGTGCCGACAGGCCGAATGGTCCGGCGCACGACGGCCCGGGCCGGCGAGCTCGTCTGCGTCACCGGCACCATCGGCGATGCGGCCCTCGGCCTGAAGCTCCGTTCCGCTCCGGCCTGGGCCCAATCCCTGTCGCCCGAGGACCGAGCGCACCTGGCCGAACGCTATCTCCACCCGCGGCCGCGCCATCGCCTGGCAGGAGCCCTGCGCGACCACGCCAGCGCCGCCATGGACGTCTCGGATGGTCTGGCCGGCGATCTCGCCAAGATGATGCGGGCGAGCGGCGTCAGTGCCTTGATCGAAGCCGATCAGGTCCCGCTCTCGGCGGCGGCCGCGAAGGCGGTTGCAGATTCGCCGGACCTGCTCGATCTGGCGCTCACCGGCGGGGACGACTACGAAATTCTCTGCACCGTTCCGGAAAAGAATCTCGACAGCTTCCGGAAAGAGGCCGATAGGGTCGGCATCGCCCTGTCCGTCATCGGCCGAGTCGTCCCGGGACACGACCGGCCGGTCTTTCGGATGAACGGTCTCGAAAGACGCTACGATGTCGGCTCCTACCAGCATTTCTGACACTTCCCTCCAGGCGCCTTCCAGCGATGCCGTCGCCAAGCACAATGCTGTGGTCTTCGCGGTCGCCATGGCGTTGGGTGGCTCGAGTCCGGCCATCGTCGTATCCCTCGGCGGGCTCGTCGGTCAGGCGCTTGCATGGAACAGGGACCTCGCCACGCTCCCCGTCAGCCTGCTGAACCTCGGCTTGGCGCTCGGTACCATCCCGGCCGCCATGCTGATGCGCAAAGCCGGGCGGCGCATCGGCTACATCGTTGGCGCCGGCATCGGCCTCGCCGGCGGCTGCCTGGCCGCCTTCGGGATCGCGTCGTTCAGCTTCGCCCTGTTCTGCCTCGGGACCCTGATCATCGGCAGCTACGGCTCCTTCAACCAGAGCTACCGCTTCGCTGCCACCGATTCCGCCTCCGAGGCCTTCAAGCCCCGGGCGATCTCCTGGGTCATGACCGGAGGTCTGGTGGCCGGCGTCGTCGGGCCCCAGACGGTGATCTGGACCCGGGATGCGGTCCAGGCGGCGCCTTTCGCGGGGGCCTTCCTGGCGCAGGCGAGCCTGGCCCTGCTCTCGATGATCGCCGTGTCGTTCCTGCGGCCGGCTCCGATCAGCGTCACCTCGACGAAGGCGGCCGGTCGGCCCCTGATCGAGATCGTGCGCCAGCCCCGGTTCATCGTGGCGGCGGTCACGGGTCTGGTGTCCTACAGCCTCATGACCTTCATCATGACGGCAGCTCCGTTAGCGATGATCGGCTGCGGGCATTCCGTTGGGGCCGCGGCCCTCGGCATCCAATGGCATATCCTGGCCATGTTCGGACCGAGCTTCTTCACCGGTCGCCTGATCGGCCGATTCGGCAAGAGGCCGGTAACAGCCGCAGGTCTCGTGCTGATCGCCCTTTCGGCCCTGATCGGCCTGTCCGGCATCGGCATCGCGCATTTCTGGGCGGCGCTTATCCTCCTGGGACTCGGATGGAACTTCGGCTTCATCGGAGCCACCGCCCTGGTGACCGACTGCTACCGGCCGGAGGAACGTGCCAAGGTCCAGGCGGCCAACGACTTTCTCATCTTCGGCTCGGTGGCCATCGCATCCTTCTCGTCGGGCAAGCTCCTGAGCGCCGGCGGCTGGGAGAGCGTCAACTGGCTGGTCTTCCCACCCGTCGCCGTCGCGCTAGTTCTGCTAGCTTGGCAGCAGAGGACGAAGGCGATCGCACCCGCTTAAAGTATAAAGGCCTTCCTGTGAGTTGTGCCGGTAGGATTGTTGCGGACTGCCTAGTTTTTTGCCACCAAATATGAGGTTCGCTGGGGGTAGGGGCCCGTCAAGGCCAAGAAACAGGCCTTGAGGTGCGGCTTTCTGCTTTCCCATAACAAGGATGGCATGATGGCACTCACCCTAATCATCTTGGGCGGCCTTCTTTCGATTGCCTATGGCTTCTGGGCCATTAGCGACGTGATGAAGCGGGACGCCGGTTCTCAGCGCATGCAGGAAATCGCCGGTGCGATTGCCGAAGGCGCAAAAGCTTACCTCCGCCGGCAATATTTCACGATTGCCATCGTCGGCGTCGTCCTATTTGCCATCATCGCCTATTTCCTCGGCATCCGTGTGGCCATCGGCTTCGCCATCGGGGCCATTCTCTCCGGCGCCGCCGGTTTCATCGGCATGAACGTGTCGGTCCGGGCCAATGTCCGCACGGCCCAGGCGGCCACGCAGTCCCTGGGCGGCGGCCTGGACGTCGCCTTCAAGGCGGGTGCGGTCACCGGCATGCTGGTCGCCGGCCTCGCGCTCCTGGGCGTGGCGCTCTATTACGGCTATCTCACCCGGGTCACCGGCCTGAATCCCTCCGACCGGGTGGTCATCGACAGTCTCGTGGCCCTCGGCTTCGGGGCCTCGCTGATCTCGATCTTCGCCCGTCTCGGCGGCGGCATCTTCACCAAGGGTGCCGACGTGGGCGGCGATCTGGTGGGCAAGGTCGAAGCCGGCATTCCCGAGGACGATCCGCGCAATCCGGCCACCATTGCGGACAACGTAGGCGACAACGTCGGCGACTGCGCCGGCATGGCGGCCGACCTGTTCGAGACCTACGCGGTGACCGTGGTCGCCACCATGGTTCTCGCGGCGATCTTCTTCGCCGGCCAGGCGACGCTGGACACCATGCTGTTGTATCCGCTGGCCATCGGCGCGGCCTGCATCGTCACCTCGATCATCGGCAGCTTCTTCGTGAAGCTCGGTCAGAACGAGTCCATCATGGGGGCCCTGTACAAGGGGCTGATCGTGACCGGCGTCCTCTCGGCGGCGGCAATCGCCGTGGTCACTTGGCAGATGATCGGATTCGGACAGGTTCCCGGGGCCGACTTCACGGGACAGGCTCTGTTCTGGTGTGCCATCATCGGCCTGGCCGTCACGGCGCTCATCGTAGTCATCACCGAGTACTACACCGGCGTCGGCTTCCGCCCCGTCCGGTCCATCGCCCAGTCTTCGGTGACAGGCCACGGCACGAACGTGATCCAGGGTCTGGCGGTCTCGCTCGAGGCCACGGCGCTGCCGACCATCGTCATCATCGCGGGCATCATCGTGGCCTTCAAGCTCGCGGGCCTCTTCGGCATCGCGATTGCCGTGACGGCCATGTTGGCTCTCGCCGGCATGATCGTGGCCCTCGATGCCTTCGGCCCCGTGACCGACAATGCCGGCGGCATCGCCGAAATGGCCGGGCTGCCGAAAGAGGTCCGCAAGTCCACGGACGCGCTCGACGCGGTCGGCAACACCACGAAGGCGGTCACGAAGGGCTACGCCATCGGGTCCGCAGGCCTTGGCGCCCTGGTTCTCTTCGCAGCCTATACCTCGGACCTGAACTACTTCACGCAAAACGCGGCGCAATATCCATACTTCCAGGGTGTGGCGCCGAACTTCTCCCTGACCAACCCCTACGTGGTGGTCGGCCTCCTGTTCGGCGGCCTCATCCCGTTCCTCTTCGGCGGCATCGCCATGACGGCGGTGGGCCGGGCGGCGGGCGCGGTAGTGGAGGAAGTGCGCCGGCAGTTCCGCGAAAAGCCGGGCATCATGGCCGGGACGGATCGTCCCGATTACGGGCGCGCCGTCGACATGCTGACCCGCGCGGCGATCAAGGAGATGATCGTGCCGTCGCTCCTGCCGGTGCTGGCGCCGATCGTGACCTACTTCGTCGTCTATTGGGTGGCGGGCAAGTCCGAGGCCTTCTCGGCCGTGGGCGCCATGCTGCTCGGCGTGATCGTGACGGGCCTGTTCGTCGCCATCTCCATGACCTCGGGCGGCGGCGCCTGGGACAATGCGAAGAAGTCATTCGAGGATGGATTCACGGATGCCTCGGGCACGACCCATCACAAGGGCTCGGACGCGCACAAGGCGTCCGTGACGGGGGATACGGTCGGCGACCCCTACAAGGACACGGCAGGTCCTGCCGTGAACCCGGCGATCAAGATCACCAACATCATCGCCCTCCTGCTCCTTGCGATCCTTGCGCATTCTTAGAAGAAGCAAGGCGAACAGACTGAAGACCCGCGGCGAGAGCCGCGGGTTTTCTTATGGCGGCCCAAAGAAAAATGGCCGGGACGAAGCCCGGCCATCCTGAACTCTCGATTTGCCGTCCGATCAGCCAAACGGGTTGAAGCTGGTCACGCCCTTGAAGATCTGGCCGAGGAAGCTGGCCTCTTCGCCGCCGGCCGGAGTGGTGCGGCTGATGAAGTCGAAGACCTTGCCGTCCTGCAGGCCGTAGAGAGCGACGCGCTCAACCCGCAGACGCTTGTCGAAATAGACGGCGGTCACCTGCTGGTCCACCACCTGCTCGCCCATGAACTGCAGGGTGCGGCGGGATTTCTGGCTGATATAATACCAATTGCGATTGCCGACGGTGGACACGGTGGACGGCGTTCCAAGGGTCTGAAGGACCTGATCGGCGCTCATGCCCTTCTTCACCTGAGCGATGGCACGCTCATCCGCCACGTAGCCGCGTTGGAATTCCTCGCCCACCGTGCAGGCGGCGACGGTCGAGGCGAGAACGGTTGCAGTAGCCAAGCGCACCAAAAGAGTATGATATCGACGCATCGTACGGTTCTTCCAGAAATGCGGCGCGGATGAGCTTGCGCCTACGGATGGGGATGGCGTAACCCGAGGCTACGATTTTGACAAGCTTGGAAGGGCAGAGCCGTGATCTTCAGTCTCTTCCGCAAGGATCCCCGGCGAACCACGATCGCGAGCCTCTACAAGAGAATTGCGACAGCGTCGCGCGCTCCCGGGCTCTATGCGGCACTTGGCATCCCCGACACCCTGGAAGGGCGGTTCGAGGCCTTGTCGCTGCATATGGTCCTGGCCCTGCGCGCGCTTCGTGGCCTCCCCGATCCCGCCAACGAGGTCGCCAAGGACCTGACCGATGCCTTCTTCCGCGACATGGATGCGTCCCTCCGAGAGATGGGCGTCGGGGATACCGTCGTGCCCAAGCGGATGAAGAAAGTCGCCGAATCCTTCTATGGGCGGGCCCATGCCTATGATACCCCCCTCAACGGCGCCGACGAAGCAGGCTTGGCCCTTGCTCTGGGCCGCAACGTCTATGGCAGCGAGGCACCGGCTGTCCCCCTGGCGCGTTATGCACTGGCGGCCGATCGCGGCTTGGCGGCCATAAACCTGGAGGCGCTTCTGGAGACAGGTCCTGTCTTTCCCGAGCCCGAGACCTTTGCGTAAGGAGGCAATCCAATGACACCTGAAACCGTGGGACCTCTGTCGCGGCTCATCGATGTCATGAAGATCCCTCCCCGAGGGCAGGAGGTCCATGTGGAGGCGACTGCCGAGGAATGCGCTGCCCTGGCCCAGGATTTCGGCCTCCCGAGAATTCAGGCTCTTTCCGGTGATTACCAGCTGAAGGCTTCCGCCAAGGGCATCCATGTGACCGGTGTGGTCAAGGCCTCGATCACCCAGATCTGCGTGACGACCCTCGACCCCTTCGATTCCACCATCGAGGAAGAGGTCGAAGTCGATTTTGCAGAAGCTTCCGGCATGCCGGCGGAACCACCCACCGACATCAATGAGTACGAGCCACCGGACGAGATCGTGAACGGCCAGATCGACCTCGGCGCGCTCACGGCCGAGTTTCTCGCCCTCGGGCTCGACCCCTATCCGCGCAAGCCCGGTGTCGACTTCAATTACCGGGATCCTGCGGACGAGAAGGATTCGCCCTTCGCCGCCTTGAACAAGCTGAAAGGCGACAAGTAAGGGCTGGCAGCAGCGATCCTTACGGCATATCTCCCGGGCAGGCCGACCGATCTCATAAGTACAGAATTCAGTTGCGGAGAGGCCGCAAACCGCTATTTTCCGCCCCCTGTTGAATGACTTAAAAAGAAAGAACAACCGTTTATGCCGAAGCCGGTGCGTATTTCGCTTGACGCGATGGGGGGCGATCACGGTCCTTCCATCGTGATCCCGGGCGCTGCCTTGGCCTTGGAGCGCCATCCCGATCTTCGCTTCCTGATGTTCGGCAATGAAACGGTTGTTGCGCCTCTCCTGAATGCTCATCCCAAGCTGAAGGAGGCCACAGAGCTGCGCCATACGGACATTGCCATCGCCATGGACGAAAAGCCCAGCCAGGCCATCAGGATGGGGCGGGGCAAGTCTTCCATGTGGCGGGCTGTTCAGGCCGTCCGGGACGGGGAGGCCGATGCGGCCGTCTCCGCCGGCAATACAGGGGCCCTGATGGCGACCGCGAAGGTCTGCCTCAAGACCATGGCGCATATCGAGCGCCCGGCGATCGCCTGCATGTGGCCGACCCTGCGGGGCGAGAGCATCGTTCTCGATGTCGGCGCGACCATCGGGGCGGATGCGGGCCACCTGGTGGACATGGCCATCATGGGCGCCGCCATGGCGCGCATCGTGTTCGACCTGGATCGCCCGACCGTCGGGCTCCTCAACGTCGGCACGGAAGAAATCAAGGGCATCGAGGCGGTCAAGGAAGCCAGCCGGATCCTGAGGGAATCGAACCTGCCGAACCTCGATTATCGCGGGTTCGTGGAAGGCGATGATCTCGGCAAGGGCACCGTCGACGTGGTCGTGACCGAAGGGTTCACGGGCAATATCGCCCTGAAGACCGCCGAGGGAACGGCCAAGCAGATCGCCCAGTACCTGCGCTCGGCCATGAGCCGCACCCTCATGGCGAAAATCGGCTATCTCTTCGCGAAACAGGCTTTTAACGCTCTTCGGGACAAGATGGACCCGCGGAAGGTCAATGGCGGCGTCTTCCTGGGTCTCGAAGGGGTGGTCGTCAAAAGCCACGGGGGCACGGACGATCTCGGCTTCGCCAGCGCCATCGACGTCGCATACGACATGGCGCATTTTGAATTGATGAACACGATCCGGAGCATGCTGGACCATGACCCGGTTGGCCAACCGGCCTGAGGAAGGCGCATCTTGAAACGCACCCGTTCCGTCGTACGCGGCATCGGCTCCTATCTGCCGAGGCGCAAGCTGACAAACCAGGACCTCGAAAGGATCGTCGAGACCTCGCACGAGTGGATCGTGCAGAGGACCGGCATCGAAGAGCGTCACATCGCCGACGATGACGAGACCACGTCCGTCCTGGGGATCAAGGCCGCTGAAGCGGCCCTGGCCGATGCCGGACTCACGGCGAACGACATCGATCTGGTGATCTGTGCCACCTCGACGCCCGACTACACCTTTCCGTCGACCGCCACGATGATCCAGACCGGCATCGGCATGACCCATGGGGCGGCTTTCGACCTCCAGGCCGTCTGCACGGGCTTCGTCTATGCCGTGGCGACAGCGGACAAGTTCCTTCAATCCGGCTCGCATAAGCGCGCTCTTGTGATCGGGGCCGAGACGTTCTCCCGGATCCTCGATTGGAATGACCGCACCACCTGCGTTCTGTTCGGCGACGGGGCAGGGGCCATCGTGCTTGAAGCCCAGGAGGGGGAGGGTACGTCCGCCGACCGCGGCGTCCTGACATCGCACCTGCGCTCGGATGGCCGCTACAGGGATAAGCTCTACGTCGATGGGGGGCCGGGCTCGACGAAGACCACCGGCGTCCTGAAGATGGAAGGGCGCGAAGTCTTCAAATTCGCCGTCGGCATGGTGGCCGATGTGGTGCAGGATGCATTCAAGGCCACGGGCACGAGCGCCGAGGAACTGAAGTGGTTCGTGCCGCATCAGGCCAACAAGCGCATCATTACGGCGAGTGCGGACAAGCTCGGGATTGCGCCGGAGAAGGTCGTCATCACCGTCGACAAGCACGGCAACACCTCGGCGGCCTCGATTCCCCTCGCCCTGGATGCCGCAAGACGGGACGGGCGGATCAGGGACGGGGATCTCGTCATGATCGAGGCCATCGGCGGCGGCTTTACCTGGGGAAGTGCCTTAATTCGCTGGTAGCCCGAGGGAGCATCGACTCTGGTGGTATCCGGTATTTCGACCTTGGCGGTTGACCATAGGGAGCCATCTGCATAGCGTCGTCCGGGACGACAAGACCAACGAACTCATTCGCGCTGGGGAGCTCAATGGCTGGCAAGACGATAACGAGAGCGGATCTGAGCGAGGCCGTCTATCAGAAGGTGGGTCTCTCGCGGACCGAATCGGCTGAGTTGGTCGAGCGGGTCCTGGCGGAGATCTGCGATAGCTTGGCCGCCGGAGAGACCGTGAAGCTCTCGTCCTTCGGCTCGTTCATCGTGCGCAGCAAAGGCGAGCGGGTCGGTCGCAATCCCAAGACCGGGGTCGAGGTCCCGATCGACCCTCGCCGCGTGATGGTGTTCAAGCCTTCGAATGTCTTGAAGGCGCATATCAATGGTGAGACCTTCGAAGGCGAGGATTAATCCGGTTATGGCGAGCGGCGTCATGGACAAGAGCCCCGACGCATTCCGCACGATCAGCGAGGTTGCCGAGGACCTCGATGTCCCTCAGCATGTGCTGCGCTTCTGGGAAACCCGCTTCAACCATATCAAGCCGCTCAAGCGCGGTGGCGGACGGCGCTATTACCGTCCTGACGATGTCGATCTGCTCAAGGGCATCCGCCAGCTTCTTTACGGGGAAGGCTACACGATCAAAGGGGTTCAGCGGATCCTGAAGGAGGAGGGGGTTCGCTTTGTCCAGGGTGTCGGACGCGGCGAGCAGAGCGTCACGGCGCTACATCCCGAAACCCTCCCGGCGAATTCCGAGGACATTGAGGCTCCGAACGGCAAGCACCTATACGAGGAAGAGGATGCAGCCTGCGCTCCTCCACGGCCGGGCTTGACCCCAGAGGCGATCCGCGGACTTCAGGCGGCTCTCGACGACCTCTATGAGTGTGACCGGGTCATCTCCTCCCTCAGGACTATGGGTGAAGTTCCCGCGGGTGAGTGAAACTTTGTAGGAACCCCATCCCGGACCGATGGGCCTCATCGCCTAAGCAGTTGGGTTTTTTGCAGGCTTTCCAAAATGAGTGCATTCAACCCTTGACAGGGGTCGGGGGCGCTTTTAAACCCCAGCCACACCGCTTCGGCGGTCCGATGCGCGGGCGTAGCTCAGTCGGTTAGAGTGCCGGCCTGTCACGCCGGAGGTCGCGGGTTCGAGCCCCGTCGCCCGCGCCACTTCCTCCTCTGAAAATCAGGTTTGAGTCCCGTTCGGATCAATGATCCCGGATCGGGCAGGCAGCTCACGCAGCTGGGCTTGTCGTCCTGAGCGCGGCACTTTTCGGCTGCAAGCGCATTCTTCCAACAGTTCCTGGGAGTTTGATGCAGCTGGGCGTTATTGCGACGTGGGCGATAGACCGCGTATGGTGACGCCCAAATGGTCATCGAATTCTCGGGCGAGGTCGCCCAGGTGTATGAGCGACCTATCATCTTCATTCAGGGCCAAGCTTGACGAGGCGATCCGGCCCAGCGCCGCTCAGAACGTGTTCATCGGGATCGAACATCTGACCCTGGAGGAATTCGACCAGATTCGCGCCAAGTATGGGGCCAAGCCCAAGGCGGAGATCGTTATCGGCCAGGTCGAGGCCACCGCCAACCGAAAGACGGCGAAAACGGCCGAAAAGGCTACATCCTAGTTTGGAATGGTTCTTTTTGCGGCAGTGCAAACACTTGTCAGGGAAGGGGAACTCAGCTAAGCCTCCCGCGCAATCAGCGTGTTGTCGCAGGGGCTTTTATCGGGCCATTCTGGGGCCTAAATGCGTTTCAGGTTGCCGGCTCTCGGCCGTGCTTCGTTCGTTCTAGGTGTCGTATGACGAATCTCCTCGCCGACTACCTGCCTCTCGTAATCTTCATCGGCGTGTCGCTCCTGATTGGGGTGGCGCTGCTCGTGGCGCCCTTCATCGTCGCCTACAGTCGCCCTGATACCGAGAAACTGTCCGCCTACGAGTGCGGTTTCAATGCTTTCGACGATGCCCGCATGAAGTTCGACGTGCGGTTCTACCTCGTCGCAATCCTTTTCATCATCTTCGACCTGGAAGTGGCATTCCTGTTCCCCTGGGCCATCACCTTCGGGAACCTAGGCTGGTTCGGCTTCATCTCCATGATGATCTTCCTCGGTGTCCTGACGGTCGGTTTCATTTACGAGTGGAAGAAGGGGGCCCTTGAATGGGATTGATCTCCGATACCCAATCGACCCTGGTCGCTCCGGCCCCGCGCGGCATCATCGATCCGAACACGGGCAAGCCGGCTGGTTCGACGGATCCGTATTTCGTGTCCATCAACGAGGAGTTGTCCGACAAGGGCTTCCTCGTCACCTCGACCGAAGATCTCATCACCTGGGCCCGCACCGGCTCGCTCATGTGGATGACCTTCGGCCTGGCGTGCTGCGCCGTCGAGATGATGCAGATGTCCATGCCCCGGTACGATGTCGAGCGGTTCGGCTTCGCGCCTCGCGCCTCGCCGCGTCAGTCCGACGTGATGATCGTGGCCGGCACTCTCACCAACAAGATGGCTCCCGCTCTCCGCAAGGTCTACGACCAGATGCCGGAGCCCCGCTACGTCATCTCCATGGGCTCCTGCGCCAATGGCGGCGGCTATTACCACTACTCCTATTCCGTGGTTCGTGGCTGCGATCGCATCGTGCCGGTCGACATCTACGTGCCGGGCTGCCCGCCGACGGCTGAGGCGCTCCTCTACGGGGTGCTGCTTCTGCAGAAGAAGATCCGCCGGACCGGCACCATCGAGCGCTGAGCAAAGGTCACTGCATGAGTGCTGATCTCCAAGCCCTGAGCGATCATATCACCTCGTCCCTCGGCGAGGCGATCGAAAGCTGGGCCATTGCCTTCGACGAGCTGACGATCGTCGCTCGCCGCGAGGACATCGTCGGGGTGGCGACCTTCCTGCGGGACGACCCGCAGTGCCGCTTCGTCTGCTTCATCGATCTCTGCGGCGCCGATTATCCGGCCCGCGAAAAGCGCTTCGATGTGGTCTATCACTTCCTCGCCCCTCACCATAACCGGCGCATCCGCGTGAAGGTGGAAACGGACGAGGTGACCCCGGTCCCCTCGCTGGTTGGACTCTGGCCGGCTGCGAACTGGTACGAGCGCGAGGCTTACGATCTCTACGGCATCCTGTTCTCCGGTCATCCGGACCTGCGCCGGATCCTGACCGATTACGGGTTCGAGGGCCATCCTCTGCGCAAGGACTTCCCGCTCACCGGCTATGTCGAAGTGCGCTACGACGACGGCCAGGGGCGCGTGGTCTACGAGCCGGTGAAGCTCAGCCAGGAATTCCGCAACTTCGATTTCCTCTCGCCCTGGGAAGGCACGGATTACGTGCTGCCGGGCGATGAGAAGGCCAAGGCATAAGGAGCGGAGAGGCGACCCATGGGCGAGCACAATATCCGCAACTTCACGATCAACTTCGGTCCCCAGCACCCGGCAGCGCACGGCGTGCTGCGCCTCGTGCTGGAACTCGACGGCGAGGTCGTCGAGCGTGTCGATCCGCATATCGGCCTGCTGCATCGCGGCACCGAGAAGCTGATCGAATACAAGACCTACGTTCAGGCCAATCCCTATTTCGACCGGCTCGACTACGTCGCTCCCATGAACCAGGAGCATGCCTATTGCCTCGCCATCGAGAAGCTTCTCGGGATCGGGGTGCCGAGGCGTGCCCAGCTCATCCGGGTGCTCTTCTCCGAGATCGGACGGCTTCTCTCCCACCTCCTCAATGTGACCACGCAGGCCATGGATGTCGGTGCGCTCACGCCGCCCCTCTGGGGCTTCGAGGAGCGTGAGAAGCTGATGATCTTCTACGAGCGGATTTCCGGCTCGCGGATGCACGCTAACTACTTCCGCCCGGGCGGCGTGAACATGGACATCCAGCCGGAGCTCATCGACGACATCGAAGCGTTCTGCGACCCGTTCCTCCAGGTTCTGGACGATCTCGACACCCTCGTCATCGGCAACCGGATCTTCAAGCAGCGCAACGTCGACATCGGTACAATCACCCTGGACGATTGCTTCCGCTGGGGCTTCTCGGGCCCGATCGTCCGCAGCTGTGGCGTGGCCTGGGACCTGCGCAAGTCGCAGCCCTACGAGTGCTACGAGGAGATGGAGTTCGACATCCCCGTCGGGAAGAATGGCGACAATTACGACCGCCAGGTCATCCGCATGGAGGAGATGCGTCAGAGCGTGCGGATCATGCGCCAGTGCCTCGACAAGCTGCGGGCACCGGACGGGCAGGGGCCGGTCACGACGCTCGACGGAAAGGTCGCCCCTCCTTCGCGCAAGGACATGAAGCGCTCCATGGAAGCGCTGATTCATCACTTCAAGCTTTACACGGAAGGCTTCCACGTCCCGGCGGGCGAGGTCTATGCAGCCGTGGAGGCTCCGAAGGGAGAGTTCGGCGTCTACCTCGTGTCGGACGGCACCAACAAGGCTTATCGCTGCAGGATCCGCGCCCCGGGCTTCGCGCATCTCCAGGGCATGGATTTCATGTGCCGCGGCCACATGCTGGCGGACGTCGCGGGTGTTTTGGGCTCTCTCGACATCGTGTTCGGCGAGGTCGACCGTTAAGGAATACCTGCCCCGCCGTCGGTGCAGGAAGTCACGCTCTCTGAGGCGTGCTGAAGATAGTTCAAGTCGCGAATGGCCGGGCTCTATGCCCGGCCATGGCGATGAGGAGAAGAGTGTATGGCCGTTCGTAAGCTCGCGCCTGAAGACATGCAGCCCCAGAGCTTCGTTCTCTCCCCAGAGACCGAAGCTTTCGCGGACAAGGAAATCGCCAAATATCCGCCGGGCCGGCAGGCTTCCGCCGTGATCGCTCTTTTGGGCAAAGCCCAGGAGCAGGCCGGTGGCTGGCTGCCTCGCAAGGCTATCGAGGCCGTCGCGGCAAAGCTCGACATGCCGGTCATCCGCGTGATGGAGGTGGCGACCTTCTACACGATGTTCAATCTCGAGCCGGTCGGAAAGTACTTCATCCAATTCTGCGGCACCACGCCCTGCGTGCTGCGCGGCGCAGGCGACATCAAGAAGGTGCTGGAACGCCGGATCGGTGATCAGAACCATGTGACACCCGACGGCAACTTCTCCTGGCTCGAGGTCGAGTGCCTCGGAGCCTGCTCCAATGCGCCGATGGTCCAGATCAACGACGATTATTACGAGGACCTGACGACTGAGAATTTCGAGAAGCTGCTCGACGATCTCGCAGCCGGCCGGCCCGTGAAGATCGGATCCCAGATCGGCCGTAACCGTTCCGAGCCGTTCGAAGCGGTCAACACCCTTCAGGATCCGGCTTTGTACGACGGTTCACTCGTCGGTGCCTGGCGCAAGCGCTTCGAGGAACAGGCGAAGGCTGCCGAGACGGCCGAGCCCGCAGCCGCCATGGCTTCTATTCCTCAGGAAGTAAAGGCCGCCAAGCCCACGGCAGGCCGCGCCATCGAGAGCCCTGCCGCCGATACTCCGGCCGAGCGTGCCAAGGAAGGCGAGACGCCGATCAATCCGGTCGACCGCAAGGAAGCCGCCGACCCGTCGACGGCCACCAAGGGACAGTCGCATACGGAAGCCGAGCCGAGACCGGCCCCGCAGAGCGGCAAGTCCTACGTGGCGAACCCGAGCAAGGAGGGCGAAGCCGTGCCGAGCAGCCCGACGACGCCGGTCGCCGGTACGCCGCCTGCACAAGCCGAGACCCGCCGCGACGGCAGCGAGAGCAAGCCGGACGTGATCGTCGACAAAGACAACAAGTCGTCCTGATGGAGTGATCGGGAATGCTTCAGGACAAAGATCGTATCTTCACCAACCTCTACGGCTTCCATTCGCCCGACCTCAAGGCCGCGAAGATGCGCGGCGCCTGGGACGGAACGAAGTTCCTCCTCGAACAGGGGCGCGACTGGATCGTCAACGAGATGAAGGCATCGGGCCTGCGCGGCCGCGGCGGCGCTGGCTTCCCAACGGGCCTCAAGTGGTCCTTCATGCCCAAGCAATCGGATGGACGTCCGCACTACCTCGTCGTCAATGCGGACGAATCCGAGCCGGGCACCTGTAAGGACCGCGAGATCATGCGGAACGATCCGCATCTTCTCGTCGAGGGCTGCCTCATCGCCTCCTTCGCCATGGGGGCACATGCCGCCTACATCTATATCCGCGGAGAGTACGTCGCCGAGCGTCATGCTCTCCAGCGGGCGGTGGACGAGGCCTACGAGGCCAAGCTCATCGGCAAGGACAACATTCACGGGTATCCCTTCGACCTCTACGTCCACCACGGTGCGGGCGCCTATATCTGTGGCGAGGAGACGGCTCTCATCGAGAGCATGGAGGGCAAGAAGGGCATGCCGCGCCTGAAGCCGCCGTTCCCGGCCAATATGGGTCTCTACGGCTGCCCGACCACGGTGAACAACGTGGAGTCGATCGCGGTCGCCGGCACGATCCTGCGGCGCGGGGCATCCTGGTTCTCCGGCATCGGCCGCCCCAACAACGTGGGCACCAAGCTGTTCTGCGTGTCGGGCCATGTGAACAAGCCCTGCAACGTGGAAGAAGCCATGGGTCTCACCTTCCGTGAGCTGATCGACCGCCATTGCGGCGGCATCCGCGGCGGTTGGGACAACCTGCTCGGCGTGATCCCCGGCGGCTCGTCCGTGCCGATCGTTCCGGCCGAGCAGATCGCCGATGCCTATATGGATTTCGACACGCTGCGTAACCTGAAGTCGGGCCTCGGCACTGCCGCCGTGATCGTCATGGACAAGTCGACCGACATCGTTCGCGCGATCGCCCGCATCTCGTACTTCTACAAGCATGAGAGCTGTGGCCAGTGCACCCCTTGCCGCGAGGGCACAGGCTGGATGTGGCGCGTGCTCACCCGCATGGCCGAAGGGCGCGCCCAGAAGCGCGAAATCGACATGCTGCTCGAAGTCTCGACCCAGATCGAAGGTCACACCATCTGCGCGCTCGGCGACGCGGCGGCATGGCCGGTTCAGGGTCTGATCCGCCACTTCCGTCACGAGATCGAGAAGCGGATCGACGATTACGCGGCAAACCCGCATTCCGAATCCGTCCTGATTGCGGCGGAGTGAGATTGAAGATGGCGAAAATCATCGTTGATGGCGTCGAGGTCGACGTTCCCGCGGAATACACCCTGCTCCAGGCCGCCGAAGCGGCGGGAGCGGAAATTCCGCGTTTCTGCTACCATGAGCGGCTCTCGATCGCCGGCAATTGCCGCATGTGCCTCGTCGAGGTGAAGGGCGCGCCCAAGCCGGTCGCCTCCTGCGCCTGGGGCGTGCGCGACTGCCGTCCCGGCCCGAACGGCGAGCCGCCGGAGATCTCCACCAAGTCGCCGACCGTGAAGAAGGCCAGGGAAGGGGTGATGGAGTTCCTCCTCATCAACCACCCGCTCGACTGCCCGATCTGCGACCAGGGCGGCCAGTGCGACCTGCAGGACCAGGCCATGGCCTACGGGGTCGACACCAGCCGCTATCACGAGAACAAGCGCGCGGTCACCGACAAGTATCTCGGCCCGCTGGTGCGAACCTCCATGAATCGGTGCATTCACTGCACCCGCTGCGTGCGCTTCTCCGCCGAGGTGGCGGGGGTGCCGGATCTCGGTGCCCTCTGGCGTGGCGAGGACATGGAGATCACCAGCTATCTCGAGCGGGCTCTCGGATCCGAGCTGCAGGCCAACGTGGCGGATCTCTGCCCGGTCGGCGCGCTCACCCATAAGCCGGAAGCCTTCCACTACCGTCCGTGGGAGCTCACCAAGACCGATTCCATCGACGTGATGGATGCGGTCGGCTCCTCGATACGCGTCGATTCCCGCGGACGCGAGGTCATGCGTATCCTGCCGCGCGTGAACGAGGCGGTGAACGAAGAGTGGATCACCGACAAGACCCGCCAGATCGTCGACGGTCTGCGCCTACAGCGCCTCGATCGTCCCTTCGTGCGCGAAAACGGCCGCCTGCGTCCGGCCTCATGGCAGGAGGCCTTTGCCGCGATAGCCAACCGGGTGAAGGGTGCGGATCCGAAGCGCGTGGGCGCCATCGTGGGCGATCTTGCCGCCGTGGAGGAGATGTATGCGCTGAAGCTGCTCATGCAGAGCCTCGGCGTGACCAACATCGACGCCCGCCAGGACGGCTCGGTGCTGACGCCGGTCTACGGCCGGGCCTCCTACCTGTTCAACAGCACGATCACGGGCATCGAGGATGCGGATGCGATTCTGATCGTAGGCTCGAACCCGCGCATCGAGGCTTCACTCGTCAATGTGCGGATCCGCAAGCGCTGGCGCATGGCCCCGCCGCCGATCGCCATGATCGGCGAACATGCCGACCTGACCTATCCCTATGATTATCTCGGCGCCGGTCCCGAAACCCTGACTGAGCTGGCTAGCGGGCGTCACAGCTTCATTGAGAAGCTCCGCGGCGCTGAGCGTCCGCTCGTCATCGTGGGGCAGGGTGCTCTTTCCCGTCCGGACGGTCTGGCCGTTCTCTCGGCCGCCGCGCAGCTCGCCCGCGATGTGGGCGCGGTCAAGGACGGCTGGAACGGCTTCTCGGTCCTGCATACTGCCGCCTCCCGCGTCGGTGCGCTCGATCTCGGCCTCGTGCCGGGCGAGTGGGGCCTGAACGCTCAGACGATGGCGCAGGGCGAAGTGGATGTGCTGTTCAATCTCGGCGCAGACGAGATCGATATCGCTCCCGGCGCCTTCGTGATCTACCAGGGCACCCATGGCGACCGCGGCGCTCACCGGGCCGACGTGATCCTGCCGGCTGCGACCTACACCGAGAAGTCCGGCACTTACGTGAACACGGAGGGCCGGGTGCAACTCGCCAACCGGGCGGCCTTCGCTCCGGGCGAGGCTCGTGAGGACTGGGCGATCCTGCGCGCTCTCTCGGACGTGCTCGGTCACCGTCTGCCGTTCGATTCGCTCAATGCCCTGCGGGCGAAGCTCTATGCGCATTATCCGCACTTCGCAGCCATCGACACGGTCCAGCCGGCCGACGGGTTTGCCGCCGTTCAGGCGCTTGCCGGCCTCGGCGGCACCCTTGGCCGCGAGCCGTTCGCGAGCCCGGTGAAGGACTTCTATCTGACGAACCCGATTGCCCGCGCCTCCGGCGTCATGGCCGAGTGCTCCGCGCTCGCCCGTGAGCTGAAGCTCGAGGCGGCTGAGTAAGAGGAACGGATCATGGAATTTGGAGATATCCTCCTCGCAGTCGCGATCATGCTGGGCAAGAGCCTACTCATGCTCGTGGCGCTGCTCATCTTCATCGCCTATGCGCTCTATGCCGACCGCAAGGTCTGGGCGGCAGTCCAGCTTCGCCGCGGTCCGAACGTGGTCGGCCCATGGGGCTTGTTCCAGTCCTTTGCCGATCTGCTCAAGTTCGTGCTGAAGGAGCCGGTGATCCCGGCTCCCGCCAACAAGGGCATGTTCCTGCTGGCCCCGCTGGTGATGTGCACCCTGTCCCTCGCGGCCTGGGCAGTCATTCCGCTCAATGCCGGCTGGGCGATTGCCGACATCAACGTTGGCATCCTCTACATCTTCGCGATCTCATCTCTCGGGGTCTATGGCGTCATCATGGGTGGCTGGGCCTCGAACTCGAAATACCCATTCCTCGGCGCGCTCCGCTCCGCGGCGCAGATGGTGTCCTATGAGGTCTCCATCGGCTTCGTCATCGTCACCGTGCTGATGTGCGCCGGAACCCTGAACCTGTCGGCCATCGTGGAGTCGCAGAATACCCGCCTGGGCATCTTCGGCTGGTACTGGCTGCCGCTCTTTCCGATGTTCGTGGTGTTCTTCATCTCGGCCATGGCCGAGACGAACCGCCCGCCCTTCGACCTGCCGGAAGCCGAATCCGAGCTCGTGGCCGGCTACATGGTGGAATACTCCTCCACCCCGTACCTGCTGTTCATGCTCGGCGAGTACGTGGCCATCATGACCATGTGCGCCCTTGGCACGATCCTGTTCCTGGGCGGCTGGCTTTCGCCGATCCCGTTCGCGCCCTTCACCTGGGTGCCGGGCGTGATCTGGTTCGTCCTGAAAGCGAGCTTCCTCTTTATCCTCATCGCCATGGTGAAAGCCCTGGTGCCACGCTACCGCTACGATCAGCTCATGCGCCTCGGTTGGAAGGTCTTCCTGCCGCTCTCCCTGGCCATGGTCGTCATCGTGGCAGCTGTCCTGATGGCGACCGGCAATGCGCCGGGCGTCCGCTAAAGGAGATCGGCATGCAACTCGACCGCATCGCCCAATCCCTCCTGCTGAAGGAGTTCATCTCGGGTTTCATCCTGACGGTGAAGTATTTCTTCAAGCCGAAGGCGACCCTCAACTACCCCTTCGAGATGGGTCATCGCGGACCTCGGTTCCGCGGTGAGCACGCCCTGCGCCGCTACCCCAATGGGGAAGAGCGCTGCATTGCCTGCAAGCTCTGTGAGGCCATCTGCCCGGCCCAGGCCATCACCATCGAGGCCGGTCCGCGTCGCAACGACGGCACCCGCCGCACGACGCGCTACGACATCGACATGGTGAAGTGCATCTATTGCGGCATGTGCCAGGAGGCGTGCCCGGTGGACGCCATCGTGGAAGGCCCGAACTTCGAGTTCTCTGTGGAGACCCGCGAGGAGCTCTACTACGACAAGGCCAAGCTTCTTGAGAACGGGGAGCGCTGGGAGCGGGAAATCGCGCGCAACATCGCCAAGACCGCGCCTTACCGGTAGGAGCGCTTCTTGCCCGATCGGGGCAGGAGGCAAAGAAGTCCGGCGGGTTGTGCCCGTCGGATTCGGATTTTATAGACAGGCCTCTGGATTCCCCGGGGCCACGTCGGAAGGGGCCGCTCTGAGCGGCTTGAGTTGAGCATGACGGTTACCGCCGCCTTCTTCTATCTGTTCGCGACGATCACGGTCGCCTCCGGCTTCATGGTGATTGCTTCCCGCAATCCGGTGCAGTCGGTGCTCTTTCTCATCCTGGCCTTCGTCAACGCGGCGGGCCTGTTCCTGATGATGGGGGCCGAATTCCTGGCGATGATCCTGGTCATCGTCTATGTCGGCGCGGTCGCGGTGCTCTTCCTCTTCGTCGTGATGATGCTCGACGTGGACTTCGCGGCGCTCCGCCAGGGCTTTCTCCAGTACCTGCCCATCGGCGGTGTGATCGGCGTGATCTTCCTGCTCGAGCTGATCCTGGTCGTCGGCGCCTATGCTGTCGACCCGGGCCTCGTGCGTTCGCCGGCGGTCCCGATCCCAGCGCCCGAAGTCATGACCAACACCGAGGCTCTCGGCCAGGTGCTCTACACCCGCTATTTCTACTTTTTCCAGGCGGCCGGCCTGATCCTGCTGGTGGCCATGATCGGCGCCATCGTGCTGACCCTGCGTGAACGGGTCGGCGTGCGGCGGCAGGATATTTCCAAGCAGAACGCCCGGACGCAGGACACTGCCGTCGAGGTGCGGAAGGTTCCCTTCCGTCAAGGCATCTAAGGAGGCGCGCAATGGTTATCGGACTGGGGCACTATCTCACCGTCGCCGCCGTGCTGTTCACGCTCGGGGTGTTCGGCATCTTCATCAACCGGAAGAACGTGATCGTCATCCTGATGTCCATCGAGCTGATCCTGCTCGCCGTGAACATCAACATGGTCGCTTTCTCGACCCACCTGAACGACATCGTCGGCCAGATCTTCGCCATGCTGATCCTCACGGTCGCGGCGGCAGAGGCGGCCATCGGCCTCGCCATTCTGGTGGTCTTCTTCCGCAATCGCGGCTCGATCGCCGTCGAAGACGTCAACAGGTTGAGGGGCTAGGCGCATGATCCGGAAAAGTGGGAATCGGTTTTCTGATCAAGATCATGCGGCCACGAGCCAGGCCCGAACGGCGAAGTAAACGACAATGTACCACGCAATCGTCTTCCTGCCGCTCGTCGGCTTCCTCATCGCAGGCATCTTTGGGCGCGTCCTCGGTGCCCGACCGAGCGAGATCGTCACGACGGCTCTGCTCTTCGTGGCGGCCGTTCTGTCCTGGGTGTCCTTCATCCAGGTCGGCTTCGGCGACGGCGCGACCCGCGTCCAGGTCGCTCAATGGATGTCGGTCGGTGATCTCCAGGTCGATTGGGCGTTCCGGATCGACACGCTCACCGCCATGATGCTGGTGGTGGTCAACACCGTGTCGGCGCTCGTGCATCTCTATTCCATCGGCTACATGCACGAGGACCCGCACCGTCCGCGCTTCTTCGCCTATCTGTCGCTTTTCACGTTCGCCATGCTCATGCTGGTGACGGCCGACAACCTTGTCCAGATGTTCTTCGGCTGGGAAGGCGTGGGATTGGCGAGCTACCTGCTCATCGGCTTCTGGTACCAGAAAGACTCGGCCAACGCGGCCGCCATGAAGGCGTTCATCGTCAACCGCGTCGGCGATTTCGGCTTCCTGCTCGGCATCTTCACGATCTTCGTCTTGTTCAACGGCGTCACCTTTGATGCGATCTTCCCGCGTGTCGGTGAGTTTGCGAATGCACGCTTCACCTTCCTTGGGATCGAGTGGCATGCCCTGACCATCGCCAGCCTGCTGCTCTTCATGGGCGCGATGGGCAAGTCGGCGCAGTTCCTGCTGCACACCTGGCTGCCGGACGCCATGGAGGGTCCGACCCCGGTCTCGGCGCTGATCCATGCCGCCACCATGGTGACGGCAGGTGTCTTCATGGTTGCTCGCTTGTCGCCGGTGTTCGAATATGCACCCTCGGCGCTCGCCGTAGTGACCGTTATCGGTGGCATCACGGCCTTCTTCGCCGCGACCGTTGGTTTGGTTCAGAACGACATCAAGCGCGTGATCGCCTATTCGACCTGCTCGCAGCTCGGCTACATGTTCGTGGGCCTTGGCGTAGGCGCCTACAGCGCCGGCGTGTTCCATCTGTTCACGCACGCCTTCTTCAAGGCCCTTCTGTTCTTGGGCGCCGGCTCGGTCATCCATGCCATGCACCACGAGCAGGACATTCGCCACATGGGCGCACTGCGCCGCTACATCCCGTTCACCACGGCGATGATGGCCGTCGGCACCCTCGCGCTCACCGGCTTCCCGTTCACGGCGGGCTACTATTCGAAGGATGCGATCATCGAGGCGGCCTACGCGGCCCACTCCTCGGCCGGCTCCTTCGCCTTCCTGGCCACGGTCGTCGCCGCCTTCATGACCTCCTTCTATTCCTGGCGTCTGTTCTTCCTCACCTTCGAGGGAACTGCACGCTGGGGGCACGGCCCTCACGATCAGCATACCCATGCTCCCCATTCCCATGAAGGCGTAGAGCATGACGACCATAATCGTGATGTGGAGCCGGCAAGTCATGCCCAGCACGAGCACGGCCACCATGGAGCCCACATGCCCCATGAGAGCCCGCTCGTGATGCTGCTGCCTCTGCTCGTGCTCGCCATTGGGGCGGTTCTCGCCGGCATCGTCTTCCATGGCGCTTTCATCGGCGAAGGCTACCAGGAGTTCTGGAAGGGTGCTCTGTTCACTCGTCCCGAGAACCACATCTTAGAAGAGATGCACCATCTCCCGGGTTGGGTGCCGCTGCTGCCGACCATCATGATGATTCTCGGCTTCCTGCTGGCCGTCTACATGTACATCATTGATGCCAAGCAGCCGGCGAAGCTCGCAGCCGACCACCCGATCCTGTACCGGTTCCTGCTGAACAAGTGGTACTTCGACGAGCTGTACGACGCGATCTTCGTTCGTCCCTCCATGGCCATCGGGCGCTTCTTCTGGCGCACGGGCGACCAGCGGATCATCGACGGGCTCGGGCCCGACGGCATCTCCGCCCGCGTTCTGGACGTGACGCGCGGTGTCGTGCGGGTTCAGACGGGCTACGTCTATCACTATGCCTTCGCCATGCTGATCGGCGTTGCGGCTCTCGTGACCTTCTATCTCTTCAGGGGAGCCCACTAATGCTCGGCTTCGGCATCCTCTCCGGCCTTCTCATCCTGCCGCTCGTCGGAGCAGCCTTCATCCTGACCCTGCGTGGCGACAGCGAGGCTGCTCGCTCGAATGCCCGCTGGGCTGCCCTTGCCACGACGGTTGCGACCTTCCTCCTGTCGCTCGTCGCATGGGCCCGTTTCGACGTCGCGTCGGCTTCGTTCCAGCTGGTGGAAAGCCATTCGTGGCTGACCGAGACCATCCGCTTCAAGCTCGGCGTCGACGGCTTCTCGATGCCGCTCATCCTGCTCACCACGTTCCTGATGCCGTTCTGCATCCTGGCGTCGTGGGAATCCATCGAGAATCGGGTGAAGGAATACTTCGTCGCCTTCCTCGTCCTCGAGACCACGATGATCGGCGTGTTCTGCGCCCTCGACCTCGTGCTGTTCTACCTGTTCTTCGAGGCAGGCCTCATCCCGATGTTCCTGATCATCGGAATCTGGGGCGGCAAGCGTCGCATCTACGCGAGCTTCAAGTTCTTCCTCTACACGCTGCTCGGCTCCGTACTGATGCTTCTGGCCATCATGGCCATGTACTGGGCCGCCGGCACGACCGACATCCCGACGCTGCTTGCCTACAAGTTCGCGCCGAACCTGCAAATCTGGTTGTGGCTTGCCTTCTTCGCGTCTTTCGCGGTGAAGATGCCCATGTGGCCGGTCCATACCTGGCTGCCGGACGCGCACGTGGAGGCGCCGACGGCAGGCTCGGTGATCCTGGCCGGCGTCCTCCTGAAGATGGGCGGCTACGGCTTCATCCGAGTGTCGCTGCCCATGTTCCCCGATGCGTCGCTTTATTTTGCGCCGTTGGTCTACGCGCTCTCGGTCATCGCGATCATCTATACGTCGCTGGTGGCCCTGATGCAGGAGGACATCAAGAAGCTCATCGCCTATTCTTCGGTGGCGCATATGGGTTTCGTCACCATGGGCCTGTTCAGCATGAACGAGCAGGGCATCCAGGGCGCGATGTTCACCATGATCTCCCACGGCCTGGTCTCCGGTGCGCTCTTCCTGAGCGTCGGCGTGATCTACGACCGGATGCACACCCGCGAGATCAAAGCCTATGGCGGCCTCGTGAACCGGATGCCGCTCTATGCGGTGGTGTTCCTCATCCTGACGATGGCCAACGTGGCCCTCCCGGGCACCTCCGGCTTTATCGGCGAATTCCTGACCCTGATGGGCGCCTTCCGCTCCAACACCTGGGTGGCGTTCTTCGCCGCGACCGGCGTGATCCTCTCCGCGGCCTATGCTCTCTGGCTGTACCGGCGCGTGGTCTACGGAGAACTCGACAAGCCGGCCCTCCAGGACATCAAGGATCTGAACCGTCGCGAGATCGTCACCTTCGCGCCGCTCATCCTGCTCATTCTTTATTACGGCGTACAGCCTGGTCCAATCCTCGACGCTTTCGCGGCGCCGACGGATGCGCTCATGAACAGCGTCCAGGCTGCCCTCGCCACCGTGAAAACGGCCGCTGTCGCGGCACACTGAGGTCACGATGAACCCCGCCCTCACCATTCCCGCTTTCGGTCCGATGTTGCCAGAGATTCTCATGGCGGTCGGCGTGCTCGCCCTAGTCCTGTTCGGCGCTTTTCGCGGCGAACGTCCGGGCTACGGCATGAGCATCATTGCGCTGGCACTTCTTGCCGTCACCTTCGTGGCTGTCCTGATGCTCCCATCGGAGCGGGTTGAGACCATGGCCGGCTCCTTCGTCGTCGATGGCTTCGCCAAGTTCATGAAGGCACTGACGCTTCTAGCCTCAGCCGGCGGCATCATCCTCTCTCTGGACTACATGAACCGTGAGGGGATCTACCGCTTCGAGTATCCGATCCTGATCGTGCTCTCCACAATCGGCATGATGATGGTGATCTCGGCGAACGATTTGATCGCCCTCTATCTCGGTCTGGAACTGCTCAGCCTGTCGTCCTACGTGATCGCGGCCTTCGACCGTGACAACGTACGCTCGACCGAGGCCGGTCTGAAATATTTCGTGCTCGGCGCGCTCTCCTCGGGCATGCTGCTTTACGGTGCGTCGCTGATCTACGGCTTCACTGGCAGCGTGTCCTTCCCGGTCATCGCCACGGTTCTGCAGGGCAATGTGGGCATCGGCGCCATCGTCGGTCTCGTCTTCGTCGCTGCCGGCATCGCCTTCAAGATCTCGGCGGTGCCGTTCCACATGTGGACGCCGGACGTGTACGAAGGATCGCCGACACCTGTAACGGCCTTCTTTGCCGCCGCCCCCAAAATGGCCGGCATGGCCATGGCGACCCGCGTCTTCATCGATGCCTTCCCGGGCATTCTGATCCAGTGGCAGCAGATCATCGTCTTCATCTCGATTGCCTCGATGGCACTCGGTTCCTTCGCGGCCATCGGTCAGCGCAACCTGAAGCGCCTGATGGCCTATTCATCCATCGGCAACGTGGGCTACGCCCTGATCGGTCTTGCCGCCGGCACGCCGGACGGCGTCCAGGGCGTCGCCATCTACATGGCGATCTATCTGGCCATGACGCTGGGTTCCTTCGCGATCATCCTCGCGATGCGCCGCGGCAATGTGATGTTCGAGTCGATTGACGACCTGTCCGGCCTCTCGCGTACCCATCCTGCACTTGCGTTCTGCCTCGCGATGATGATGTTCTCGCTGGCCGGTATTCCGCCTCTGGCAGGCTTCTTCGCGAAGTTCTACGTCTTCGCGGCCGCTATCCAGGCGAACCTCGTGACGCTCGCTGTGATCGGCGTCGTGACGAGCGTGATCGGCGCCTATTATTATCTGCGCATCGTCAAGGTCATGTATTTCGACGCTCCGGTCGAAAGGTTCGAGCGCATGTCCCCGGGCGTGAGCTTCGTCCTCGTGGTGTCGAGTGCCGTGGTGCTGCTGTTCTGGCTGGTGCCGGCTCCCATCGTCAATGCAGCGGGCGCCGCGGCGCGATCCCTGTTCTGATCGTGCATCTGTCGCCTGAGGCCGAGGCCGCCGGCTACCGAATTCTCTCGCTTGGGGCGACGGACTCGACGAATGACGATGCCCTCCAGGCCGCCCGGTCCGGTGATCCAGGTCGGCTCTGGATCACCGCGGCCGAGCAACTCGCGGGGAGGGGGCGGCATGGCCGGCAATGGTCGTCGCCACCCGGCAACCTCTATGCCAGTCTGCTCCTGATCGATCCGTGCGACATGCCGTCGGCACCGCAGCTCGGCTTCGTGGCCGGGCTCGCGTTGCACGAGGCGGTTGAGGCGGTCACGGGCATCGGTGCACCGCGTCTTGCCCTGAAGTGGCCGAACGACCTCCTGCTCGATGGCGCCAAGGTGTCCGGCCTGCTGCTTGAAGGTCATCGTCTGAAGCCTGACGGCCCCTTCGCCATCGTGATCGGCTTTGGAGTGAATGTGGCTTTTGCGCCGACCGGCACCCCGTACCCCGCTACGGTATTGCAGACAATCAATCCTGGGCTCGACAAGGCTGACGTGCTGCGTGCCCTGTCCTCTGCTTTCGCCCGGGCTTTCACTGCCTGGGGCATATCCGCCCGGAGGAATGCATCGGATCCCTTCGGCGCCATCCGGCAGCTTTGGCTGGAGCGTGCTGCGGGCCTCGGTCAGGAAGTGACACTTCGGCTGCCTTCGGGCGAGAAGAAGGGCATCTTCCAAGGGCTCGACCGGTTCGGGCGCCTGCAGCTGAGAAGTCGCGATGGGGTGGAACTCATCGATGCAGGCGACCTTTATTTTCCCAATTTGCTGCACGATATAGCTCAGCCTGACACTGGCTCGAAAAGGTCTTGAACTGAATGGCTTCCCACCAGGACGAATTGGTCTTTCTTCCCCTCGGAGGACTTGGCGAAATCGGCATGAATGCTGCCCTCTACGGCTTCGGCTCCGAGGAGGACAGGCAGTGGATTCTGGTCGATTGCGGCATGGGCTTCGGCGGCGAGGAGAACCTGCCTGGCATCGACGTCGTCTATCCGGATCTGCGCTTCATCGAGGAAGAACGTCACAATCTGCTGGGCATATTCATCACCCATGCCCACGAGGACCATATCGGTGCCCTCGTCGAAATGTGGCCGCGCCTGAACGTACCGGTGTACGCCACGAAATTCGCCATTGGCCTGTTGGAGACCCGTCGCCTGTCGGAGGCTGGTGCCCCGAAAGTGGATCTTCGGGAAATCGTGCCCGGCCAGCGCCTCAAGCTCGGCCCCTTCGACATCGAGTATGTGCCGGTCGCGCATTCGATCCCGGAGTCCAATGCTCTGGCAATCCGAACTCCTCATGGGCTCGTGGTGCACACGGGTGACTGGAAGCTCGACAACACGCCTTACCTCGGCAGCCTGACGTCGGAAGAAGCCTTCCGCGCCCTGGGCGACGAAGGGGTGCTGGCGCTCGTCTGCGATTCGACCAATGTGGTCCGCGAGGGCACAAGCCCGAGCGAATCCGATGTCTCCAAGAACTTGGCGCAGCTCATCAAGGATGCGCCTCACCGCGTGGCGGTCACCACCTTTGCCTCCAACGTCGCACGCATCCGCTCCGTGGCGGAAGCAGCCCGCGAATGTGGCCGTGAGGTCGTGGTCGTCGGCCGAGCCATGGACCGAGTCGTCGAAGTGGCGAAAGAATGCGGTTATCTCGACGGTTTGCCCGAATTCCGTTCCACGGAAAACTTTGGATACATACCGCGGGACAAGATCGTTGCGATCCTCACAGGCTCGCAGGGAGAGCCCCGCGCGGCTCTCGCCCGTATCGCCCAGGACGAGCACCCGGACATCGCGCTCTCCGCCGGAGACAGGGTCATCTTTTCATCCCGTGCCATCCCCGGAAACGAGAAGGGTGTGGGCTCGATCATCAACAGCCTGATCGAGCAGGGCATCGAGGTCATCACTGACCGTACGGAACTGGTCCATGTGTCCGGCCATCCTCGACGGGGCGAGTTGGCCCAAATGTACCAATGGACCCGGCCGCGCATCGCAATTCCTGCGCACGGCGAGCCTCTGCACCTGAGCGAGCACGCGAAATTTGCACGGGCCCAGGGCGTGCCAGAGGTTGTTCGGGCAAAGAACGGAACCCTCGTCCGCCTTGCGCCCGGCCCCGCCGAGATCGTTGACAATGTTCCGGCGGGCCGTCTCTATCGCGACGGCAACATCGTCATCGGAGCCGGTGAGCGGGCTCTCCCGGAGCGCCGGAAGCTCGCCTTCGCCGGTATCGTCACGGTGGCAATTGCCATCGATGACCGGGGCGAGCTGGTCGGCGATCCGGTGATCGATGCCATGGGCCTGCCGGACAAGAACCGGCAGGGTCGGGACCTGACGGACATCATTGCCGATACCGTGGCCGATCTGCTCGATGGACTTTCAAAAGCCAAGCGGCGGGATCCGGAGGCCGTCGAGAACGCCGTCCACCGAGCCGTGCGTGCTGCCGTGAACCAGGAATGGGGCAAGAAACCCGCCTGCCACGTGCTGGTGATCGAGGCGTAAGATCTGGAAGGGGGAGAGTGCCGATGATCGGGCGTCTCAATCATGTTGCCATCGCCGTGCGCGACATCGCGGCTGCTTCGGAGGTCTACCGTAAGACCCTTGGAGCGGAAGTCTCGGAACCTGAGTCGCTCGAAGAGCATGGTGTGACGGTTGTTTTCATCACTCTACCCAATACCAAGATCGAGCTCCTGGAACCCTTGGGTGGAGAATCGCCCATTGCCCGCTTCCTGGAGAAGAACCCGGATGGCGGAATGCACCATATCTGCTACGAGGTTGATGACATCCTCTCGGCGAGGGACCGGCTTGTGAATTCCGGGGCGAGGGTCCTGGGCTCGGGGGAACCGAAGACCGGAGCCCACGGAAAACCGGTGCTTTTCCTGCACCCCAAGGATTTCAACGGCACACTTATCGAACTTGAGCAGGCCTGAGGACAAGCTGTTGATAAGCTTTGTGAAATCTCTTGCAGGTTCGCTATGGTCCACGATCGCGATCGTCTTGGTCGTGTCAGGGATTGCCATCGCCATCGCCGTCAATGCCTTTGGCCTTCGGGTGAGCGGGGGCCTTGCGCTTTACTTCGTGATCTGGTGGATCCTGCTCTTTGCCGTCCTGCCCTTCGGGATTCGGAGCCAAGTGGAAAGCGGGGAGGTCGTCCAAGGCAGCGAGCCTGGTGCGCCAGCACTTCCTGCCCTGCGGGAGAAGGCGATCTGGACGACGCTTGTTGCGTCCATCGTCCTCGTCGTGGTAGCGGCGATATTTCCCCTGGCCGGCCTCTAATCACAAGAAGAGGAGGAAAGCAAAAAAGAAAAGCAAGGCTTTCGCCTTGCCTGAACTGCCTTTTGGCAATTTTTGATCCCTGGCTTTCTCAGGCCAGCGCCTCGTGGCGCCTGGGGACTTCATTCCTCCCGAAACTCGGACCGTAGCCTCTGACCTTGGAAGGTCCAAGACGTTAGGGTTTTGTTTATAGTCACCTCACCAAGCGGTGTCACCTTTTATAGGCACTTCCTGATGCATTTTTTGGCATTTCTTGTATTGATCTTTGGTCTAATCCATCTCGCCGCAGGCCCGACAAGGTGATGACAGCTTGTCTTTTGCCCAGGCCCTGTGTTGTGTGCTGGAAACGAGTCGCTAGATTTTTCCTGTTCTGACCGAGAGCTAAAGGCGTCCCATGCGTTTGAGCCGCTACTTCCTTCCCATTCTCCGCGAGACGCCAAAAGAGGCGGAGATCGTCTCCCACCGCCTCATGCTGCGTGCCGGCATGATCCGCCAGGAAGCCGCGGGAATTTATGCCTGGCTGCCGCTCGGCTTGAAGGTCCTCAACAAGGTCAACGCCATCGTCCGCGAGGAGCAGAACCGCTCCGGTGCGGTCGAACTCCTCATGCCGACGATCCAGTCGGCCGATCTCTGGCGGGAGTCTGGCCGCTATGATGCCTATGGCAAGGAGATGCTGCGCATCCAGGACCGCCACGAGCGCGAGATGCTGTTCGGCCCGACCAACGAGGAAATGATCACGGAGATCTTCCGGGGCTATGTGCGCTCCTACAAGGATCTGCCGCTGAATCTCTATCACATCCAGTGGAAGTTCCGCGATGAGGTGCGGCCGCGCTTCGGCGTCATGCGCTCGCGCGAGTTCCTGATGAAGGATGCCTATTCCTTTGATCTGGATCAGGCCGGCGCCGTCCATTCCTACAACAAGATGTTCGTGGCCTATCTCCGGACCTTCGCCCGCATGGGACTGAAGGCGATCCCGATGCGGGCCGATACGGGTCCGATCGGAGGCAACCTCAGCCACGAGTTCATCATCCTGGCTTCAACCGGCGAGAGCGAGGTCTTCTGTCACGCGGATTACCTGGATTTCGACATTCCGCCAGCTGACACCAATTTCGACGATATTTCTGGACTCCAGACCACGGTCGACAAATGGACATCGCTCTACGCAGCCACGTCCGAAATGCATGATGCTGCTGCGTTCGATGCCGTTCAGCAGGACAAGAAGATGTCTGCCCGCGGCATCGAAGTCGGCCACATCTTCTATTTCGGCACCAAGTATTCCGAGCCCATGGGCGCGAAGGTCATGGGGCCGGACGGGCAGGAGAAGCCGGTCCATATGGGCTCATACGGCATCGGTCCCAGCCGTCTGATCGCCGCGATCATCGAGGCGAGCCACGACGAGAACGGCATCATCTGGCCGGAGGCCGTTGCTCCCTTCGATGTGGCGATCCTGAATCTGAAGGCTGGTGACGCAGCGACAGATGGCGCATCGGAGCGGCTCTATCGCGAATTGGCAGCCGCGGGACGCGACGTGCTTTACGACGACCGGGACGAGCGTCCTGGCGGGAAGTTCGCAACCGCCGATCTCATCGGCGTTCCGTGGCAGGTTCTGATCGGACCGAAAGGTCTTGCCGAGGGTAGGGTGGAGTTGAAGCATCGTGCCACGGGAGAGCGCGAGCATCTCGCGCTCGATGATGTGATCGCCCGCCTCACAGCACATAAATAAGCGGTCATGGCCCAGGAACGAAAAGCCAAGACAGCGTCGGCTGGGACGAAGCCTTTCTCGCTCTTCGAGTGGATGCTCGCCGGGCGATACCTGCGCACGCGGCGGAGGGAAGGCTTTGTTTCAGTTATTGCGGGCTTCTCCTTCCTCGGCATCATGCTTGGCGTCGCCACGCTCATCGTGGTGCTTTCGGTCATGAACGGCTTTCGCAAGGAGCTGCTCGACAAGATCGTCGGCATCAACGGCCATATCTTCGTGGCACCGCTTGAGAGCCCTCTGACCGACTACCCGGAGGTCGCAGCCCGCATTGCCGCGGTGCCGGGCGTCAAGCGCGCCATCCCGCTTGTGGAGGGACAAGCCTTCGGCTCCTCGCAGTACAACGGGAGCGGCGTTCTCGTGCGAGGCATCCGCCCGGAGGACTTACGCAAGATCGAGCATATTGCCGCGAACCTGCGTCAGGGGACGCTCGAGAACTTCGAGGAAGGCGAAGGTGTCGCCATCGGGCGTCGCCTTGCCGATGCGCTTTCGCTTCAGGCCGGCGACACCTTCACGCTCATCACGCCTCGCGGCGCATCGACACCTTTCGGGACGGCTCCTCGGGTCAAAGGCTATCCGGTCAAGGCGATCTTCGAGATCGGCATGTCGGAGTTCGACTCGACCTTCGTGTTCATGCCGCTGACCGAGGCGCAAAATTACTTCAACCGCCAGAGCGACGTGCAGCTCATCGAGGTCTATCTCGACAACGCCGACAGGGTGGACGAGGCTCGTGCTGCCATCGACGAGGCAGCGGGACGCCCGATCCTGATGACCGACTGGCGCCAGCGCAACCGGACCTTCTTCGGTGCCCTGGAGGTCGAACGGAACGTGATGTTCCTGATCCTCACGCTCATTGTGCTGGTGGCGGCGCTCAACATCATCTCCGGGCTGATCATGCTCGTGAAGGACAAGTCGGAGGACATCGCGATTCTGCGCACCATGGGCGCGACTCGGGGTGCGGTCATGCGAGTCTTCCTGATCACGGGCGCCTCGATCGGCATTGTGGGCACGATCGCCGGCTTCGGTCTAGGGCTGCTGCTTGCGCTTAATGTCGAGACGATCCGCGACGTCATCTCACGGCTGACGAACACCAATCTTTTCCCGGCGGAACTGTACTTCCTGAGCCGTCTACCCGCGGAAGTGAATCCGACCGAAGTGGCCACCATCCTCATCATGGCCATGGTGCTGTCGCTTCTCGCGACCCTATATCCCTCCTGGCGGGCCGCGAAGCTCGATCCAGTCGAAGCGCTGCGTTACGGTTGAGTATGTCGCCAGCCCAGTCCCAACCCGCCCTGTATCTCTCGAAGGTCGAGCGCCGCTACCCGCAAGGGGACAGCTTCCTCGAGGTGCTGCGTGGTGCGGACCTCGCGATCTGGCCGGGTGAGATCGTGGCCCTTGTCGCGCCGTCCGGCACTGGCAAGTCGACCCTGCTCCATCTGGCAGGCTTGCTGGAAAAGCCGGACGGCGGCGAAGTCTTCGTCGGTTCGAAACCGACCGCAGCCATGAACGACCAAGAGCGCACGCGAATCCGACGCGAGGAACTCGGCTTCGTCTACCAGTTTCACCATCTTCTGCCGGAGTTTTCGGCGCTTGAGAACGTGGTCATCCCGCAACTCATTCGCGGCCTGTCAAAGGCGGAAGCCCAGGATCGCGGGACCCAGCTTCTGACATTCCTTGGCCTGGGCAAGCGCCTCGATCACCGTCCTGGCGAGTTGTCCGGCGGCGAGCAACAACGTGTTGCCATTGCCCGCGCGGTCGCCAACGCTCCACGCCTGCTCCTGGCCGACGAACCGACCGGCAACCTCGATCCCAACACGGCGGATCGCGTCTTCCAGACGCTCGTCGCCATTGTCCGCGCCTCGAAGCTCGCCGCCCTGATCGCCACGCACAACATGGATCTCGCGGCCCGCATGGATCGGCGCGTAACCATCCGCGACGGCCTGATCGTTCAACTGCCCTAAGACCTCACGTCTCTGTTTTGAGCAATAGATCGGCCCGCCTTTCTGAGGCGAAGGGGGCCTTGTTGCGTCTTAACGATTTGTTGACTCCGTCCCGAGCCTGGGCTCTGCACATGCTTTACACAGAACATCCAATGAACAAAGATGAACATATTGGGAACACGGAGATCACACCATGCTTCGCTTCATCCTTGAGACCACCGCCGAAATCGCTTCTCTCGCCATATTTGGATCGGCCGTGGCAATCTGGGCTCTGGTCCTTTCTCCCATCGCTTGATACCGAGATCCACAACAACCCACCGGGATTCACAGGAACATACTCCTTGAGGCCGGAGGTCAGGCTTCCTTAGCAAAGAATCGTGCCACTATGCGTGCCGTTCGATGAGTAGAGTTTTATGGCGCGCATTCTTCACGATATCGGTTTTGTCCATCTGCATGTCCATTCCTCGTACTCGCTGCTCGAGGGGGCTCTGAAGGTCGCGCAACTGGCAAAACTCGCTGCTGCCGATAAGCAGCCGGCCCTTGCGCTTACCGACACCAACAATCTCTTCGGCGCCCTGGAGTTCTCGGAAAAACTCGCGGGCTCCGGCATCCAGCCCATCGCGGGCGTTCAGCTCTCCGTCTGCTTCGAGGAGCCGGATCCGGTCGCCCGCGTTGTGCCGCAGCCGTCCAATATCGTGCTTCTGGCGCAGAATGAGGAAGGTTACCGCAACCTCATGCGCCTCGTGAGCCATGCCTATTTCGGCGTGCCGTTAGGTGAGGATCCGCGGGTGATGGCGCCCGTACTATCGACCCATAGCGAGGGGCTGATCGCCCTGACCGGCGGCTTCTCGGGTCCCCTCGATTGCGCTCTGCGCAACGGCGCGCGTCAGGACCTGGCGCAAGCGCGGCTCGACATTCTCAAGAATGCCTTTGGTCACCAGCTCTATGTGGAGCTCCAGCGCCACGGCCTGGAGGATGAGCGCCTGATAGAAGGTGAGCTCATCGCGCTGGCAGACCGCAATGGATTGCCTATCGTTGCGGCGAACGAACCGTTCTTCTCGTCAGCCAAGGATTACGAGGCGCATGACGCGCTTCTTGCCATCGCCGAAGGCCAGATCGTCTCTAATCCCGATCGCCGGCGCCTCTCGCCGGAGCATCATTTCAAGACCCGCCAGCAGATGATGGAGCTGTTCGCTGACCTGCCGGATGCCCTGCAGGCCAGCGTCGAAATCGCCATGCGCTGCGCGACCCGCGTGAAGACCCGCAAGCCGATCCTCCCGAATTTCGGCACGGGCCCCGACGCTGCGACCCTTGATGAAGGCGAGGAACTGAAACGGCAGGCAGAGGAGGGACTTGAGAAGCGCCTCGCCGCACATGGACCCGCGCCGGGCCTGACCGAGCAGGACTACCGCGAACGTCTCGCCTATGAGATCGGCATCATCCGGAACATGAAGTTTCCGGGATACTTCCTCATCGTGTCCGACTTCATCAAGTGGGCCAAGGATCACAACATCCCGGTCGGACCGGGTCGCGGTTCGGGTGCCGGCTCGCTTGTCGCTTACGCGCTCACCATTACCGATCTCGATCCGCTGCGATTTGCCCTTCTTTTCGAACGCTTTCTCAACCCGGAACGCGTCTCGATGCCTGACTTCGATATCGACTTCTGCGTCGAGGGACGCGAGCGCGTCATCGAATATGTTCAGCAGCGCTATGGCGAAGAGCAGGTCGCGCAGATCATCACCTTCGGTACGCTGCTCGCCCGCGGGGTGATGCGCGACGTCGGCCGCGTCCTCGAAATGCCGTATGGGCAGGTGGACAAGCTCACCAAACTGGTCCCCCAGAATCCCGCCAATCCGGTGACACTTGCGCAGGCCATCGAAGGCGAGCCGAAGCTGCAGGCCGCCATCGACGAAGAACCGGTGGTCAAGCGCATGCTGGACATCGCGCAGAAGCTCGAAGGGCTGCATCGGCACGCCTCGACCCACGCGGCCGGCGTGGTGATCGGCGACCGGCCATTGCAAGAATTGGTGCCTCTCTACCGAGATCCGAAGACCGGTATGCGCGTTACCCAGTTCAACATGAAATGGGTCGAGCAGGCTGGCCTCGTGAAGTTCGACTTCCTCGGCCTCAAGACCCTCACCGTTCTGCGCACGGCAGTCGATCTTATCCGACGCAAGGGCATCGAGATTGATCTCTCGGCTCTGCCGCTCGATGACCGCAAAACCTACGAGATGCTCCAGCGCGGCGAGACGGTCGGTGTGTTCCAGGTGGAATCGGCGGGTATGCGCAAGGCGCTTGTCGAAATGGAGACCGACCGCTTCGAGGACATCATCGCCCTCGTGGCGCTCTATCGTCCGGGACCTATGGCGAACATCCCGGTTTACTGCGCGCGCAAACTTGGCAAGGACGAGCACAACAAGAGGGATTGGTATCCGCACGACAAGCTGGAGCCAATCCTGCGCGAAACTTTCGGCATCATCGTTTACCAGGAGCAGGTGATGGAGGTGGCGAAGGTCCTCTCCGGCTACTCGCTCGGCGACGCCGACCTGCTGCGCCGCGCCATGGGCAAGAAGATCAAGGCCGAAATGGACGCGCAGCGCGAGCGCTTCGTGTCCGGTGCGAAGGAGGGCGGCCTCGACAAGGCGAAGGCAAACGAGATTTTCGACCTTCTCGCCAAGTTCGCGGATTACGGCTTCAACAAGAGCCACGCGGCGGCCTATGCGCTGGTCGCGTTCCAGACGGCCTATCTCAAGGCCAATCATCCGGTCGAGTTCCTGGCCGCGTCGATGACCCTCGACCTCGACAACACCGACAAGCTCGCCGAATTCCGCCGCGAAGCGCAGCGCCTCGGCTTCAAAGTGATCCCGCCTTCGATCAACCGCTCGGGCGTGGTGTTCGACGTGGTCTATGACGCGGAGGGCACGGGATCGATCCTCTATGCGCTCGCCGCCGTGAAGGGAGTGGGCCGCCAGGCCATCGAGGCCGTGGTGGAGGCGAGGGGGAGTGAGCCCTTCAGGGACCTCGCCGATTTTGCGCGGCGCATCAATCCCCGCATGCTCAACAAGCGCACGCTGGAGAATCTGATCGCAGCAGGCGCCTTCGACGAGCTAGAGCCGGACCGGGCCAAGGCCTGCGCGTCCATCGATGCCATCATGAGTCTGGCCCAACAATCGCACGAAGCGGCCAACGGCGGCATGATGGACATGTTCGGCGGCGTCGCCTCGGCGGATGTCCAGCTGCGGATCGGCCCCTACGATCCTTGGCCCGCCGCCGAGCGACTGCAGCGAGAGTACGATGCCGTCGGTTTCTTCCTGTCAGGCCACCCCCTCGACGAGTACGGCGAGCTTTTGAAGAAGCTGCGGGTGCAGACCTGGGTCGAGTTCTGCCGCTCGGTCAAGGCGGGCAACTCCGTGGGACGGGTGGCGGCCACCATTCTTGATCGACAGGAACGCCGCACCAAGACCGGCAACAAGATGGGAATTCTCACCCTGTCGGATCAGACCGGGCAGTTCGAGGCGATCATCTTCTCGGAAGGACTCATGCGGCTGCGGGAAGTCCTGGAGCCCGGCTCCGCCGTGGTGCTGATGCTGCAGGCTGGTCTTGAGGGCGAGGAGGTGAGGGCGCGTATCGGCATGGCCGAGCCCTTGGACGAGGCGCTCGCCAAGCACCAGAAGAGCATGCGCATCTTCCTGCGCGACGAACGGCCGATCCCCAGCGTCTATGAGCGGCTTAAGGCTCGTGGCGAGGGTGAGGTCTCTCTTGTGCTTATCCTTGACGACGGGGATCGAGAGGTAGAGGTCAAGCTGCCCGGCAAGTACATGGCGAGCCCCCAGATCGCCGGAGCGCTCCGGGCGGTGCCGGGGGTCGTGGACGTGCACGTGAACTGACCCGCTCGGAACAGCTTTACAGCAGAAGAATTATCCGGCGGATCATCGGTGCCCCCATGAACGAGCGCCTTGCCTCTATCCAGCTTACGGTTGAGGCTGAACCTGAAGCATTCGCGGATGAAATCGAGGCGCACCTCCTCGACTCACTGAGACAGAACGTCCCCGCCAGCGACTATGCCCCCTTCGGCATCCTGGCCCGCGACGGACAAGGTGTGATCGTCGGCGGGCTCATCGGCGGAACCTCGTACGGATGGCTTGTCATCAAGATCCTCTGGGTTTCAGAGGATCTTCGCAGTCAGGGTCTCGGTGCCAGAATCATGAGGCTCGCCGAAGGGGCGGCCGTCGAACGGGGATGCCATGGGGCGTGGCTGGACACCTCAAGTCGGCGTGCCAAGAGCTTTTACGAAAAGCTCGGCTATGAAACCTTCGGAATTCTAGAAAATCAGGCTGGGGAGCGGCCCCAGGGGCACGCTCGCTTCTTCCTGCGCAAGCAATTTTCCGGCTGAAGGGGACAGGGAAGTCGCGCTCTGGAGGTCTGACATCCTCCGCTTGCATTTCCGCGCTTTTACCCCTATATGCGCGCCTATCCCACACGCGGAATCCCCTCATGAGCCCATGAGGATACCCCGGTGGCCGGAAGTCCGGTCCACTGTTCCGCGGAGGCTTAACCGGAGAATAGACTATGGCGCTTCCCGATTTCTCGATGCGCAGCCTGCTTGAGGCTGGCGCGCACTTTGGCCACCAGGCTCACCGTTGGAACCCGAAGATGGGTCAGTACATCTTCGGCACCCGCAACAACATCCACATCATCGACCTCGCCCAGACGGTTCCGATGCTGCACCGCGCCCTTCAGGCCGTCAGCGACACCGTCGCCAAGGGCGGTCGTGTGCTCTTCGTCGGCACCAAGCGTCAGGCTTCCGATGCGGTCGCCGATGCGGCCAAGCGTTCGGCTCAGTACTACGTGAATTCCCGCTGGCTCGGCGGCATGCTGACCAATTGGAAGACGATCTCCGGCTCGATCCAGCGCCTGCGCAAGGTCGACGAGATCCTCGCCGGCGGCGGCCAGGGCCTCACGAAGAAAGAGCGCCTCATGCTCGCCCGCGAGAAGGAGAAGCTCGAGCGCGCTCTCGGCGGCATCAAGGATATGGGCGGCACGCCCGACCTGATCTTCGTCATCGACACCAACAAGGAGCAGCTGGCGATCCAGGAGGCCAAGCGCCTCGGCATCCCAGTGGCTGCCATCGTCGACACGAACTGCGATCCGGACGGCATCACCTTCCCGGTTCCGGCCAATGACGACGCCGGTCGCGCGATCTCGCTTTACTGCGATCTGGTCGCCCGCGCCGCTCTCGACGGCATCTCCCGTGGTGCCGGCGCTATGGGCATCGATATCGGCGAGTCCGAGAACCCGATGGCCGAGGAACTCCCGGCAAACGACACGGCCGTTGCCGCCTATGAAGGCGAGCAGTTCGAGCGTCTGGCTGCCCCGCGTGGTGCTCCGGATGACTTGACCAAGCTGAACGGCGTCGGTCCGCAGCTCGAGAAGAAGCTCAACGAGGCCGGCATCTTCCACTACTGGCAGCTGGCCGCCATGCAGCCGGGCGATGCCGCCCAGCTCGACAAGGACCTGAAGCTGAACGGTCGCCTGGAGCGTGACGGCTGGATCAACCAGGCCCGCTCGATGATCGAAGCCGCTGCTGCGTAAGCCTTACGGCGCCGCGACATGCAGCGCCGCTTGAACGATTGACCGAGCCCGGCGTTCCACGAGCGCCGGGCTCCCTCTATGCGTGAACCTTTGAAAGGAAAAGCCATGGCGAACATCACCGCTGCGATGGTGAAAGAGCTGCGCGAGACGACCAGCGCCGGCATGATGGACTGCAAAGCCGCTCTCGCCGAGACCAACGGCGACATGGAGGCTGCGATTGACTGGCTCCGCAAGAAGGGCCTGTCGAAGGCCGCTAAGAAGGCTGGCCGCGTGGCCGCCGAGGGTCTGGTGGCCGTCGAGTCGTCCGGTCATACCGCGACGATTCTCGAGGTGAACTCCGAGACGGATTTCGTCGCCCGCAACGACCAGTTCCAGGCCTTCGTTCGCGAAGCCGCCAAGATCGGCCTGATGGGCAACGGCACCATCGAATCGCTCGAGGCTGCCCACTTCCCCGGTTCGCAGACGACCGTGAAGGATCGCCTGCAGGAGCTCATCGCCACCATCGGCGAGAACATGACCCTGCGCCGGATCGCCAAGCTCGAAGTGTCCAAGGGCGTGATTGCGTCTTATGTCCACAACGCGGTGACCGAAGGCCTCGGCAAGATCGGCGTCCTGGTGGCCCTTGAGTCCGAGGGTGACGTGACCGTTCTCGGCACGCTCGGCCGCCAGATCGCCATGCACGTGGCAGCCACCAACCCGGTGGCCCTCGATGCGTCGGGTGTGGATCAGGCGACGGTCGAGCGCGAGAGCGCCATCCTGCGGGACAAGAATGCCGGCAAGCCGGACCATGTCATGCAGAAGATCATCGAGAGCGGCTTGAAGAGCTACTTCAAGGAAGTCACCCTCCTGGAGCAGCCTTTCGTTCACGATCCTTCGAAGACCGTAACCCAGGTCCTCAAGGAAGCCGAATCCAAAGCCGGCAAGCCGGTTACCCTCAAGGCCTTCGTCCGCTTTGCTCTGGGAGAGGGCATCGAGAAGGAAGAGGCTCCGGACTTCGCGGCGGAAGTGGCCGCCCAGGCCGGTCTCAAGGCCTAAATCGAACCCAGGCAAACGGCGGCTCTTCAGCCGCCGTTTTCATGAGAGGTCTCGAAAAGAAAGGTCTGACGATGGCAACGTTCCGGCGCATCCTGGTGAAACTTTCGGGTGAGGCCTTGATGGCTCCCGATGGATACTGGCTCGACTCGCAGATCCTGTCTTCGCTGGCTGAGGATCTCGCCCAGGCCACCCGCGCCGGCTTCGAGATCGCCGTCGTCATCGGCGGCGGCAACATCATCCGCGGCGCCCGCATGAGCGCCGCCGGCTGGATCGACCGCCCCACCGCCGATTCCATGGGCATGCTCGGGACGGTGATGAACTCGCTCGCGATCGAGACGGCCCTGAACGCGGCCGGCGTTCCGGCTCGGACCATGTCGGCCGTCTCGATGCCGACGATCTGCGAAACCTACGCCCGTCAGCCGGCCCTGCACCACCTCGACAAGGGCCAAGTCGTCGTCCTGGCCGGCGGCACCGGCAACCCCTTCTTCACCACCGATACGGCGGCCGTCCTTCGCGCTGCGGAACTGCGTTGCGACGCGGTCCTGAAGGCGACGCAGGTCGATGGCGTCTACTCGGCAGATCCGAAAAAGGATCCCAATGCGGTCCGATTCGATCGTCTCACCCATGACGAGGCCATCGCCAAGGACCTGAAGGTGATGGATACGGCAGCGTTCGCCCTGGCGCGGGAGAGCAGGCTCTCGATCATCGTGGGCTCCGTGCACGCCCCCAGCTCCGTCACTGCTCTTCTCCAGGGGAAAGTGCCCTCGACGGTGGTCGCCCCTTGATCCTAGGGCCTTGATGCTGGACCCTGGGAAGCGTAAGCCCGTTTAAATAGTTCGCGTTAGGACAAAATCTGATGGCCACGACCTTTGATCTCGCCGATGTGAAGCGCCGCATGCAGGGCGCCATCAACGCTTTCAAGAACGACCTGGCTAGCCTTCGCACCGGGCGCGCCTCGCCGAACCTTCTCGATCCCATTCAGGTCGATGCTTATGGCTCCCTGATGCCGATCACCCAAGTTGCCACGGTCAACGTGCCGGAGCCGCGGCTACTTAGCGTTCAGGTCTGGGACCGGGGCATGGTGGCCGCTGTGGAGAAGGCGATCCGGGAATCGGATCTCGGCCTGAACCCGCAGACCGAGGGCCAGGTCATCCGCCTGCGCATCCCGGAAATGAACGAGCAGCGCCGCAAGGAAATGGTTAAGGTGGCGCACAAATATGCCGAGGAGGCTCGCGTGGCCGTTCGCCATGTGCGCCGCGACGGTCTCGATCTTCTCAAGAAACTTGAGAAGGACAGCGCGATCAGCGAGGATGACGGGAAACGCCACGCGGACCAGGTTCAGAAGGCCACCGATCAGTTCGTAGCCGAGATCGACAGCCTCCTCGTGACCAAGGAAAAGGAAATCATGCACGTCTGATCGTCAGGCGGGCATCAGGACGGAAATATGAGCGGCGAAGCCACAAGGTCGGCCCCAAGCCTTGCCTGTACGGAAGCAGGCGAGGGGATGCCGACCCATGTCGCCATCATCATGGATGGGAACGGACGTTGGGCCGCGCAGAGAGGGTTGCCCCGGTTCGAGGGGCATCGGAAGGGGATTGACGCGATCCGCCGTGCGGTGAGAACCGCGACCGATCTCGGCATTCGGTACCTCACCGTCTACAGCTTCTCGGCGGAAAATTGGCGCAGGCCAGCTGATGAGGTTTCCTACCTCATGGGTCTCCTCAAGCGGTTCGTGCGGCACGATCTCGCCGAGCTTCACGCCAATAACATCCGGGTCCGGATCATTGGCGAACGGGACGGATTAGCTTCTGATATTCGCCTGCTGCTGGATGAGGCGGAGCAGCTCACCCGGTCGAACACCGGCTTGACCCTGGTCATCGCCTTTAACTACGGCGGGCGTCAGGAGATCGTGAGTGCCGTGCGGGCCCTTGCGCGCAAGGTGAGGGACGGAGAGCTCGATCCTGCCGACATCGACATGGACACGGTTGGAGCCACCCTGGACACGCATGGCATTCCAGACCCCGATCTCGTCATCCGGACTTCGGGCGAGCAGCGGGTGTCGAACTTCCTCACCTGGCAGACCGCCTACTCCGAGTTCGTCTTCCTGCCCTGCTACTGGCCGGACTTCGATGAGACGGCATTCCGGGCCGCCATCGACGAATATTGCAGGCGCGATCGCCGTTTCGGCGGTTTGAGCGCCCGGGCGGGCTAATGATGGTCGCAGACCAAGGTTCATCCCTGCCGTCCCGTCCCAAACCAGCCTCATCCAAGGAATTGACGACGCGGGTCATGTCCGCCGTCGTCATGATCGCCGCCGCCCTTCTGACGGCTTACTGGGGCGGCTGGCCCTTTGCCCTGTTCTGGCTCGCTGCTGGAATTGCCGTCATGGTGGAATGGACGCGCATGACCGGCACGGAACCGCGCGCCCTGGTGCAGGGTATTCTGGGCCTCGGCCTCACCGCTTTGACCGTTCTCTTCCTGGCGGATGCAAACATCGGCCTGTTCATGGCGGCGGGACTTTTCTTTCTCGTATTGGGCGCGCTGCTGACACGGGGCACCGCCACCAGGATCTGGTCGGCTTCGGGTTTCCTCTATGCGTCCCTCATCGTTCTCGTTCCACCACTTGTGCGCGATCATCTCGAACTCGGGATCTTGGGTCTCCTGTGGATGTTCGCTGTAGTGTGGTCGACGGATATTGCCGCCTATTTCACTGGCCGGACCTTGGGTGGTCCGAAGCTTTGTCCGCCCATCAGCCCGAAGAAGACCTGGTCCGGTTTCATCGGCGGCGTCATTGCCGCGGGACTGAGCGGCGTCCTGGTCGCCTGGGCCGGGGAGAAGTATGGACTGAGCCTGCCCTTCGGCTTTCTCGGCATAGCCATCCTCTCCATCGTCGCATCGGTCGCGAGCCAGATCGGAGACCTCGGGGAATCGGCTCTCAAGCGCTATTGCAGCGTCAAGGATTCGAGCCATCTCATCCCGGGCCACGGTGGCGTCATGGATCGCCTGGACGGCTTTTGGGCCGTATGTCTCATCGTAGCGGCCGTTCTTTTGACAATTCACCTCACTGCATAGGCATTGATGACCCGTTCCCTCACGATTCTCGGAGCAACCGGCTCCATCGGCCGTTCAACTGCCGATGTCGTTCTCGCTCACCGCGATGAGTTGCGCGTTGAAGCCGTCGTGGGCGGGCGGGATGCTGCAGCCCTCGGGAAAGTCGCCCGGCAACTTGGAGCCAGGTTCGCCGCGCTCGCCGATGAGCGAGGGGGAGAGGCATTAAGGCAAGCCCTGTCAGGGAGCGGGATCGAAAGCGGCGCAGGAGAGGCTGCCGTTCTGGAGGCTGTCGAGCGTGACGCAGACATCGTCCTGGCTGCCATCAGCGGAACGGCGGGTTTGGCCCCCACTCATGCGGCACTGAAGCCGGGTAGGCGGCTTGCGCTTGCCAACAAGGAAAGCCTCGTCTGTGCCGGCAGTGCCTTCATGGCCGATGCTAGCCGCCTCGGCGTCGCGATCATTCCGGTGGATTCCGAGCATAACGCCCTGGAACATGCTCTCGCGGCCGGCTCCAACAGGGATGTGGAAAAGGCGGTGATAACCGCATCCGGGGGTCCTTTCCGCACATGGAGCAGGGAACGTATCGCAAAGGCCACTGCCAAGGAGGCCTCCGCCCATCCGGTCTGGTCCATGGGATCCAAGATCAACATCGACTCGGCCACATTGATGAACAAGGGCCTCGAGTTGATCGAGGCCCATCATCTGTTCGACCTTGGGGCAGAGCGGCTCGATGTCCTTGTCCACCCCGAAGCCATCGTGCATGGCCTCGTCCAGTGGTGCGATGGTGCCGTCACAGCTGGGCTTGCCCTGCCGGATATGAAGGTTCCGATTGCCAATGCGCTGCGGGATGAAACCCGTCTGACCATGGACTTGCCCCGTCTCGATCTTGCCGCGATTGGCCGATTAAGCTTCGAGCGGGCTGACGAAGGGCGCTTCCCGTGCCTATCTCTGGCCAAGGCAGCACTCAGGGCCGGAGGGGCAATCCCGACGATCCTGAACGCCGCCAATGAGATCGCCGTCGAGGCCTACATGGCAGGTCGAATTGCATTTTATGATGTTTCAGAGATAGTTGAGAAGGTTTGCTCGACTTTCTCTGGAAGAAGCATCGCAGCACCATCGACGGTGACGGAGGCTCTGGACATCGATCAGGAGGCCCGTCAGACCGCACGAATACTCATTCCGGCGCTTGCCGGAGCGACGCGGCTCTGAAGCCCGCGAAAGGGACAATGATGGACTTTCTCACGACGATCAGCGGCGCGACAGGATCCCTGTTCCTGACCCTGATCTCCTTTCTCGTGGTTCTCACGGTAGTCGTGTTCATCCACGAATTCGGCCATTTCTGGGTCGGCCGGCTCTGCGGTGTCGGGGTGACAGCCTTTTCCATCGGCTTCGGGCGCGAATTGGTCGGCTGGACCGATCGGACGGGCACCCGCTGGAAGATCTCCGCCATCCCCCTCGGAGGCTACGTCAAGTTCGTTGGCGACCTCAACGCGGCCAGCGTTCCCGATCAGGAACAGCTGGATCGGATGCCCTTGGAGCAGCGGGCAATCAGTTTTCCCCATCAGAATGTGGCCAAGCGCGCCGCCATCGTGGCTGCCGGCCCTATCGCCAATTTCATTCTGGCCATCGCCATCTTTGCGGGCTTCAACTACTTCAATGGCCGCCAGGTTCTGGAGCCCAGGATCGAGGCGGTTCAGCCCGGAAGCGCGGCCGAAAAGGCCGGATTTCAACCCAAGGACCTGATTCTAACCGTTGACGGCCGGCAGATCCAGACCTTCGCCGACATGCAGCTCATCGTCAGCTCCAGTGCTGGTGAACCGCTTGTTTTTACGGTTGAGCGCAACGGGCAGACTACTGCCCTTACGGCAATACCGAACTTTGTCGAGCGGACTAGTCCCTTCGGCAAACAGCGCATCGGGCTTCTCGGTGTCGAGGCTTCCCGGGATCCTTCGGCGATCAAGCGGCTGACCTATACCCCCTGGGGTGCCGTTAAGGCAGCCGTGGTGGAAACCTGGAACCTCGTTGAGCGGACCCTCAACTTCATCCGCCGCCTGGTGATGGGATGGGAATCGGCCGATCAACTCTCCGGCCCCATCGGGATTGCCCGGGCCTCTGGGACGGCCTTCGACATTGGAGGGGTCTATAGCCTGGTCAGCCTCATCGGCTTCATGTCGGTCTCGATCGGGCTCATTAACCTTTTTCCCATTCCGCTGCTGGATGGCGGCCACCTTATGTTCTATGCCATTGAGGCGGTTCGCGGGCGTCCTTTGAGCGAAAAAGCCCAGGAAATCGGCTTCAGAATCGGGTTTGCCCTGGTGGCGATGCTCATGCTGTTCGCCACTTGGAATGATCTTGTTCACCTTGGCACCAGTTTTCTGGCCCAGGGATCGTGACAAGGACGCCACGCTCCTGAAAAATTGGTACTCTGTTGTGGATGTGCCGTTTGCAATAGCGGCGAAAGTTTGTACAAGCGGTCCACACGGATAAGGTTGGGGGCACTCGTCTCCAACCTGCGGGGCAATCCTCGCTAGGGACAGAATATAAAGAACGGGCCAGTTGATGATGTCGACGACCACGCCTCGCCGGAAAAAGCCGGCCACGACCGCCATTGTCGCAATCAGCGCGCTGATGGCTGGGATTACTGCCGCGGAGAGCGCCTTCGCGCAGCAAGTGGCCCCGGGGAATCGCCGCGCTTCGGCTGCACAGGGACCCGTCGTCAACCGGGTCGTGATCGAAGGAAACAAGAGGGTCGAGAAGGCCCTGATCGAGGATCAGCTGCAGGCTCGGGCCCGCGCGCCTTACAGTCAGGCGGCGGTGGATGCCGACGTCCAGCGCATCCTTGAGGTGTACCGCCGTTCCGGGCGGGGCCTCGCTCAGGTGACCCCCCGACTGGTGGATCTCCCGAATGGCACGGTCGACGTGGTCTACACCATCAACGAGGGTGATAAGACCGGCGTGAAGGAGATCCGGTTCGTCGGGAACAACCAGGTATCGTCCAGCCGTCTGCGTGGTGTCATGCAGACCACTGAGACGAACCTCCTCAGTTTCCTCAAGAGCACCGACGTTTACGATCCGGACCGTCTCTCGAACGATCTGGACCTTATCCGCCGGTACTACCTGAAGAACGGCTACGCCGATTACCGCCTCGTTTCGAGCGATGTGCAGTTTGACCCGAACGCCGGCGGCTATGTCATCACCATCGCGGTGGAAGAGGGCGAGCAGTATCGGTTCGGCAGCGTGAGCGTAGATCCTCGGATTGAAGGCGTCGATCCCGGGGCCGTGCGCCGGGGGATCGCGACCTCCGAAGGGTCGGTTTACAACGCCGAAGCCGTCGAGAAGTCGGTTCAGGCGCTGACCACCAATGTGGGCCGCCAGGGCAATCCTTTTGCTCAGGTGCGTCCGGTCGGCACGCGCGATCCGTCGACACGGACGGTCAACATCGCCTATGTGGTCGAAGAAGGTCCTCGAATCTACATCGAGCGTATCAACGTGCGCGGCAACAGCCGTACCCGCGATTACGTGATCCGCCGCGAGTTCGAGCTCGGCGAGGGCGATGCCTACAACCAGGTTCTCGTCGACCGTGCCGAGCGTCGCCTGAACAACCTCGGCTACTTCAAGCGTGTCCGCATCTCCAACGAGCCCGGCTCGTCCGCCGACCGCGTGGTCGTGAACGTGGATGTGGAGGATCAGTCCACCGGTTCGTTCGCCATCTCGGGCGGCTACTCGACGGCTGACGGCTTCATCGGTGAAGTCTCGGTCACCGAGACCAACTTCCTCGGCAGGGGCCAGTTCGTCCGTCTCGCCGGCCAGCTGGGTCAGCGCGCCCACGGCGTCGACTTCTCGTTCACGGAGCCGTACTTCCTCGGCTACCGGATGTCGGCCGGTATCGACCTGTTCTCGAAGTTCAGCGACCAGACCCGGTATTCGCGGTACGAAAACCGCATGACCGGCGGTACGCTACGCCTGGGTCTTCCGTTCACGGAAGAGTTCACGATCACCGCACGGTATTCGCTCTACCAGCAGTCGCTGGATATTCCGAACGATGTCGATCAGCCCTTCAACGACTGCTCGGCTCCGATCCCGGGCTATACACAGCTGAATGCCAATGGTTCGCCGAACCGTCAGTTCTGCGAAGGCAACGGCGAGGCTTCGCTGGCCATCAAGGAATCTCAGGGCGATACCATCACGTCGCTCGCGGGCTTGACGTTCAACTACAACACGCTCGACAGCATCCGTGAGCCTCGCAATGGCTTCTATGCCGAAGTGAAAACCGACTTCGCCGGTCTCGGGGGCGACTCACGCTATTTCCGGGTGACCGGCGACGCTCGCTATTATCGTGAACTGTTCGAGGACGTGGTGGGTATCGCCCGTGTCCAGGGCGGCCACATTATGGGCTTCGACAACAACGACGGCGGCGACAACGGCGATCTGCGCATTGTCGACCACTTCTTCATGGGACCGTCGCTGGTCCGCGGCTTTGCCCCCAATGGCATCGGCCCGCGTGACATTTCGAGCCTCGACAGTCGAGCCAACGCCATCGGCGGCACCACCTACTTCGGCGGCACGCTCGAAGTGCAGTTCCCGATCTGGGGTCTGCCGCGCGAGCTCGGTCTGAAGGGCGCTGTCTTCGCCGATGCCGGCACGCTCTTTGGTTACGAAGGTCCGACTAGGTTCAACCTGAACGGTGGCAGCATCCTCGATCCGGCCGACGCGGTCTGCACCCAGGATCCCAACGTGCCGCAGAACTGCATCGAGGTTCTCGACAGCGAGAAGATCCGGTCCTCTGTCGGCGCTTCCATCCTCTGGAGCTCGCCGCTCGGTCCGATCCGCTTCGACTACGCGTTTGCACTCTCGAAGGAAGAGGGTGTTTGGAGAGACGGCGTTCGGGTCGGCGCAGACCGCACCCAGGCCTTCCGGTTCTCGGGCGGCACACGCTTCTAATCGGGGAGGGCGCCCAATGGCGCCCTCACTTATTGTTCATGACAGAATCCAATTTCTTTCCGCAAAGCCAGACGTTGACGTTGCGTCAGGTGGCGGAGATGGCGAATACGACGCTCCCCGACGGCATCGACGGGGAGCTTTTGCTTAAGGGCGTTGCTCCGCTCGAAAGCGCCGGCCCTGGTGATCTCGCCTATATGGACAACCCGGCCTATGTCGGAGCTCTTGCGGCCACCCGTGCCGGCGCCTGCCTCGTGACGCCGCGCTATGCAGCGAAGGTTCCAACGGAAACCGTCGCCATCGTGACCCCGCAGGCCTATCGCGTTTTCGCGCAGGTGCTCGGGCTCCTGTTCCCCTCGGCCATGCGGCCGGAATCGTCCTTCGCGTCGACCGGGATCTCGCCCGGCTCCTTCGTCCATCCCTCCGCGCGGCTGGAGCATGGTGTCCGGGTCGATCCCGGAGCCGTCATCGGTCCTCACGCAGAAATCGGATCGGGAACGCTGATCGGGGCGCATGCGGTCATAGGCCCAAAGGTGAAGATCGGGCGCGACTGTTCCATCTCGGCCAATGTCACCGTGTCCCATGCCTTCATCGGCAACCGGGTCATTCTTCACCCCGGCGTGCGTATCGGCCAGGACGGATTTGGCTTTGCCATGGGACCTCAAGGGCATCTCAAGGTGCCGCAGGTCGGTCGGGTCATCATCCAGGACGATGTGGAAATCGGCGCCAACACGACGGTGGACCGGGGTGCGAGCCGCGATACGGTAATCGGCGAAGGCACGAAAATCGATAACCTCGTCCAGATTGCCCATAATGTGGTGATCGGCCGTCATTGCGTGATCGTCGCCCAGGTCGGCATCGCCGGATCCACCACGATCGAGGACTACGTGGCTCTCGGGGGGCAGGTCGCCGTCAAGGGCCATGTGCGGATCGGCATGGGTGCCCAGATCGCGGCGACCAGTGGAGTCAATGGCGACGTTCCGCCCGGCGCCCGCTGGGGCGGTATCCCTGCTCGCCCCATGCGCGAATGGTTCCGCGAGATCACGGCCCTGAAAAAGCTTGCATCCCAGGGCGATTCCGCCAAAGACGACGATGCGTCCTCATAACGTTCGTTGAAGGCATTCACTACCGCCTGGAGTTCACGTCATGTCCGAAGCGCCCACCACGCTTCAAACCGCCGATATCATGGAAATCCTGGAGCTTCTGCCGCACCGGTATCCCTTCCTCCTGGTCGACAGGATCATCGAGATCGACGGCGACAGATCGTGCATCGGCATCAAGAATGTCACCTTCAATGAGCCACAATTCACGGGCCATTTTCCCTCGCGTCCGATCTTCCCCGGCGTTTTCCTAATCGAGGCCATGGCTCAGACGGCGGGCGCCATCTGCGTCAAGGCGAAGATGGCCGAGCAGGCGAAGCCGAAGCAGGTATTTTTTATGACGATTGACAAGGTGAAGTTCCGCAAGCCGGTGGAGCCCGGCGACCGGGTCGAATTCCATATGCGGAAGCTGAACAACCGCCGCAACATGTGGTGGTACAAAGGCGAGGCGAAGGTGGACGGTACGCTCGTCTGCGAAGCCGAGGTCAGTGCCATGCTGGTGCTCGAATAATGGAAACCGTGATCCATCCGACCGCCGTCATCGAGGATGGCGCGAAGATCGGCCAGGGCGTGACGATCGGCCCTTTCTGCACCGTCGGCCCCGAGGTCGAATTGGGCGAAGGCTGCCAGTTGATGAGCCACGTGGCCCTTGCCGGTCGAACGACGATCGGTCCGCGGACGCGCATCTTCCCCTTTGCCTCCATCGGCCACATCCCGCAGGATCTGAAGTACAAGGGCGAGTCGTCGACCCTTGAGATCGGTGCCGACTGCATGATCCGCGAAGGCGTGACCATGAACCCAGGCACCGAAGGCGGCGGTCTGCGCACCGTCATCGGGGACCGCTGCGCCTTCCTGGCCAATTCCCACGTGGGTCATGACACAAAGGTCGGGAACGATTGCATTCTCTCGAACAATGTGATGCTGGCAGGCCATGTCACGGTGGGCGATTTCGTGATCTTCGGCGGTGGCTCGGCGGTCATCCAGTTCGCGCGCGTCGGCTCCCATGCGTTCGTCGGAGGCATGTCGGGCCTGGAGAACGACCTCATTCCCTATGGCATGGCCATGGGCAACAGGGCCCATCTGGCTGGCCTCAACATCATCGGCCTGCGCCGCCGCGGCTTCACCCGCGAGCAGATCCACGACATCCGCCGGGCTTATCGTCTGCTGTTCGCCGATGAGGGCACGTTGGCCGAGCGGGTGGAGGATGTAGCCGGCGAATTCGATGACCACCCCTTCGTGCACGAGATCCTCGACTTCATTCGCGATGGCAAGGACCGCGCGATCTGCACGCCGCGGGATCCCGTCAGTTCGGTCGGTTAGCGCATCGTGCGGAAAAGTGGTTCCGGTTTTCCGCGCCCAACGATGCGCTCACCAAAGGAGAAAGCATCGGACGGATCCCAAAATTGCGAGTCCACTTTTGGGTCCGATGCTCCAACGCCCGCTGGCCCAATTGCGATTCTCGCCGGCGCCGGGCAGCTTCCGATTCAACTCGTAAACCATCTTGAGCGGACGGGACAGGATGTGCGGGTGCTGGCGTTCCGCGGCTTCGCGAACGCGGAGCTGCGCAGTCGAGCGCATGCCACCGTCGATCTCCTCGACCTTAAGATGATCATGAGCACCCTGGAAGGATGGCGGCCGCAGGCCGTGTCCCTCGTGGGCGCCGTACGCCGTCCCGGCTTCTCCGCGCTCCTGAGCGCGTATTCGCTGTTGCGGAACATGCACGAGGTGAAGGAGGTCATCACCCGGGGCGACGATCAGGTCCTGCGTGGAGCCGTGATGCTGCTCGAAGAGCGTGGACACCGGGTGGTTGGTGCCCACGAGCTCGCTCCCAATCTCGTCGCTGCTCGTTCCTTGAGCGGAACTCGGCAACCCAGTGTCGACGATCGCGAGGCTATCGCGCTCGGCCTCGACCTTCTCAAGTCCTTGTCCGCCTTCGACATCGGCCAAGGTGCCGTCATTGCCCGCAGGCACGTGCTGGCGATCGAGGGACCTGAAGGCACCGACCGGATGATGCGCCGGGTGATGAGGATGCGCCAATCCTGGTTCGGCCTCCGGCGTCGTGAGGAGGGCGGGGTGCTGATCAAGGCCGCCAAACGCGGCCAGGATCTTAGGGTCGACATGCCAACCATTGGACCTCGCACGATCGTCGAGGCGGCGAAGGCAGGCCTTTCCGGCATCGCCATCGGCGCAGGCTCCACCTTCGTCCTGGAGCAGGAGAAAACCTTGAGAACGGCTGACCGTCTTGGTCTGTTCCTGATCGCAGTAGACCTGCCCTGGATGGAGGATCCCCGTGGCTGACGCTAAGCCTCTGACCATCTGGATCGTGTCCGGAGAGGAATCGGGCGATCAACTCGGCTCGAAACTGATGCGTTCCTTGAAGGCGAAGTTTGGAAGCGAACGCCTGCGTTTCGGCGGTGTCGGCGGGCACGCCATGGAAAGGGAGGGGCTGAGAAGCCTGTTCCCGCTCGAAGACATCGCCGTGATGGGTTTCTCCGCAGTCATCGCGCGGTTGCCGTCGATCCTGAAGCGCATCCGTTTCACGGTCGACACGATCGTCGCGGCTGAGCCCGACATGCTGGTCATCATCGACAGTCCCGATTTCACGCACCGCGTTGCCAAGGCCGTCAGACAGCGGGCGCCTGAAATTCCCATCATCGACTATGTCAGTCCCTCAGTCTGGGCTTGGCGCCCCGGCCGTGCACCGAAGATGCGGGCTTACGTGGATCACCTGCTCGCCCTGCTGCCTTTCGAGCCTGCCGCGCATGAGCGTCTGGGAGGGCCGCCGACCACCTATGTCGGCCACCCGCTGATCGAACGTCTTGCGGAGATCAGGCCTGCGCCCGGCGAACGAGGAAACCCGGGCGACGAACCGATCGAACTGCTCGTCCTGCCGGGCAGCCGCCGCTCGGAGGTCAGCCGGCTCATGGGGCCTTTCGGGCAGGCTTTGACGCTTCTGAAGGAACGCTCCACGCATCCGTTCGTGGTCACGATTCCGGCGGTCTCACACCTCGCGGATGAGATCAGATCGCGAGCAGAATCCTGGGACGTGAAGCCGCGTATCGTCGAGGGCGAAGCGGCCAAATGGGCGGCGTTCCGCAAGGCGGATGCGGCCCTCGCAGCCTCCGGCACCGTGACCCTGGAACTCGGGCTGTCCGGCGTGCCCTTGGTGGTCGCCTACCGGGTCTCGAAGATCGAGGAGGTGCTGAAATATCTCATCAAGGCGCCTTCCATCGTGCTGACCAACCTCGTGCTCGGCGAGAACGTCATTCCGGAGCTTATTCAGTGGGACTGCACGCCGGAAAAGCTCGCCGACGCGCTCCTGCCTCTTCTCGGGGATACTCCCGAACGCCAGAGGCAGCTGGAGGCCTTCGGCAAGCTCGATACTCTCATGAAGATTGGCGAGGAAGCTCCAAGTGAGCGGGCAGCAAGAATTGTCGAAGAGGTGCTGAGGTCGAAGGATCGTACCTGAATTCAGTCAAGAACAGGTACACTTCATGTCGTCGCAGATCTTGTGCCGATGATCTCGATGCGAAAGGCACGGCGTTTCACATCATCGGGATGTCACGCACAAGCTCGGCCATGACGTCAAAGATGTTCCTGTTGTGGGAACATTCAACGATAGAAAAAGGGGCCTTTCGGCCCCTTTCCTATTTTTGGAGTTCCAGCTTGTCTCAGCCGCGCTGAGCGACGGTGACATAGTCGCGCTCCGGCGAGCCGGTATAGAGCTGACGCGGGCGACCGATGCGTTGGGAGGGATCCTCGATCATCTCGCTCCACTGGGCGATCCAGCCGACTGTGCGGGCGAGCGCGAACAGCACCGTGAACATGGAGGTGGGGAAGCCCATCGCCTTGAGCGTGATGCCCGAATAGAAGTCGATGTTCGGATAGAGTTTCTTCTCGATGAAGTACTCGTCCTTGAGGGCAATCTGCTCGAGTTCCACAGCCACGTCGAGGAGCGGATCGTCCTTGATGCCGAGTTCGTTGAGAACCTCGTGCGTGGTCTTCTGCATGATGCGGGCGCGCGGGTCGTAGTTCTTGTAGACCCGGTGGCCGAAACCCATGAGACGGAACGGATCGTTCTTGTCCTTGGCCTTGGCGATATACTCGGGAATACGATCCGGCGTGCCGATCTCCTCGAGCATCTTCAGGGCCGCCTCGTTGGCGCCGCCATGGGCCGGACCCCACAGACAGGCGATGCCGGCCGCAATGCAGGCGAAGGGGTTTGCGCCCGAGGAGCCGGCCAGACGCACGGTCGAGGTCGAGGCGTTCTGCTCGTGGTCGGCGTGCAGGATGAAGATCCGGTCCAGGGCCCGCGAGAGCACCGGGTTGACCTTGTACTCTTCGGCCGGAACCGCAAAGCACATGCGCAGGAAGTTGGACGTGTAGTCGAGCTCGTTCTGCGGATATACGAAGGGCTGGCCGATGGAGTACTTGTAGGCCATGGCCGCCAGCGTCGGCATCTTGGCGATCATGCGCATGGAAGCGATCATGCGCTGGTGCGGATCGGAGATGTCGGTGGAGTCGTGATAGAAGGCCGAGAGTGCGCCGACGCAGGCGACCATGATGGCCATCGGGTGCGCATCACGGCGGAAGCCGGTGAAGAACCGGTTCATTTGGTCGTGCACCATGGTGTGGCGCGTGACGCGGTAATCGAAGTCGGCCTTCTGAGCGGCGGTCGGCAGCTCTCCGTAGAGCAGCAGGTAGCAGGTCTCGAGGAAGTCTCCGTGCTCCGCGAGTTGATCGATCGGGTAGCCGCGATAGAGCAGGATACCCTTGTCGCCGTCGATATAGGTGATCTTGGACTCGGTGGCGGCCGTCGAGGTGAAGCCGGGATCGTAGGTGAACATCCCCGTCTGGCCGTAGAGCTTCGAGATGTCGATGACGCTCGGGCCGATGGTGCCTTCTTTGACCGGCAGTTCCACGGACTTTCCGTCGACTGTCACTGTGCTGGTGTTGGAACTCATGCGTCATGGCCCTTTCAAAAAGGAGGCCGGGCAGAACCTAGAGCAACCAGTAGATCGGAGAAGGCCTCCGGGGCTGCCCAACCGAGGTTTGCCGGTCGGTAGGATAATGGCGCCTTCGGTAGCTTATCCGTGGGAACGGAGCAAGCACGTCTAAAGGCGAGATTCGCCTGCTATGCAGCAGGTGCATCCTTGATTTGGTCCTTCAGGCGCAACAGGGTTTCCTCTTTGCCGAGCACGGCCATCACGTCGAAGAGACCGGGTGAGGTTGCTCGTCCCGTCAGGGCGGCTCGGAGCGGCTGTGCCACTTGGCCGAGCTTGGCGCCGATCGCCTCCGCATGCTCACGAACGACTGCCTCGACGCCCTGAGCCGACCAATCGGAGATGGCTTCCAGCTTCTCGGCAACGCCGACGAGGCGCCGGCGACCATCGGAGAGCAGGCTTGCGGCTTTCTCGTCGAGATGCAACGGTCGCTGGGCGTAGAGGTAATAGGCGCTGTCGAGCAGCTCCACGAGCGTCTTCGCGCGCTCCTTCAAACCCGGCATGGCAGCGACGAGCTTCTGGCGCAAAGCCGGCTTGAACGTACGTCCTAGATGATGCTCGTCCTTCTCCAGCTCCGGCAGAAGATCCTCAAGCGCCTGCACCAGCTGCTCGTCGTCGGCCTGGCGCATGTAATGCCCGTTGAGATTCTCCAGCTTGGCGAAATCGAAACGCGCCGGCGAGCGCCCGATGCTGCCGAGGTCGAAGGCTTCGATCATTTCCTGGGTGGAGAAGATCTCCTGATCGCCATGGCTCCAGCCGAGGCGCACGAGATAGTTGCGCAGGGCCTCCGGCAGGTACCCCAGGCTGCGATAGGCCTCGACGCCGAGCGCGCCGTGACGTTTGGAGAGCTTGGCTCCGTCGGGACCATGGATGAGCGGAATATGGGCCATCTTCGGCACGTCCCAGCCGAGCGCCTGATAGATTTGCGTCTGGCGGGCCGCGTTGGTGAGATGATCGTCACCGCGGATGACGTGCGTCACGTCCATGTCGTGATCGTCCACCACCACGGCGAGCATGTAGGTGGGCGTGCCGTCCGAACGCAGGAGGACCAGATCGTCGAGGTCCTTGTTCTGCCAGACGACCCGGCCCTGCACCTCGTCCTCCACCACCGTCTCACCCTCGGCCGGCGCCTTGAGGCGAATGACGGGCTTGACGCCTTCGGGAGCCTCGGACGGGTCCCGGTCGCGCCAGCGGCCGTCATAGCGCAGCGGACGGCCTTCCCTGCGGGCGGTCTCGCGCATCTCCTCGAGTTCCTGCTGGGTGGCATAGCAGTAATACGCGCGGCCCTGAGCGAGCAGGCTCTCGGCGACCTCGCGATGCCGCGCGGCCCGGGAGAACTGGTAGACCACGTCTCCGTCCCAATCGAGGCCCAGCCATTTCAGGCCATCCAGGATCGCCGCAATGGCGGCATCCGTGGAGCGTTCCCGGTCCGTGTCTTCGATACGCAGCAGCATCTTGCCCCCATGCCGCTTGGCATAGAGCCAATTGAACAGGGCCGTGCGCCCTCCGCCAATATGCAGGAAACCGGTCGGCGAGGGAGCGAAGCGGGTGACGACGGTCATCGCTGAAAAACCTTGACTGAAAAACTCGTTTGGCCGCGCGGCTTGTCTCGTCCGCAGCGTCATCCGACTCAATCCACAGGGCGGTTTGGGTCGGGGCGTGCGGTCGTCTAGCATGCAACCGGACCCGCGTTAAGCCGAAGCCGCAATGGAAGACAACCGAGAAATGTCCCATCGGATCCCGCGCAGCATTGCGCGGACCGTGGCGCTGCCGCGGTCGATGGGTCGCTCGATCGAGTGGCACCTCCTGGATGGTCGCGATTGGCTTTCGAAGACCATGGCTCAGGAAATCGAGCAGCGCCGGCTCTTTCCCTGGATCGCGGTCTTTTTCGGGATCGGCATCATCCTGTTCTTCCAAGCGGATGCCGAGCCGGCCCTGTGGGCACCTGTCGCAGCCCTGACACTCTGCGTTGCGGCGGCGATCGCTCTCCGTCGGAACCAGGCGGCCTGTTGCACCATGATCGCGCTCGCGGCGCTCTTCGCAGGTTTTTCGGCCGGGGTGATCCGAACCCGGAGCGTGGCGGCACCTGCTCTCACCCGCATCGTCATCACACCGGTCACAGGCGTCATCGAGGCGGTCGAGGACCGGGAGGAGGGCAAGCGTCTGCTTCTGCGCGTGACCGACATGAAGGACGTTGCGGAAGCCGAACGGCCCCTGCGCGTGCGGGTCTCCGCGCGCGACGGGATCGGGCTTTCGCCCGGACGGCTGATCACCGGGACGGCGAGGCTGCTTCCGCCGCCTCAAGCCGCGTGGCCCGGCGGCTACGACTTCGCTCGTGACGCCTATTTCAAGGGGATCGGTGCCGTGGGCTCCTTGGTCGGTCCGGTGCGCCAGGGCGATCCAGCGTCAGAGCCGGATTGGTCTCTCTGGCTTGCCACCCGCATCGACGGGGCCCGCAATGCGCTGACAGAGCGTATCGCCAGCTCGATCGGCGGTGCCGCCGGAGGGGTTGGCGCCGCGCTGGTGACGGGCAAGCGCGGTCTCATTCCGGAGCATGCGAACGATGTTCTGCGGGGAGCCGGCATCTACCACATCGTGTCAATCTCCGGCCTCCATATGGTGCTGGCCGCAGGTACCTTCTTCTGGCTGGTGCGCGCCCTCCTGGCTCTTGCGCCGGGCCTTGCTCTGCTCTGGCCGGTCAAGAAAATCGCTGCCGTGGCTGCAATGATCGGAGCCACGACCTACTGCATCTTCTCGGGCTCCGATGTCGCTACCGAGCGCTCGCTCATCATGACGCTTGTGATGTTCGGCGCGGTCCTGGCGGATCGCCCTGCCTTGAGCATCCGCAATCTGTCTCTGGCGGCTCTCGTCGTTCTTGCGCGAGAGCCCGAGGCGCTTCTCGGCCCGAGCTTTCAGATGTCGTTCAGTGCCGTTGCCGCCATGATGGCACTCGTGCCCCTGATGCAGCGGCGCCCATTGGGAGAGGGGACGCTCACCATCGTTGAACGAGGCTTGCTCTGGCTCGGTCGGGCCATGCTCGGCCTTGTCACAACGACCCTTGTGGCCAGCATCGGCACGGCTCCCTTTGCCGCCTATCATTTCCAAAGCCTGAACCCTTACGGCCTCATCGGTAACGCACTGGCCCTGCCGCTCGTCTCGCTCGTGGTCATGCCATCCGCCGTTCTCGGCGTGCTGGCCTATCCCTTCGGCCTTGATCGTCCAATCTGGCAAGTCATGGGGACGGCCGTGTCGCAGGTGCTCAACGTCTCGGCCTGGGTCGGAAGCTTCAGCGGATCGACGCTGGTCGTTCCGGCCCTCAGTAGCGTTGCGCTTGTTTCCCTGAGCGTCGGCTTGATTGTGTTGACCATACCGGCTTCCTCCCTGCGCCTGCTTGCTTTGGTGCCGGCTGGGCTTGGGCTGGCCTTCGCGGCCAAACCGGATCGCTACGACATCTTCATCGATCGGGACGGGGCGGGGGCAGCCATTCGCAGCAAAGGTGGGCAGCTGACGCTTGTGGGACGCCCGTCGGATTTCGTTGCCGAGCAATGGTTACGCGCCGACGGGGATGCACGAAGCGTTGATGATGGAAGCCTTCGGCGGGACGCGAGATGCGACGCTGCCGGCTGTGTGGTCGCAGCCACAGGGGGACGATGGATCGCATTCGTCCAGGATTTCTCCGCCTTCGAAGAGGATTGCCGTCGTGCCACGGTAGTTGTCTCGCGGCTTGAGGCGCCATCGAGCTGCACAGCGCGCTTCGTTTGGGACGGTAAGGCGTTGAAGGAGCGCGGTGCAACGACGCTTCGGTTCAATCCCGAGGCAATCGAAGTGCGCTCCGTGAGAAAAGGGCGCGAGATCAGGTCGTGGTCCAGCGCCGACTTGCCTCATGAGGAAGCATTGTCTGCTCGGGGCAGGCCACGTCAGGCGCGGCCTGTCCCTGAGCAGGATTTCCCAGAGGAAGATCTCAGTACCGGCGAACCAGACTGACGAGCTTGCCCTGGATCTTGACCCGATCGGGGCCGAGCACGCGGGTCTCATAGGCCTGATTGGCCGCTTCGAGGGCAATCGACGACCCACGGCGACGGAAGCGCTTCAGGGTCGCCTCTTCATCATCGATCAAGGCTACGATGATGTCGCCCGTATTGGCCGTGTCCTGTCGACGGATCACCACGAGATCCCCATCGAGAATGCCGGCTTCCACCATCGAGTCTCCGCGCACCTCAAGGGCGAAATGATCGCCCTGGGCAAGGAAGTCTCCAGACAGGGTGATGGAATGGCTGCGGGTCTGGATTGCCGAGATCGGCACACCGGCGGCGATTCGGCCCATGACGGGGATCGACATCTCCCGGTCGCGCGAATCGGATGCCGGCTGGGGTGCGGCCTTGGCTTTCCCGGCAAGACCACCCTCGACCACGCTCGGCGTGAAGCGCCGCTGGCTGCCGGCGCCGCTGGTGCTCTCCGGCAGGCGGATCACCTCCAGAGCTCGGGCTCGGTTCGGCAGGCGGCGGATGAAGCCGCGCTCCTCGAGCGCCGTGATGAGGCGGTGGATGCCGGATTTGGACTTGAGATCGAGCGCATCCTTCATCTCGTCGAAGGATGGCGGAACCCCGGTTTCACGCAGCCGCTCATGAATGAAGCGGAGCAATTCGTGCTGTTTACGCGTCAGCATGGCTGGCCCTTACTGCTCCCAAGCGGAGCGATTCTGAAACAAATCGAGAACAAGGTAGCTGTTCTTGCTGTGTTCCGCAAGCCTGGGCATTTCAAAATTGAAAGATGGCTCAGCAAAACCGGTCGAGCCGGATGATCCGGCAAGGCTCTCCGGCCGTGGCTGCAGGTGCATGGGGCGGGCGAACCAAGAGGACGTCCGACCGCTCCAGAATGCTCAGCATGGATGAATCCTGCAGCAGGTGCGGTGTCGCCACGGAAAGCATCAGCCGTTCAGCGCAATTGGTGAGACTTACGGGGATATCCTGGAACGAGAGCGAGGCACGCATGTAATCCTGACGATCGCGGTTCGGCGGAAGATCGGCTCCCAGGATCGCGTCCTCCGTCGGATCATCGGCCGCCTTCTGATCGGCCAGGAGAGCGCGGATTGCCGGAATCAGGAAAAGCACGGCGCAGACCAGGGAAGAGACCGGGTTCCCAGGCAGACCTAAGAGCAGGGTCGACCCGAGACGCCCGTGCATCAGAGGTTTTCCGGGCCGCAAGGCCACGCGCCAGAAGCCGAGATCCATGCCGTGCCGGCTTAAAGCCGTCTGCACCAGATCATGCTCGCCTACGGAAGCGCCTCCCAGGGTCACGAGGATGTCGGCGCCGGCATCTCTCGCAGCCTGAATGCCCTCATCGAGCGATTCCAGCGTGTCGCGTGCAATCCCGAGATCAATCGCCTCGGCCCCGGCTTTCTCAACCATCAAAATGGTGGCCGGCAGGCTCGATGCGGTGATCTGGTCAGGGCCGACAGGCTCGCCCGCGCGCACCAACTCGTCGCCCGTCGCCAGGATGGCGACCCGTGGCTTGCGGTGAACGGGCAGGGCCGCGTAGCCCATGGCGGCCGCCAGCGCGATGTGGCGGGAATCCAGACGTAGCCCTGTCTGCAGCAGAACGTCACCCGCGCGGAAGTCGAGGCCTGCCGCCCTGATGTGTCGGCCGGAGCGGGCCGCTTCCTTCACCGTGACCTGGTCGCCGGATCTGTCGGCATCCTCCTGCAGCACCACCGCGTCTGCTCCTTCGGGAAGGGGCGCACCGGTGAAGATGCGCACAGCCTCCATAGATCCAAGGGTGCCGGTGAAGCGCTTGCCGGCCGCGCTGGTGCCGACCACACGGAGGGTTGCTGGAACGGCTGCACAATCGGCGCTCCGCACCGCATAGCCGTCCATGGCGGAGGCGGGGAAGGGCGGTTGGTCGCGCAGCGCGCCGACATCCTCGGCGAGCGTCCGGCCCGCGCAGGCGGCGAGAGGGACATGCTCGATTCCGACCGGCTTTTCGACGCTTGCCAGTACCCGGGAGAGAGCGTCCTCGACCGAAATCAGGCTCATGGCGCCTCGAAATCTCCCGAGCGGCCGCCGCTCTTGCGGCGCAGGCGGATGTTCTCGATCCGCATCGCCTTATCGGCCGCCTTCACCATGTCGTAGATCGTCAGACAGGCGATGGACACGGCGGTCAGGGCCTCCATCTCGACGCCGGTCTGGCCCGACACCTTCACTTCGGCGCTCACGCGCACGCCGGGAAGGCCATCATCCAGAATGCAGTCCACCTTGACCTTCGAGATGAGGAGAGGGTGGCAGAGCGGAATGAGTTCATGCGTGCGCTTGGACGCCATGATCCCGGCAAGGCGAGCAGTACCCAGAACATCGCCCTTTTTGGCCTCGCCATGACGGATCAGGTCCAGGGTTTCCGCCTGCATGACTACGCATCCCTCGGCAATCGCAGTGCGGCTGGTAACGCTCTTGTCGGAAACGTCCACCATGCTGGCTTGGCCGGTCGCATCGAGATGGGTGAGTTTCGTCATGCGGCCTCGCCGAAGAGAAGTCTTCGCGTCGCTGCCGCCACATCGGCTTGACGCATGAGACTTTCGCCCACGAGGAAGGTGCGAATATCCACCTTTGACAACCGCTCGATGTCCGACAGGGTGAAGATACCGCTCTCCCCAACGACGATGCGGTCGGAGGGGATCAGGGGAGCCAGTTCCTCGCTGACGCCGAGCGACACCTCGAAGGTCCGCAGGTTGCGGTTGTTGATGCCGACCAGCTTGGTACCGAGGGGCAGAGCGCGCTCCAGTTCCGCCCGGTCATGTACCTCGACCAGCACGTCCATGCCAAGATCGTGCGCCGCATCGATCAGGGCGCGGGCCTCGTCATCCGTGACGCTCGCCATGATCACGAGGATGCAATCGGCACCCCAGGCGCGCGCCTCGTAAACCTGGTAAGGCTCGAACAGGAAGTCCTTGCGCAGGGCGGGCAAAGCCGAGGCTTCGCGAGCCTGCATCAGATACTCGGGCTTGCCTTGGAACGAAGGCTCGTCGGTTAGGACGGACAGGCAGGTGGCGCCGCCTTCGGCATAGGCCTTTGCGAGGCTCGGAGGATCGAAATCGGCCCGGATCAAGCCCTTCGAAGGGCTCGCCTTCTTCACCTCGGCGATCAGGGCGGGACGGCCACCTGCGAGATGGCGCTCGATCGCTGCTGCAAAACCACGGGCTGGTGAGGCTGCTCGAGCGCGACGCTCCATCTCCCTTGGCGAAACGGCGGCTTTCGCGGCCGCGATCTCCTGGCGCTTATAGGCTTCGATCTTGCTGAGAACGTCGGCCATCGCAGGTTCACTCAAGCGTTCGAGACTTTGACGAGACGCTCAAGGGTCGCCTTCGAGGCGCCGCTGTCGAGAGCCCTTGATGCCCGGTCAAGACCGTCACGCAGATTCTCGGCCTCGTCTGCAACGACCAGGGAGGCAGCCGCATTGAGCAGGGCCACATCGCGATAAGGCGTGCGGGCACCGTCCAGAACGGCGCGCAGTTCGGCCGCGTTGTGCTCCGGGTCGCCGCCTCTGAGATCGTCAAGGGAAACGGTCGGCAGGCCCACCTCTTCAGGCGTCACGGTGAATCGGCGGATCGCGCCGTTTTCCAAAGCCACGACGAAAGTCGGGCCGGTGGTGGTCATCTCGTCGAGACCGTCCGAGCCGTGCACGGTCCAGACTTTCTGAGAGCCGAGCTCCTTCAGGACCTGAGTGAGGGGTTCGAGCCAAGCTTCTGAAAACACACCGAGAAGCTGACGCTTCGCACCGGCCGGATTGGCCAGCGGCCCAAGCAGGTTGAAGATCGTGCGCGTCCCGAGCTCCACCCGCACGGGCGCTACGTGGCGCATGGCGGCGTGATGGGTCTGCGCGAACATGAAGCAGAGCTTGGTCTCTTCGAGACAGTGTTCCAGGCCTTCCTGATCGAGACCGAGCTTGACGCCGAGGGCGGAGAGCACATCGGCCGTGCCGGACTTGGAAGAGGCCGCCCGGTTGCCATGCTTGGCGACGGGAACGCCGCAGGAGGCCACGATGATCGAGGCGAGCGTCGAGATGTTGTAGCTGCCCTTGTGGTCGCCGCCGGTGCCGACGATGTCGACCGCCTTCTCGGGGGCATTGACCCGCAGCATGCGTCCGCGCATGGCGGTCACCGCCCCGACGATCTCCTCAAGGGCCTCGCCGCGGACCCGCAGCGCCATCAGGAAGGCACCGCCCTGGGCCGGGGTCACTTCGCCGGAAAGCAGGTCATCGAAGGCATCCCGTGCCTCGTCGCGGGTCAGCGATGCGCCTGTGGCGACTTTGGCGAGGTAGGATTTGAAGGATTCCATCGCTTTCAATGTCCTGATGGCGCTGCTTCAGCGTCGGCTGTGCGGTGCTTGGCGTTCCATTCCGCCGCGAGTTCGAAGAAGTTGCGCATGATCGTCACCCCATGTTCCGACAGGATGCTCTCGGGGTGGAACTGGACGCCGTGGATCGGCAGAGAACGGTGCGACAGCCCCATGACCAGCCCATCCGAAGTCTCCGCCGTCACCTGCAGGTCGGCCGGGCAGGTTTCCCGATCCACGATGAGCGAATGGTAGCGGGTCGCCTTGAACGAGCCGTTGATGCCGCGGAACACCGCCTGGCCGCCATGCTCCACCTCGGAGACCTTGCCGTGCATGGGCAGGGGGGCCCGCGAGACGGTGCCGCCGAAGACCTGACCGATCGTCTGCAGCCCGAGGCAGACGCCGAAGGTCGGGATCTCGGGCGAGGCACGCTTCACGAGATCCAGGCAGATTCCGGCCTCGTTCGGGGTGCAGGGACCCGGGGAGAGCACGATGGCGTCAGGCCGGGAGGCGAGCACCTCGTCCGTGCTGATGGCATCGTTGCGCACGACATCGACGGAGGTCGCGAGCGGGCCCAGCAGATGCACCAGATTCCAGGTGAAGCTGTCGTAATTGTCGATGACGAGAACGCGGGTCATAGCGCGCCGACGTTCGCGTAAGCGACGCTCCCGGTCAAGGGAAGCCTTACCGCACTCATTGTCCGACCCTTGCCTGGCTTGCGAAGCGCACGGCCTCTTCCGCGGCCCGGAACAGCGCCTTGGACTTGTTGATGCATTCCTGCTGCTCGGAGGCCGGATCGGAATCATAGACAATGCCGGCGCCGGCCTGGACGGCCATGCGGCCATCCTTCACCAGGGCGGTGCGCAGCACGATGCAGGTGTCCATCTCGCCATTGGCGCCGAAATACCCGATGCAGCCGGCATAGGGCCCGCGCTTGTCCTTCTCCAGCTCGTCGATGATCTGCATGGCGCGCACCTTCGGGGCGCCAGAGACCGTGCCGGCCGGGAAGCCGGCCACGAGAGCGTCGAGCGCATCGAAGGACGGGTCGAGCCTGCCTTCCACGTTCGACACGATGTGCATCACCTGGCTGTAATATTCGAGAAAGAAGGAATCCGTGACCTCCACGGAGCCCATCTCGGCCACACGGCCCACATCGTTGCGCCCGAGATCGAGCAGCATCAGATGCTCGGCCCGCTCCTTCTGATCGGCCAGCAGGCTTTCCGCATGGGCCCGGTCCTCGGCGGCCGTTGCCCCGCGCGGCCGCGTTCCGGCGATGGGTCGGATCGTGACCCGGCCGTCGCGGACCCGCACCAGGATCTCCGGTGAGGAGCAAACGATCTGAAAATCCTCGAAATCGAGATAGCAGAGGAATGGAGCCGGATTGACCCGGCGCAGGGAGCGGTAGAGCGCGAAGGCGGGGAGGGGGAAGGCCGCCTCGAACCGCTGCGACAGCACCACCTGGAAGATGTCGCCGGCGCGGATGTACTCCTTCGCCTTCGCGACCATCGCCTCGAATTCCTGCGGGGTCGTATTCGAGACCGGCGGTTCGAATTGGATCTGGGTCGGGTCGCTGCGGTCGTCGATGGGCAGAGGGCGGTCGAGGGCGGCGGTGACCTCGTCGAGACGTGAGAGAGCCGTCTCATAGGCCGCCTTGGCGGAGGTTCCGGCCTGCGGGCGCACAGGCGTGATAAGCGAGATCTCGTCCTTCACCGCATCGAACACCACCATGACGGTGGGGCGGACGAGAATGGCGTCGGGAACCTGCAGCACGTCCGGATTGGGCTCGGGCAGCCGCTCCATGAGCCGGACCATGTCGTAGCCGAGATAACCGAAGAGCCCCGCCGCCATCGGCGGCAGGTCGTCGGAGAGGGGCAGGGCACTGTCCTTGATCAGCGCACGAAGGCTCTCCAGGGGCGGCCTCTCCTCGACCCTGAATTCCTGCCGACGGCTCAGCGCCTGGCGGTCGATGGCAGCCACCCCGTCCTGGCAGCGCCAGACGAGATCGGGATCGAGTCCGATCATGGAGAAGCGACCGCGGGTCGCGCCCCCCTCCACGGATTCCAGCAGGAAGGCAGACCCTTTCCGCTCATGTCGCAGCTTCAGGAAGGCCGCGACCGGGGTCAGCAGATCGCCCACGAGGGTCGTGCGCAAAACGCCGGCCTCGCCGGCCTCGTAGGCCGTCGCGAAGGTGTCGAAATCGGGCGTGCTCGTCATGGAACTACGATTCGCCGCCTGTGGCCCGACGCAGCGCCTGCTGGTTGATCGTAACGCCGAGATCCTGACGAACCTGGGCAATGTACTGGCTGATCAGATCGTCGCCGAAGCCGGTCTGGAGCTGGTTCTGGGCGTTCTGCGCCGCCTGCGTCGTGGTGATCAGCGGCGGCACCGTGGCCGCCGTGACCTTGAACACCGCGCGGGCGTCCGTTCCATTGGCGGCATGGCCAGCCTTGCCGACGGGCACGGCGAAGATGCGGTTCACCGCCTCGGTGGTCAGCTCGTCCTTTGCAGCGTTGCGGGCGAGGTCTGCTGCGTTCTTGACCGCCCCACCGGCTTCCTGGGCCACGGCTTCGATAGCTTCGCCCTTCTCGAGACGGCCGGTGAGTTCGTTCGCCTTCTCCGACAGGCGCTGGGCTACCTGATCCTCCCGCCACTGAGCGGCAACCTGTTCGCGAACCTCATCGAGATTCTTCTCGCGGGAGGGCTCGATGCCCGTCACGTCGTACCAGACATAGCCGGTGGCGGTGCGCAGGGGCTCGTTGTCGACGCCGATGTCAGAGGCGAAGGCCGCCTTCACGACGGCATCCTTCTCCGGGAGATTGACCGGGTTGCCGGCCGTGTCCTGGCCACCGGCCTCGATCGCCGGGACCTGGACCAGGGTTAGGCCCTTTTCCTTGGCGATATCCGCCAGGGGCTTGGCGCCGGCCCGCAGATCCTCGATCTCGTCATGGATCTTCTCGATCTGCCCTTGGGCTCGCTGTTGAGCGACCTCCTGGCGGAGTTCGGCAACAACCTCGTCGAAGGGACGAACGGACTCGGGCTGGATCTGCGTGACCCTCACGAGCACCGGGCCAAAACGGCCGGCGATCGGAGCACTGACGGCTCCCTGCTCAAGGGCGAAGACGGCATCCGCCACCGTCTGATCGAGCATTTCAGACTTGGTGAAGGTGCCGAGTTCCAGATCCTGCGGGGAGACGTTGCGCTCCCCGGCGAGGGCTTCGAAGGTGGTGCCTTCCTTGATCTTGGCAGCCGCGGCCTCGGCTTCAGCCTGCGACGGGAAGGTGATCTGCTGGATCGTGCGGCGCTCCGGGGTGCCGTACTTGGACTTCTGCTGCTCATAGGCCTGGCGGGCATCGGCCTCGGACACGGTCTCGGGCTTGGCGAGAGCGGCCGCATCGAGGGCCATGACCGACAGGGCCCGGTATTCGGGCGCGCGGAACGCGCTCTTGCGCTCGTTGAAGAAGCTCTGGAGCTGCTCGGCCGTAGGGGCGGGGATGTCGCCTGCCATGGCTGCGGTCAGAAGGATATAGGAAGCCGCCCGGCGCTCGGATGCGAATCGGTGCAGGGCCTCCTTGGCCGCCACGGGCACGTTGATGTCGCCGGCAATGGCCTCGGCAAGGTGAAGGCGCGCCATGGCCGAGCGCTGCTCCTGCACGAAGCCCGCTTCGGAGAGGCCGATATTGCGCAGGGCCTGATCGAACTGGGCCCGGTTGAACTGGCCGTCGGCTCCTTTGAAAGCCGGATTGTTCATGATCGAGGCGGCGACGAGCTGGTCGGAGACCGAAAGGCCCATCTGCTTGGCCTGCTCGGCCATGACGGCCTCGGTCACAAGATTGTAGACCACCTGCTGGTCGAGGCCGAAGGCCCTGGCCTGCTCCGGGCTGATGACGGTACGGAACTGACGCCCGAGCCTCTGAAGCTCGTTCGTATAGGCATTGCGGACCTGATCGACCGTGATGGTGGTACTCCCCACCTCGGCGACCGCGGACGCGGGCGTCGCACGGAAGATGTCGCCGATGCCCCAGATGGCGAAGCTGACGATCAAGGCACCGAAAAAGACGGTGGCGATGATTTTGCCGACCAGGGTCTGCCCAGCCTTGCGCATGTTCCGAAGCATCGTGAACCCGTTTTCCAAAAATTCGTTAAACCTGCCGATAAACGATCAGGGGCTCTACGAAAAGGGCAAGTCTGGTTGAAAGAAGGCTCAAGCCTCTGCTAGTGCCAGATCAACAAGCGTGACAGGAGTGCCGCAATGAGCGTCGAGAGGCCGCGCCCGCTGGTGGCGGGAAACTGGAAGATGAACGGTTTGAAGACCTCGGCCAAAGCGCTGACCGAGATCCATGCCGGCTACACGCCCGGGCTCAAGGCCAAGGTCGAGCTCGCGGTCTGCCCGCCGGCCACGCTCGTGTCCCTGTTTGCCTACGCGTCCGTCGGCTCCCGGGTCGCCATCGGCGGCCAGGATTGCCATGCCAAGGAATCGGGCGCCTTCACGGGCGATCTGTCGGCCGAAATGCTGGCCGATGCCGGTGCGACCTATGTGATCGTGGGCCATTCCGAGCGCCGCCAGTACCACAAGGAGAAAGACGTCGACGTCTGCGCCAAGGCGGTCGCAGCCCACCGGGCCGGTCTCGCGGCCATCGTCTGCGTCGGCGAGACCCGCGAGGAACGCGAATCCGGCAAGACACTCGCAGTGGTGCGCAAGCAGCTGCGGGGCTCGATCCCGGTCGATTCGAACAGCCACAATCTCGTAATCGCCTATGAGCCGGTCTGGGCCATCGGCACCGGCCTGACCCCGACGATCGCAGACGTCGCAGAGGTGCATGCCCTGGTCCGGGACGAGCTGCGCCGTCTCGTGGGCAAGGGCGAGGCGCCCAAGGTCCGCATCCTCTACGGCGGCTCGGTAAAGCCTTCGAACGCCGCCGAACTGATGTCGGTGGAGAACGTCAACGGTGCGCTGGTGGGGGGTGCAAGCCTCGTGGCGGCCGATTTCCTGGCCATCGCAGGGGCTTATCTCGGCTAAGCAAGAAAAGGCGGCTTGCAGGCCTTTGATCCTGCGCCCACCTATGCTACAGGCCGCGGCAACGAACGGATTGCGAGCGGCTGTCGCCCTGTGCGCAGCCGCTTGAGGTTTTTGAAAACGATGCAAACAGTTCTCATCATTGTCCACCTGATCATCGTGCTCGCCCTGATCGGCGTGGTTCTGCTGCAGCGCTCCGAGGGCGGCGGCATGGGCCTCGGCGGAGGTGGCGGCGGCGTCTCCGGCTTCATGACCGGCCGCGGCCAGGCCAATGCGCTGACCCGCGCGACGGCGATCCTGGCAGGCCTGTTCTTCGTGACCAGTATTGCGCTGACCGTCATGGCGACGTCGACCCGGGCTCCGCGCTCGATCCTCGACGGCACCGCGCCGGCAGCGCCCGCTCCGGGCCAGCAGGCCCCCGCGGCTCCGCAGGGCGGCAACGTGCTTGAGCAGCTGCAGCGCCTCCAGGGCGACCAGCCGGCGGCTCCCGGTGCTCCAGCACCGACAGCGCCTCAGCAGTAAGTGAACCAGGGCCGGACCTTCCGGCCCTCTCTTTTTGTGGATGGGATTCGGGTGGCACGGTTCGCGATTGCGAATCGGCGCCCGATGTTTATGGATAGGGGTCCATGACGCGGTACGTATTCATCACCGGCGGCGTGGTGTCTTCGCTCGGCAAGGGTCTGGCTTCGGCGGCTCTGGGAGCGCTTCTCCAAGCACGCGGTTACAAGGTTCGGCTTCGCAAGCTCGACCCATATCTCAACGTCGATCCGGGGACTATGAGTCCCTATCAGCACGGCGAGGTCTTCGTGACCGACGACGGCGCTGAAACCGATCTGGATCTCGGACATTACGAGCGCTTCACCGGCGTGCCGGCCACCAAGGCCGACAATATCACCACCGGGCGCATCTATCTCGACATCATCACCAAGGAGAGGCGCGGCGACTATCTCGGCGCCACCATCCAGGTGATCCCGCACGTCACCAACGCCATCAAGGACTTCGTGCTCACCGGCAACGAGGGCTTCGACTTCGTCCTCGTCGAGATCGGCGGCACGGTGGGCGACATCGAAGGCCTGCCCTTCTTCGAGGCCATCCGCCAGCTCGGCAACGATCTGGAGCGGGGACAGGCGATCTACGTCCACCTGACGCTCCTGCCGTTCATTCCGTCGGCGGGCGAGCTGAAGACGAAGCCGACCCAGCACTCGGTGGCGGAGCTGCGCTCCATCGGCATCCAGCCGGACATCCTGCTCTGCCGCACCGATCGCGAGATCCCGAAGGACGAGCGTCGGAAGCTTGCCCTGTTCTGCAACGTGCGGGAGACGGCGGTGATCGAGGCGCGCGATGCGCGCTCGATCTATGACGTCCCGCTGGCCTATCATGAGGCTGGGCTCGACAGCGAGGTCCTGGCGGCCTTCGGCCTCGACAGCACCAAGACCCCAGATCTCAGCCGCTGGACGAACATCTCCGGGCGCGTCCACAACCCTGAAGGTGAGGTCACCATCGCGGTGGTCGGCAAATATACCGGCCTCAAGGATGCCTATAAGTCGCTGATCGAAGCCCTGCACCACGGCGGCATCGCCAACCAGGTGAAGGTGAATCTGGAATGGATCGAGAGCGAAATCTTCGAGCATGAGGATCCGGCCCCCTTCCTCGAGGGCATCCACGGCATCATGGTGCCCGGCGGCTTCGGCCAGCGCGGCGCGGAGGGCAAGATCCGAGCAGCCCGTTTCGCCCGTGAGCGAAAGGTGCCGTATTTCGGCATATGCTTCGGCATGCAGATGGCGGTCATCGAGGCAGCGCGTTCGCTGGCCGGCATCAAGGATGCCAGCTCGACCGAATTCGGCCCGACATCCGAGCCGGTCGTCGGTCTCATGACCGAGTGGCTGCGCGGCAACGAGCTCGAGAAACGTGCGTCCGGCGGCGATCTCGGCGGCACCATGCGCCTCGGTGCCTACCAAGCTTCGCTCAAGCCCGGCAGCAAGGTGGCCGAGATCTACGGCGGCACGGAAATCTCCGAGCGTCATCGCCACCGCTACGAGGTCAACATGACCTATCGCGAACAGCTTGAAGGCAAGGGCCTGCGCTTCTCAGGCGTCTCTCCGGACGGCGTTCTGCCGGAGATCGTGGAATACGACGACCACCCATGGTTCATCGGAGTCCAGTATCACCCGGAACTGAAGTCGCGTCCGTTCGAACCGCATCCGCTCTTCAAGAGCTTCATCCACGCGGCCGTGGAGCAAAGCCGGCTGGTTTGATGTTAATCTGACCTGTCGCGTCCGGTTTCATGCCGGACGCGCCTTACAGGAAAGTGCCGATGACCCACCGGATCGACCATCTCGTTGTTGCCGTTCATGACCTCGATCAAGCCGCGAGCTTCTATCAGCGTCTCGGCTTCCAGGTCGGTGCGCGCAACCGCCACCCCTGGGGCACCGAGAATCGGATCGTCCAATTGCCAGGCTCCTTCATCGAGCTAATCAGTGTGGGCGAGGGGGCGGCCATCTCACCCCATCAGGCGAGCGCCTTCAGTTTTGGGGCCTTCGTCCAAGACTACCTGAAGGACCGCGAAGGTCTGGCCATGCTGGCGCTCGACAGCCAGGATGCGAAGGCTGATGCCGTGCTCTTTGCGGAGAGGGGCATTGGATCCTTCGAGCCGTTCCATTTCGAGCGCACGGGGCGCCGGCCCGACGGAAGCGAGACCAAGGTCGCGTTCACCCTGGCTTTTGCCTCGGCCGAGCATTCCAAGGCGGGTTTCTTTGTCAGCCAGCATCATTACCCGGAGAATTTCTGGAATCCGGAATTCCAGCGCCACGACAACAAGGTGACGCAGATTGCATCTGTGACCCTTGTGGCATCGGACTTGGAGCGGCTGCGGGCCTTCCTGACGGCGTTCACTGGCGTGCAGCCGGCAAGCCCGAACGGGGACGACCTATCCTTCCAACTAGGCGAGAGCCGCATCGATGTCCTCACACCCGACGATGCGGCCGAAATCTACGGCTCCATCGAGGCCGAGCTCGATCGACCGTCCTTTGTGGCCTTTGCGGTGCGGGTCGGGGATATTCAGCGTCAGGCGCAGTGGCTCGATTCGGCTGAAATCCCTTATCAGCACATCGGCAGCAGGCTCATCGTGCCGGCCAGCGCCGCCTTCGGGGTCGCAATCGCCTTCGAGCCAACGTAATATTAACCATAGCCCCATATCAATTGGTACATTGAATCGTATGGGGGATTGACTGTGGCTTCATCTCTGGCGGGCTTGCCCGACTTTCTGATCTTCTTCGTTCTCGCCGTCGCCTTGGTCGGCCTTTATCTTGCGATCTACACGCTTGCGACCATGCACAACGAGTTTGCCCTGATCCGCGAGAACGTGATTTCAGCGGCAACCGCGCTCGGCTTCAGCCTCGTCGGGTTCGCCCTTCCGCTTGCAAGCGCCATCGTCCACGCCCAGACAATCGTCGATTGTCTCGTCTGGGGTCTGGTGGCACTGGCGGTACAGATCATCGTATATTGGCTGGTCCGGATCGTGATGCCGAACCTATCGCAGCGCATTGCCGGTGGCGAAATGGCGGCAGCCCTGTTCCTCGGCGCCGCTTCGCTCGCTGCCGGCATCATCAACGCAGCCGCGATGACGTTCTGACAATATGCTGGAGCCGACGAGACAAATGGAATCCGCTCAGACAGCCGCTTCAACCATTCGGGCGAACTGAAGCGCTTCTGCGCGCATGGCCGAGGGCACCAGCATCGGATTCTTGTGCCGGATGGCGTAGAGCATGGCGATCCGCTCGATTGCCCTGAGATAAAGATCCGGAATCTCGTTCTCACCCCATTCGAACGACTGGTAGTCGCGCAGGTTCAGCTCAATTTCGTGAGCCATTCTGCTTTGCGTAAAGCCGAGAGCCGTCCTGAGAGCCACAAGCTCGTGCATCTTGCTATGTTCGGACATTAGAGCGCCCCCCATGCGCTGCCCAATGAAGACTGGTCCCGTTCAGAAGTGCTTGCAGGTAATAATTCTCAATCTTCTCATGCAGATAGCATTTTGTTTTAGAATTGACCTAAAGTAAACCGGCCTTTCCTTAGTTACGGTGCCCTTCGAGACCTTTGGTTAAGAAACTTTCATAGTGATAACCGCTAGCGGTCCTGCCCAACCTTCCCCGAAGGAGCAAGCGCAGAGCCGCTTTGCTTGCGGCCTCAGAAGGTCTAGAGACGGTGCATGACCAATACCAAACAGCATCCTGCCATCGTCGAAGCCGGCTCTGTCCGCTTCGGCAATCACCTGCCGCTCAGCATTATCGCCGGGCCTTGTGCCATGGAAAGCCGCGATCACGCGCTCGAAATGGCTGCCGCGCTCAAGGAGATCACCGGAAAACTGGGCCTCGGCCTCGTATACAAGTCGTCCTTTGACAAGGCGAACCGGACCTCGATCTCCAGCGCCCGCGGCATCGGGCTGGACAGGGCGCTTACCATCTTCGCCGAGGTCAAGGAGAAGCACGGACTGCCGGTGATCACCGATGTGCACGAAAAGGACCAATGCGCTCCGGTGGGAGAGGTGGTCGACATCCTGCAGATCCCTGCCTTCCTTTGCCGCCAGACCGATCTCCTGGTCGCCGCTGCCAAAACCGGTCGTGTGGTCAACATAAAGAAAGGCCAGTTCCTGGCACCTTGGGACATGGCGAATGTCGTAGCCAAGGTGACGGCCGCCGGCAATCCTAACGTCATGCTCACTGAGCGCGGCGCGTCGTTCGGATACAACACGCTCGTCTCAGACATGCGCTCCCTGCCGATCATGGCCGAGACGGGTGCTCCGGTGATCTTCGACGCTACCCACTCGGTCCAGCAGCCTGGCGGAATGGGCACGACCTCGGGCGGCCAGCGGGAATTCGTGCCGGTGCTGGCCCGCGCCGCCGTGGCGGTCGGCGTAGCCGGCGTCTTCATCGAAACCCATCAGGACCCGGACAAGGCTCCGTCCGACGGCCCCAATATGGTGCCGTTGAAGGAACTGGAAGGCTTGCTGACGCAATTGAAGGCGTTCGACGCGCTTGCCAAGGGCAGGGCGTCCTAAGGTCTTTCCATGATTTTTCATGAGGGCAGGTCTGCATTCCTGCTCCTCGCGCTGCGATAAGGCCGTGATAAGGAGCCAGTGCTCTTTTCACGGCCTCAATCGTTTAGGATGCCATGTCGTCCCGCAACCTAATCCTGATCCTCGCCACCAGCGGCTTCGCGAGTACGTTCTCCGGACGTGCCGTCGAACCGATGGTCGGGATCATCGCCCGGGATCTTGGCTCAACCGCGCAAACGATCGCGCTCCTTTCGGCAGCCTTCGCACTGCCCTATGCCTTCATCCAGCCGGTGTTGGGGCCCATCGGCGATGCGCTCGGCAAGGAACGGGTAATGAAGGTGGCGCTGGCGCTCCTGTTCCTGGCTCTGGCCTGCTCCATCTTCGCCCCCAACGCCGCGACTCTCTTCACGCTCCGCATCATTGCCGGTGCAGCGGCGGGCGGAGCGGTGCCGCTCTCCATCGCGCTGATCGGCGACCGGGTCGAGATGGCCCAGCGCCAGATTGCGCTTAGCCGCTATCTGGTGGCGGTCATCGTCGGCCAGTTGGCTGGATCGTCCTTCGCGGGGCTTTTGGCGGAGCTGATCGGTTGGCGCGGCGTCTTCGCGCTCTCCACGGCTATGGTGGCCCTCGCCTTCGCGGCCACGGCGATCGGCTTCCGGGGTGCACTGCCGGGCGGCAGGTTCGATCTGCAGAGTGCACTTCTGCGATACCGCGACATCCTCTCCAATCCGCGGGCGCTGACGCTGTTCAGCCTCGTCTTCGTCGAGGCCATCGCGATCTTCGGCATCTTTCCCTATGTGGCGCCGCTGCTGGAGGAGCGGGGCGGGGGAGGCGCCGCGGAAGCCGGCTTCGCCATTGGCGGCTTCGCCATCGGAGGCTTGATCTATTCCGCTCTCGTGACCTGGATGCTGAGGCGGCTCGGCATCGGCAGGATCCTCCTGGGGGGCGGCTTCTTCGCCGGGGCTGCCCTCGTCGTTCTGGGGCTTGGCGGCGACTGGAGGCTCGATGCCGTTGCACTCCTGCTCATGGGCCTGGGCTTCTATATGCTCCACAACACCTTCCAGGCCCAGGTGACGGAGGTGGCGCCCGGCGCGCGCGCCTCTGCGGTCGCGCTCCATGCCTTCTCGTTCTTCTGCGGCCAGGCCCTCGGCGTGGTCCTGATGGGCTTCGGCCTCCGGACGATCGGACTGACCGGGGCGACGGGAATTGCCGCCCTCATCATCGTCGGGGTCGGCCTGACCGCATCGTTCCTCCTGACGAAGCCCTTCGGTCAGCGGGCGCGATAGGGTGCCACGCCCTGGTCGGGCAGCCACAGATTCTTCGGCAACTCGCCAGTCTGCCAGAACACGTCGATGGGGATGCCCCCACGCGGATACCAATACCCGCCGATCCGCAGGTAGCGGGGCTCCAGCAGATCCGCGAGGCGCTTGCCGATGGCGACCGTGCAATCCTCATGGAAGGCGCCGTGATTGCGGAAGCTGTGCATGTAGAGCTTCAGCGACTTGGATTCGACGAGAAACGGACCCGGCACGTAGTCGATCACCAGAATGGCGAAATCCGGCTGGCCCGTGACGGGGCAGAGGGAGGTGAATTCCGGCACGGTGAAGCGCGCCAGGTAATCGGTGTCCGGATGGGGATTGGGCACGCGGTCGAGCTGCGCCTCCTCGGGGGATTGAGGCAGGGCGCTCGCGTGGCCGAGCTGGAGGGTGGTTTCCGTCATGTGGAATTGACCTTGGATTGCTAATGGGAAAGCTCTTGCCGTCCTTGCCCACATGGTCATTTCGGTCAATAAGCCAATTCATGACTTGAGGCCGCACCCGTCCGACGGGCTGCGCCGGCCGCACTTCAGCCAGCAGGAGCCTGCTCAATGACAGCGATTATCGACGTTTTCGCCCGCCAGATCCTCGACAGCCGTGGCAATCCCACGGTCGAGGTGGATGTGACCCTCGAAGACGGCTCCATGGGCCGCGCCGCCGTTCCCTCCGGTGCTTCCACAGGTGCCCACGAGGCGGTGGAGCTGCGCGACGGCGACAAATCGATCTATCTCGGCAAGGGCGTGAACAAGGCCATCGATGCCGTCAACAACGAGATCCTGGACGCCATCGGCGGCATGGATGCGGAGGAGCAGGTCGCCATCGACGAGACCATGATCGAGCTCGATGGAACGCCGAACAAGGCACGCCTCGGCGCCAATGCCATCCTCGGCGTTTCGCTGGCCGTCGCCAAGGCCGCCGCCGATGCGGCGGCTCTGCCCCTTTACCGCTATGTCGGCGGCACGCAGGCCCGTGTTCTGCCGGTCCCGATGATGAACATCATCAACGGCGGCGCCCATGCGGACAACCCGATCGATTTCCAGGAATTCATGATCTTGCCGGTCGGCGCGCCGACCCTGGCCGAGGCCGTGCGCATGGGCGCCGAGGTGTTCCACACCCTGAAAAAAGCCCTGAAAGATGCCGGCCACAACACCAATGTGGGCGACGAGGGCGGCTTCGCTCCCAACCTGCCCTCCGCCGAGGCAGCCCTTGACTTCATCATGAAGTCCATCGAGCAGGCCGGCTACAAGCCGGGCCAGGACATCGTGCTCGGCCTCGACTGCGCGGCGACCGAGTTCTTCAAGGACGGCGCGTACCATTATGAAGGCACCGGCCAGAAGCTGAACCCGCAGCAGCAGGCCGAATATCTTGCGAAGCTCGTCTCCTCCTATCCCATCGCCACCATCGAGGACGGCATGTCAGAGGACGATTGGGAGGGCTGGAAGGCTGTGACCGACCTGATCGGCTCCAAGTGCCAGCTCGTTGGCGACGATCTCTTCGTCACCAACGTGAGCCGGCTCTCCGACGGCATCAAGAGGGGGGTCGCCAACTCGCTCCTGGTGAAGGTGAATCAGATCGGCTCGCTCACCGAGACGCTCGCCGCCGTCGACATGGCCCATCGCGCCGGCTACACCGCAGTCATGTCCCACCGCTCCGGCGAGACGGAGGATTCCACCATCGCGGACCTCGCCGTGGCCACCAATTGCGGGCAGATCAAGACCGGCTCGCTCGCCCGCTCGGACCGGACGGCCAAATACAACCAGCTCATCCGGATCGAGGAGGAGCTGGGTCCGCAGGCACAATATGCGGGCCGGGCGGCCCTGAAGGCGTTGCGCTAAGGCGGCTGCGACGAACGAGAGTTCGCAAAAGCATTGTCGAGAGAAGGGGGCTCCGGCCCCCTTTTTGCGTTCTCAGGCCTGGAGGCGTCGAGGAGCTAGTATTCGCAATATTTTAACGTTACCTATACTGTGTTAATGAGGGCAGGGGATTGGACGCCCGTCCTCTTGGGCAGGTGCCTTCGTAGGTAATTTACAGATAATTGAGGGGATTTATGTCGACAACCATTGATCAGCCATCCGATGCTTTTCCAATCGGCAACCTTGACGGAGACGCCGTCCAGACCGTCGTCCAACAACCCGTTTTCATCGACAAGGACGGTGATGCCACGATCGAGGCCACAGGCCCGTTGATCTCTCTCGCTGTCGATAACAGCTTGGCCGGCGAAGCAAGCGACGAGCTAGGTATCGACGCGGGCCGTGGACACATCACGTTGTCCGGAGCCCTTGAATCGGGCGTCCAAATCTTCTGCGACGGAACGTTGATCGGCACCGTCTCGACGCTGGATGAAACCCTCATGATCGTCGATTTCGAGCCGGACGTCACCACGGCCCAGGTCGAGGAGCTTATCCACTGCCTGACTTACACCAATTCCTCAGATTCCACGGCGATCTTCGAACGCACGATTTCCATTACCGTCAGTTCCAGCGACGATATGTATATTGCCGACACGACGGTGCGCGTGGCGCCCGCTTCGGTCGTGTTCCTGGAGGAGGGCGTCGAGACTAGGACGGGCACGTCGGGCGACGATACATTCGCGCTCTCGTCGAACGCCCTCGATGCGGGAGATTCCCTCGACGGTGACGACGGTGACGATACGTTGCAGCTCGTCGGCACAGGAGGCGAATTCGATTTCGGATTGCTCGCGGAACTGAAGAACATCGAGGCCATCGTGGGCCGAACCGGGGTCGACACCATCCGGCTCACAACGCAGCAAGTGTCCAGTGTCACGGCAATTGATGGTGGGACGGGTTCCGACCCGGACGCAGAGTATGACAGCCTCATCATGACCGGCGGCTCTGTCGATCTTTCCGGCAAGACCATCACGAATATCGAGCTCATCGGGCTCCATTTGGCTGCCGGCAGTGTCGTGACGTTTGACGAAAAGGATTTGGCCCTCAAGACTTTCACCTATCAAACTGGACTTAAACTCGTCCTCACCGGGGACTCGTTCACCGACGAAGAACGGGAGCAACTTCATGTCCAAGGATTCAAGATCGTTGAGGACAGCACGGGGGAGGATATCGATGAAGCGCCGCAAATCTCGGGACTGAACGGCGACCGTCTCTATGCCGTGCCGTTCAAGCCGGTGTTCCTGGACCATGGGCGGAATGCCGTTCTCTCCGATGACAGCCCCTCCCTCCGGGGCCTGTCAGTTGAGGTCATCGACGGTGCCTACCCGTTCGATCACATAGAGATAGACACAACCGGCACGGTCAAGCTGCAGGACAACACCATCCTCGTCAATGGTGTAGAGATTGGCTTCATCATTGACGATTTTGGACCTAAATTGATTGCCTCGTTCTACCCGGAAACGACGCCTGCCTTGGTCCAGGAACTTGTCCGCTCCTTGATTTACGTCAACCGCGGCGAGGTGGTCGGAGGGCGCGAAATCAGACTGACGTTAGAAGACAGCGCCGGCAACACGACAGAATCCACCGTCACGCTTCTTCCTGACGAGAAGCCGACGCAGGTCAAGCTCACGGGATCCTCCGTGGCCGAGCTGGCCACGAGTGGACAGCTGGTCGGCACCCTGTCGGCCCTCGATGCCAATCCCGACGACACGTTTACCTACAGCCTGACGGAGGACGCCGGAGGACGCTTCAAGCTCGATGCTTCCGGCACGAAGATCGTCGTTGCCGATGGATCCAGGATCGACTTCGAGCAAGCAAGAACGCACACCATTGTGGTGCGCGCGACGGACAAGGCCGGTCACTTCAAGGACCAGACCTTTATGATCGATGTACTGGACATCGCGGAGGCGCCAACTCAGGTGAATCTGAGCGGATCCTCTGTCGCCGAGCTTGCCGCGAGCGGCGAGCTGGTCGGCATATTGTCGGCCGTTGATCCCAATCCGGGCGACACCGTTACCTATAGCCTGACGGACGATGCCGGAGGGCTTTTCAAGCTCGATGCTTCCGGCACGAAGGTGGTCGTTGCCGACGGCATCAAGATCGACTTCGAGCAGGCGAGGATGCACACCGTTACCGTGCGCGCCACGGACAAGGCCGGTCATTTCAAGGATCAGACCTTCTCAATTGCCATTCAGGACATTTCCCCGGAGGTGACCGCCGGGACCGCTGGAAACGACAAGATCGTCGGTGGCGGCGGCAAGGACCGTTTGGGCGGAGATCTCGGCACCGACACGCTCAACGGAGGCTTTGGAAGCGACACCTTGAACGGCGGGAAGGGCAATGACGTCTTCGTGTTCGATGCAAAGCTGGCCAAGACAAACAAGCTGAACAAGCAGCAAAATCTCGACAAGATCATCGATTTCTCGGTCAATGATGACACCATTCATCTGGCGAAAGCGGTTTTCACGACAGTCGCCAAGAAGGGCATGCTCGCGAAGAGTGCCTTCTATGCCGGCTCGGCCGCGCATGATGCAAGCGACCGGATCGTCTACAACAAGAAGACGGGTGCGCTGCTCTATGATCGGGACGGAAACGGGTCCAAGGAGGCGATCCAGTTCGCCACCTTGTCCAAGGACCTGAACAAGCTTTCGGCGAGCGACTTCTTCGTGTTCTGATCAGTCGTCCATCCATGCCGAGCCGGCAAGCATGGACGGATATCCCGTCGCATCCGTGAACTCTGTTGCATCCTGGCACGAACTGCCAGGACCTGAGGCTGAATGACGGACCCAGATCCGGCAAAGGCGCCACCCTGCCTTCAACACCTCCTTAACCATGCCGCTGTAAGACTCACCGGCATGGTAATCCGCAAACGCGCACGACGATTTCTGATTCCGCTGGTGCTCTACAGCATCTCGGCGGCTGTTGCGGCCTATTTCGTGCACCACGCCCATAGCGGTGCACGCGGCATCGAGGCCCAACAGAAGTATGAGGCGCAGGTTGCCGAACTTTCCGCCGAGCTCGATGGTTTAAAGACCCAGCGCTCCGATTGGGAGCGTCGTATCGCGCTGCTTCGGAGCGATCAGATCGACCGCGATCTGCTCGAGGAGAGAGCACGCGTAATGTTAGGACGTGTGCATAAGAACGACCTCGTGATCATCACAGGGCCATAATTAACAATAACTTAAAAGTTCTGCTTAACTTAATTTCAGTTAATTGCCAATTGGGCAATTACTCCAAAGACTTGCGCGTTTCATTGTGCAGCGCAAAACGCCTTTTGGCCCACTCGATTTCCGATTCCGACTGCGCTACAACTTTCGTCGAGGAAACCCTTCGGAGGACCCGATGGCTGTTGCTGCCCGCAAGGCGGGCCGTGCCGGTGTAGGCGCGGCTAACAAGATGACTACCAGCAAAGGCTCCAAGAGCGGAGCTGCTCCCAACTCTCCACAATTCGACAAGAACCAGGACCTGTCAGCTTATAACGATATGCTTCTGATCCGGCGCTTCGAGGAGAAGTCCGGCCAGATGTACGGCATGGGGCTGATCGGCGGTTTCTGCCACCTCTATATCGGCCAGGAGGCCGTCGTCGTCGGCATGCAGATGGCGACGAGAGAGGGCGACCAGGTGATCACCGGCTATCGCGATCACGGTCATATGCTCGCCTGCGGCATGGACGCGAAAGGCGTCATGGCCGAATTGACAGGACGCCGCGGCGGCCTGTCGAAAGGCAAGGGCGGCTCCATGCACATGTTCTCCAAGGAGAAGCATTTCTATGGCGGCCACGGCATCGTCGGTGCTCAGGTGTCGCTCGGCACCGGCATCGCTTTCGCGAACCATTATCGCGAGAACGGCAATGTCTGCCTGACTTATTTCGGCGACGGCGCGGCCAACCAGGGCCAGGTCTATGAGAGCTTCAACATGGCGGCGCTCTGGAAGCTGCCGGTCGTCTACGTGATCGAGAACAACCGCTACGCCATGGGGACCGCTGTGACCCGCGCTTCCGCCCAGACGGACTTTTCCAAGCGCGGCCTGTCATTCGGCATCCCCGGCGAGCAGGTGGACGGCATGGATGTCCGGGCGGTCTATGCCGCCGGTCAGCGCGCTATCGAATATGCCCGCTCCGGCAAAGGGCCGTACATCCTCGAGATGCAGACCTACCGCTATCGCGGCCACTCCATGTCCGACCCGGCGAAGTACCGGACGAAGGACGAAGTGACCCGCATGCGCGAGGAGTACGATCCGATCGAGCAGGTGCGCCGCCGTCTGCTGGAGAGCTGGAAGCTGTCGGAAGACGAGCTGAAGGCCATCGACAGCAAGGTGCGCGAGATCGTCAACGAGGCGGCCGAGTTCGCCACGCACGATCCGGAGCCCGATCCGTCCGAGCTCTACACGGATATCCTCCTCTAAGCGGCGCGTTGGCGCCGTCTTTCCCCGAATCTCGCCGCTGCCACAATCAAAACGAGTCTTTTAATGGCGATCGATATTCTCATGCCTGCCCTCTCGCCGACCATGGAGCAGGGCAAACTGGCCAAATGGCTGAAAAAAGAAGGCGATCAGGTCAAGCCGGGCGATGTGCTGGCCGAGATCGAGACCGACAAGGCGACCATGGAGGTCGAGGCGATCGACGAGGGCGTCCTCGCGAAGATCCTGGTCTCCGACGGCACCGACAACGTGGCCGTCAACACCCCGATCGCGATCCTCGCCGGCGAGGGTGAGGATGTGTCCGCCGCCGCCGCCTCGTCCGCCAAGGCGCCGGCTGCTCCGAAGCCGGACGGTCAACCCGCCCCGACACCCGACATGGAGCGGGAAGGCATGGCAGACAGGCCGTCGCCCGACTCGATTCCGGGCACGGATGCTAAGCCGGTGGCGGAGCCCGCAGCCCCTTACGTGATCCAGACGCGCACCGCCCATGATGCCATGGCGGAAATCCCGGAAGGCACCGAAATGGTCTCCATGACCGTTCGCGAAGCCCTCCGCGATGCCATGGCCGAGGAGATGCGCAAGGACGATAAGGTCTTCGTCATGGGCGAGGAAGTGGCCGAGTACCAGGGCGCCTACAAGGTGACGCAAGGATTGCTGCAGGAATTCGGCGCCAAGCGCGTGATCGACACGCCGATCACCGAGCATGGCTTCGCCGGCGTCGGCGTCGGTGCTGCCTTCACGGGCCTGCGCCCCGTCGTCGAGTTCATGACCTTCAACTTCGCCATGCAGGCGATCGACCAGATCATCAACTCGGCGGCCAAGACCCTCTACATGTCCGGCGGTCAGCTCGGCGCCCCCATCGTGTTCCGCGGCCCGAACGGCGCGGCCGCCCGCGTGGGTGCGCAGCACAGCCAGGATTTCGCGGCCTGGTACTCCCAAATCCCAGGCCTCAAGGTCGTGTCGCCCTACACCGCGTCCGACGCGAAGGGCCTGCTCAAGAGCGCCATCCGCGATGCGAACCCGGTCGTGTTCCTGGAGAACGAGATCCTCTACGGCCAGTCCTTCCCCGTGCCGAAGCTCGATGACTTCACGGTGCCGATCGGAAAGGCGCGCATCCATCGCCAGGGTAAGGACGTCACCATCGTGTCCTTCTCCATCGGCATGACCTATGCGCTCAAGGCCGCCGAGGAGCTGGCAAAGGAAGGCATCGAGGCCGAGGTCATCGACCTGCGCACGATCCGCCCGATGGACACGGACACCATCGTGGCCTCTGTCATGAAGACGGGCCGCTGCGTCACGGTGGAAGAAGGCTACCCGCAATCGGGCGTCGGTGCCGAGATCGCTGTGCGCATCATGGAGAACGCGTTCGATTACCTCGATGCGCCCGTGATCCGCGTGACCGGCAAGGACGTGCCGATGCCTTACGCGGCCAATCTCGAGAAGCTCGCGCTTCCCTCAGTGGCCGAAGTGGTGCAAGCGGCGAAGGCCGTTTGCTACAGGTGACATCATGACTGAACGGAAATTCGAAGCCCTTAACGTTCCGCCTGACGTGCTCGAAAAGGGTGGCGTCGAGATCCTGAGGGCTTCGGTGGTCGATGGGGCGGTCAGCATCGCGCTGCGCCGCGCCTTCGACGATCCGTTCACCTGGGGCGTGCTCCTGGTGGATCTCGCCCGTCACGCCGCGCGCGTCTACGCCATGGAAACGGAGTTCTCCGAGGAGGAGGCTCTGGCCGAGATCACGGCCGGTATCCAGGCCGAGCTGGACGATCCGTCGGATCCGGGCTCGACGCAGGCCATCAACTGATCATTCTCTGGAAAAGTGGAAACCGGTTTCTCCGATCAGAGAATGCGACCATAAGCAATTAACTTCAGATCAGGATCCCAAACGCCATGCCCATCAATATCCTGATGCCCGCCCTGTCCCCCACCATGGAAAAGGGCAACCTTGCCAAGTGGCTGAAGAAGGAAGGCGACACCGTCAAATCCGGCGACGTGATCGCCGAGATCGAGACTGACAAGGCCACCATGGAAGTCGAAGCCGTCGACGAGGGCATTCTCGCCAAGATCGTCGTTCCGGAAGGCACCGCCGACGTGCCCGTCAATCAGCTCATCGCCCTGATCGCCGGCGAGGGCGAGGATCCGAAGAGCGTCTCCGCTCCTGCTTCCGGCGGGGCCGCTCCGGCGCCTGCGCCCAAGGCCGAGGCAGCGCCGGCTCCAGCTGCTCCCGAGGCTGCGCCTCAACCTCAGGCTAACGCCATCCCAGGAGACGCTTCAGCTCACATGTCCTATGCCCGCGTCGACCAGGCTCCGGCCGGTCCGGCGCAGGCTGCCAAGCCGAACGGGGCAGGGCAGTCAACGGGCAACCGGGTCTTCGCCTCGCCGCTCGCCAAGCGCATCGCAAAGGACGCCGGCATCGACATCGCATCCGTCCAAGGCTCCGGTCCACATGGCCGTATCGTCGAGAAGGACGTTCGCGCTGCTCTCCAGGGTGGTGGTGCAAAGCCTGCGGCCGCCCCGGCTGCAGCGGCCGCTCCTGCGCCGGCCGCGAAGCCTGCGGCACCGCAACTCGCGCCGAGCATGGGCGCCGATCAGGTCAAGGCGATGTTCGAGGCCGGCTCCTACGAGGAGGTGCCCCTCGACGGCATGCGCAAGACCATCGCCAAGCGCCTCGTCGAGTCGAAGCAGACGGTGCCGCACTTCTACCTGTCGCTCGATTGCGAGCTCGACGCGCTCATGGCGCTTCGCGAGCAGATCAACGCAGCAGCCGGCAAGGACAAGGACGGCAAGCCTGCCTACAAGCTCTCGGTTAACGACTTCGTCATCAAGGCGCTCGCCATTGCGCTCCAGCGTGTGCCGGCCGCCAATGCAGTCTGGGCTGAAGATCGCATCCTGAAGATGAAGCATTCGGACGTGGGCGTGGCTGTCGCGATCGAGGGCGGCCTGTTCACGCCGGTCGTGCGCAAGGCTGAAGCCAAGACGCTCACCGCCATCTCGGCCGAGGTGAAGGACATGGCGGGCCGCGCCCGCAACCGCCGCCTGAAGCCGGAGGAATACACCGGCGGCTCTACGGCCGTGTCGAACCTCGGCATGTACGGCATCAAGGACTTCCAGGCCGTGATCAACCCGCCTCATGGCACGATCCTGGCGGTCGGCGCCGGCGAGAGCCGGGTGGTGGTGAAGAACGGCGCTCCCGCGGTCGTCCAGGCCATGACCGTGACGCTCTCCTGCGACCACCGCGTGGTCGACGGAGCGCTCGGCGCGGAACTTCTGGCAGCCTTCAAGCAGCTCATCGAAAACCCGATGGGGATGCTGGTCTAATCGACATCATGGCCGGGCTCGTCCCGGCCATTCATTGTTGGCCCATAGGGAGGCTTCATGCCGCTCATCCGCATCTCTCTCAAAAAGGGCAAATCCTCCGCCGATCGCAAGGCCTTGGCAGACGGGGTTTATCTTGCTCTGCGTGAGACCTTCAACGTTCCCGAGGACGACCTCTTCGTCACCATCAGCGAGCACGAGGACGACAACTTCTTCTACGGTGCAAGCTATCTCGGCATCGAGCGAAGCGACGATCTCGTCATCATCCAGCTGACCGTCAGCAACACGCGGACGATCGAACAGAAGAAGGCGCTCTTCAAGCGGATTGTCGAGCGGCTGAGCGATAACCCGGGTCTCCGCCCTGAGGATGTGTTCATCAACCTGATCGAAGTCGAAAAGGAAAACTGGTCCTTCGGTCACGGCATCGCGCAGTACGCGCAAGGGAATTAGCACTATGGCAAACCAGTACGACATCATCGTCATCGGCGGCGGGCCAGGGGGCTATGTGGCTGCGATCCGCGCGGCGCAGCTCGGCTTCAAGACCGCTGTCGTGGAGCGCGAGCATCTCGGCGGCATCTGCCTCAACTGGGGCTGTATCCCGACCAAGGCTCTGCTGCGCTCGGCCGAGATCTATCACTACATGGAGCATGCCAAGGATTACGGTCTCTCGGCACAGGGCATCGGCTTCGACGCGGCCGCCATCGTCAACCGTTCGCGCGGCGTCTCGGGTCGCCTCAACGGTGGCGTCGGCATGCTGCTCAAGAAGAACAAGGTCGACGTGATCTGGGGCGAGGCCGCGATCTCGAAGGTCGGCGAGGTGGTGGTCACGGCGCCCAAGAAGCCGGCCATGCAGCCGCAAAACCCGACGCCGAAGGGCGTGCTGGAGCCCGGCACGTACCAGGCTAAGAACATCATCGTCGCCACCGGGGCGCGTCCGCGCGCGCTGCCCGGGATCGAGCCGGACGGCAAGCTGATCTGGACCTATTTCGAAGCCATGGTGCCGCCTTCCATGCCGAAATCGCTCATCGTGATGGGCTCCGGCGCCATCGGCATCGAATTCGCCTCCTTCTACCGCACCATGGGCGTTGACGTGACCGTGGTCGAGGTGATGCCGCAGATCCTGCCGGTCGAGGATGCGGAGATCGCGGCCCTTGCCCGCAAGCGCTTCGAGAAGCAGGGCATGAAAATTCTCTCGGGCGCCACGGTCACGAAGGTCGAGAAGGGCGCGAACACCATCACGGCCACCATCGACGACGGCAAGGGCGGCACGCAGACGATCACCGCCGAGCGGATGATCTCGGCGGTCGGCGTCGTCGGCAACATCGAAAATCTCGGTCTTGAGAAGCTCGGGGTGAAGATCGATCGCGGGATTGTCGTCACGGACGGCGTCGGGCGCACCAACGTGCCCGGCGTCTATGCCATCGGCGATGTCGCTGGCCCGCCGATGCTGGCGCACAAGGCGGAGCATGAGGGAGTGATCTGCGTCGAGACCATCAAGGGACTGCACGCGCACGCCATGGACAAGGCCAAGATCCCGGGCTGCACCTATTGCAACCCGCAGATCGCCTCCGTCGGCCTCACTGAAGCCAAGGCGAAGGAGCAGGGCTACGACATCCGCGTCGGCCGCTTCCCGTTCATCGGCAACGGCAAGGCGATCGCGCTCGGCGAACCTGATGGCCTCGTGAAGACGATCTTCGACAAGAAGACCGGCCAGCTTCTCGGCGCTCATATGGTCGGCGCGGAAGTGACCGAGCTGATCCAGGGCTTCGTGATTGCCATGAACCTTGAGACCACGGAGGAGGACCTGATCCACGCCGTCTTCCCGCATCCGACGCTGTCCGAGACCATGCACGAGAGCGTCATGGACGCGTATGATCGCGTGATTCATATTTGAGGAACGCCGCCGCCTCCGCAGCATCATGGGAAGCTAAGGTGAAATAAGCGAGTTAGGGGTGGCAATGGCCGTGGAGAACCCGGCCCTTGTCCCTTGAACGGCCATCATCTGGCATCCGCAGATTCACGAACGGATGGTCACTTCGCCCTGCGGGATGCGTGCGATGCCCGCGCCTTCTGCTTTCGCGAAACGCTTGGCGCCCACGACACATCCGATGACGGCAAGCGTGACGACGATCATCGACCACCCGACCGTCTCGTGCAGAAGAAGCGCGGCCCAGAAGAGGCCGAAGAAGGGCTGCAGCAACTGTAACTGCCCCACGCCCGCGATGCCCCCCAAAGCGAGCCCCCGGTACCAAAAGACGAAGCCGATGAGCATGGAGAACAGAGAGACATAGGCCAAGCCCAGCCAAGCAGGCAATCCCACGCCGCTCAATGACGAAGGCCAGGTCAGGAGGGTCAGGGGTGCCGTCACGGGCAGGGAAAGAACGAGCGCCCAGGAAATCACCTGCCAGCCGCCGATCCGCCTCGACAGCGTCGCCCCCTCAGCATAGCCGAGCCCACACAGCAGGATCGCCCCCAGCATCAGGAGATCTCCGACCGGTGATGCCGAGAAGCCCTGAAGGAGCGCGAATCCAGCCACTAGGCATCCTCCGAGCCCTGAGAAGATCCAAAAGGCCCGCTGCGGCCGCTCGCCCCCACGCAGCACCCCGAAGATCGCGGTGGTGAGAGGCAGGAGGCCGACGAACACGATGGAGTGAGCCGCGGTGACATGCCGGAGCGCCAGGGCGGTCAAGAGTGGAAAGCCGATGACGACGCCTAGCGAGACGATCGCCAGGGCAGGGAGATCGTTGCGGTCGGGGCGCTTCTGCCGCAGGACGAGAAGCAGAGCCGCTCCGAGCAATCCGGCGAGACAGGCGCGGACCAGCGTCAGGAACAGAGGATCGAGATCGGCCACGGCCAAACGTGTTGCCGGCAGCGAGCCGCTGAAGATCAGCACGCCCACAAACCCGCTGATCCACCCCTGCTTCGTCCGGTCCATGGTTCCGCGCCTCCCACCTGGACACTTCTCGACCAATCGGGATGGCTTTTCCAGAGACGGTACAATACAGTTTAGCCGAACCGTCATGGTAGACGAGGCAGTACAGTGGACGATCTTCGATCCTATCGCTCGCCCGGGACGTTGGTGGCGCACGTGATGCAAGCGATCCGTGCGCAGATCGCCAGCCGATCGCTGGCTCCCGGATCAAAGCTCCCGTCGATCCGCTCCGTTGCCGCGAACATGCGGGTGTCCAAGTCCACGGTCGTCGAAGCCTATGATCGCCTGGCGGCGGAAGGCGTCATCCGATCCCGGCCGGGTTCCGGCTTCTACTGCGCGGCACCGCTCGCCCCTCTGTCGCTCGCGGAACTTGCGCCACGCCTCGATCGTGCCGTCGACCCCTTCTGGGTCTCCCGGCAGTCGCTCGAGGCAGCGCCGGCAATGTTGAAACCCGGCTGTGGCTGGCTTCCGACCGAGTGGATGCCCGAGGAGGAGATTCGCCGCGCTCTTCGCCATCTTGCGCGGACCCCGGAGCAGCCGAAACTCACGGATTACGGGACGCCGCTTGGCCTTCCGCCATTGCGCCAGTTCCTGTCGCGGCGCATGGCGGAGCAGGGAGCTCATGCCGGTCCTGATCAGATTTTGCTCACCGAGTCAGGCACGCAGGCGATCGACCTCGTGTGCCGGCTCCTGCTTCAGCCAGGTGATACAGTGCTGGTCGATGACCCTTGCTATTTCAATTTCCTGGCCCTGCTGCGCGCCCATCAAGCGAAGATCGTCGGTGTCCCCTTTACGCCGGAGGGACCTGACCTCAAGCAATTCGCGTTGGCGCTTAACGAGCACCGACCGCGCCTCTACGTGACCAATTCCGGCCTTCATAACCCGACCGGTGCATCCCTCAAGGCTTCGGCGGCCCACAGGATCCTGAAGCTTGCCGAGGCCCACGGCGTGATCATCGTCGAGGACGATATCTTTGCCGATTTCGAGATAGAGCCGGCGCCACGTTTGGCGGCTCTCGATGGTCTCGAGCACGTGGTGCGGATCGGGAGCTTCTCCAAGACGCTCTCGGCCTCGTTTCGCTGCGGTTATGTTGCGGGGCGACCGGACTGGATCGACAAGCTGACCGACCTGAGGATTGCGACGGGCTTTGCAAGCAGCCCTCTGTCACAGGAACTCATCCTCAATGTCCTTGGCAGCAGCAGCTACCGCAAATACCTCGACGCGCTGCGCATCCGCCTTGCCAGGGCCAGGGCACAGACCGTCCCTCACTTGCGGGCGCTCGGAATCGAGCCCTGGCTCGAACCCGATGCCGGAATGCTCCTCTGGTGCCGCCTGCCGGATCACTTGGACGCCGCCGATGTGGCGCGCCGCGCCCTGCATGAAGAGGTGGTGCTCGCGCCCGGCAACGTCTTCAGTCCCTCGCAGATGGCCGGGAATTTCATGCGTTTCAACGTGGCTCAGTGCGTGGATGAGCGCGTGTTCAAGGTGCTCGACAGAGCGATGAACGGAGCAGCCTGAAGGCTCGTCGGTAAGCGCAGGAACGTTGACCGGCGCCTCCAATTCGCATCAGACTTGCCACACAGCAGAGCAGGGAGGTCGTTATGGCGGATGGCAGTGGGATCCATGAGGGACAATGCCGGTGCGGCCAGGTGAAATTTAGCGTCAGCGGCACGCCCGTCGTCACCATGGCCTGTCACTGCAAGGGGTGCCAGCGCATGACCGCGAGCGCCTTTTCGTTGAGCGCTCTGTATCCGAGCGACAGGTTCGAAATTCTGCAGGGCGAGCCGGTGATCGGCGGGTTGCATGGCCCGACGCGTCATTTTTTCTGCCCGCATTGCATGAGTTGGCTCTTCACACGGCCTGAGGGCATGGACGAGTTCGTCAATGTCCGCTCGACCATGCTGGAGAACCCGGGCCGGCTCGCCCCCTTCATCGAGACGTATACCAGCGAGAAGCTGCCCTGGGCTACGACGCCCGCCGTGCACAGCTTCGAAAAGCTGCCGCCAGTGGATCGCTATCCGGAACTGGCGGCAGAGTTTGCTCAAAGAACCTTATAGAGGTGGATGGAAGCTTAGACGATGAAGAAATCCTTCTCCGTGATCGAGAGGTTCTTCGAAAGCTTCGCAATCGTTCGCTGAGAGGCCGAACCGGTACCATCGGGATCATAGTAGAGATAACCGGTGTCATCGTTGTAGATGATCCGATCACTTCTATCGTGGGCTGAATCCCCACTCCAGAAAGCACTGGATTTCAGACGCCCCAGAGCGCCAGCCTTGGTGAAAACGTCTTTCTCCAAGTGGACGCTGTCGTACTTCACAGAGAAATCGGTGATCGTATCGGTATTGGACTTGGTCGGAGTGGTGTCAAAAACAAACTTGTCCGATCCACTCCCTCCCGAGAGAGTGTCCTTACCCAATCCGCCGAAGAGATGGTCGTTGCCGGACGAACCTTTTACCGTGTCGTTTCCACGCCCGCCGTACAGCAGGTCGTGATCTCTTCCGCCATCAATGTGATCATTGCCGCCATAGCCCTTGATCCAATCGCGTCCGTCTTGGCCGAGGAGGCGGTCACGACCGATATTTCCTAGCAACCAATCGTTGCCGGATCCTCCATCGATTGTTACCGCTCCGTAGTAAAAGCGAGGCGAGGTCAGATCGACGATGTCGTTCCCAGAGCCGCTATTGATCAGCGTCACGTTGATCAGGCGCGGGGTGTCAGTGTTCGATGTGTCCAAATAGATCAGATCCGCGTCTGCCGTACCGTTTAGGGTATAAACGTTGTTGGCATCACCCCAAGTATCCAAACTTGCAATGCCCTGCACCTGGAATGGTGTTCCGGACGTCGGATCACCAGGAGTTCCTGTATCTACGAATGTGTCGACCTTGAACGTCCCGATCCAACTTAGCTGATTCATGACTACTAACCTCAGCAGATGAGCTTAGCCCCGCCTGTGTTCCCATCGTTATGCTGGAGACGCTGCGAAGTTTGCGCCCCGCTTTTCTATAAAGTCCCATGAAAATAACTTCATTGCATACAAATCAAATGGGCATACCCCAAAAGGTCTGCTCTAACCGTCAATAATGACAAGGTCCGTAGTTCCAAAAAGCACTTTCGATAAAGACGAATTTTAACATGGCTTCGTTTTTGCGATGCAATATAAAGACTTCTGCCCAAGCGAGAATAAACGTTTGTATTTGGAGTTTATTCCCGAATTTGCGGGACTTTTATTGGCTAGCCCGAACGCATCACGGTAGTCCCACTTTGCGCAGTTCGGTACATTGTCACCAAAGGGCATGCTGGCATCGACCATCTGACTGGTCGCTCCAACTTTGGCGTAAGGCATGAAGCTCGACAGAGCGAAGCTGGAAAGAGCCAGGAAAGAAACCACCTACGGTTTTTCCAGAGCTCCTCTCGAAGACGTGCGCACGATCACCGTCCGCCACGTCGATGATCTGCGTCCGCATACCGAAGCCTGGGACCGTTTGGCTTGGGAATCGCCGCAGGGACTGGCTTCCATGCTGCCTGCCTGGGTGGAGGCTACTTTCCGGCACGGCCTCAGGCCGCACTGGCGCTGGATGTGCTGCTTTGCTTACGCTGGCGACAGGTTGATCGGCGTGATGCCGGTCGTGATCACTCCTCATCCGATTCTCGGCCCGCGAAGGCCCTTGCTGCGGACCTCTGGCAGGCTGACCCCCTCGGGTGACATCCCCTTGGCACCTGACTGCGCCGCCGTGGCGCTTAAGGCTTTGCTGGAGGAGGTGGTCCGCCAGGAGCCGCACCATGCCGGGCTGGATTTACAGGCGGTGCGGCAGAACTCCCTGGTCTGGTCTGCGCTGCAGGATGGGCCCGCACAGCATCTTGTGCGCTCCAGTGCACGCCACCGCTTCTCCATTCTGGACGTCAGTGGAAACTTCGATTCTTTCGTACGCAACATCAAGAGGATGCCCAGCGATCTGAGACGCTATCACCGGAAAATTCAGACGCGGGGAAAGGTGCGGATTGAAATCAGAAATGGCCCTCACGCCAAAGCCGATTTTCTCCCACAGTTCCTCTCCCTGGAGGCCTCGGGTTGGAAAGGACGCTGCGGCGGTGCCATCCTCAGCAATCCGGACTCTCTCGCCTTTCATACGACTCTCGTCGAAAACTTCGCCGCGCAGGAGCGGCTGGAATGGCATCTGATCTGGGTCGATGACACTCTTGTGGGCGCACAAATGGCACTGCGGTGCAATGAAGCGCTCATGCTGCCAAGGTATACGTTCAACGAAGACTTCGCCGAGTGTCGCGTCGGCACACTCCTGACCGAGGCCACCCTGCGAAACGGATTCGCCCAAGCTGACCTGCGCGAGCTTAATCCGATGAGCAAGGCCCAGGCGCACGCCTACTGGCACATGCCCGACGAGGAGTATGTCGATCTACATCTCGTGCGCCGGGCAGCCACGCCAATGCTGGTTCATCTGCCGCGAATTTGGCTGCGGAAGATGTACTGGACGCAAATCCGTCCGCGGGTACCCGAGATCGTCAGGAAGCTCTATCGTCAGTTCAGGCGCCGAGGTGGCCGCAGACCCAAACGCGCCGCTGAAGTTCGCCTCCCCCTGGAGGAGACGGACAATCGTAGGTAGCATGTGAATGGCCTTGCGCTATCTCTCGTATCGTTCGCAACGGCCGCGTGAGCGCTCGTGAACGAAGGCTCTCGTAGCGAGTGACCGATGCAATCCTGTCACTGGCGCTGCCATAAACCCGACGCTGCGGTCCGATATCCACATGCGCAAAGGAAAGCTGAGGCTCGAACGGAAACGCTGCCCCGCGATCTGGGCATTTGCGAATGTGCGCCGGAAGTCTTAAATCAGCGGCAGATCAGGAAGGGCAGGGTCCTTTCGCCTCAAAGGTTTTGCTTCATGGCCGTCGTTCTCGACCTCCTCAACAAGGATCAGCGTCCTCGCCACCCGGAAAAGGCGCATAGGCCGGATCAGCCCGTGCAGCAGCGTAAGCCCGAATGGATCCGCGTGAAGGCGCCGGGTTCGCCCAAATGGGCCGAGACCAACCGGATCGTGCGCGAGAACAAGCTCGTAACCGTCTGCGAGGAAGCCGGCTGCCCCAATATCGGCGAGTGCTGGGAGAAGAAGCACGCCACCTTCATGATCATGGGCGACACCTGCACCCGGGCCTGCGCCTTCTGTAACGTGAAGACCGGCCTGCCACAGGCGCTCGACCCGAATGAGCCCGAAAGCGTGGCCAAGGCGGTGGAAAAGCTCGGTCTGGAGCACGTGGTCATCACCTCCGTGGACCGCGACGACCTGGCCGACGGGGGTGCCCAGCATTTCGCCGACGTGATCCACGCCATCCGGGCCCGGAGCCCCAAGACCACCATCGAGATCCTGACCCCCGATTTCCTCCGGAAGCCCGGAGCGCTCGAAATCGTGGTCGCGGCCAAGCCGGACGTGTTCAACCACAATCTGGAGACCGTGCCGTCCAAGTACCTGAAGGTCCGGCCGGGCGCGCGGTATTTCCACTCCATCCGCCTGCTGCAGCAGGTGAAGGAGCTCGACCCGACCATCTTTACCAAGTCCGGGATCATGGTAGGCCTGGGCGAGGAGCGGAACGAAGTGCTCCAGCTCATGGACGATCTGCGTTCGGCTGACGTGGACTTCATGACCATCGGCCAGTACCTCCAGCCGACGAAGAAGCACCATCCGGTGATCCGCTTCGTCACGCCGGACGAATTCAAGGCCTTTGAAACCACTGCCTATGCCAAGGGTTTTCTCCTGGTCTCCTCGACCCCGCTGACGCGCTCCTCGCATCACGCAGGGGAGGATTTTGCCAAGCTGAAGGCGGCTCGTCTGACAAAGCTCGGCTAGAATCGGGCAGACATCATTCGGACGCGGCATGCAGCGGATACTGGTCATCGGCAGCCCGGGCGCGGGCAAGAGCACCCTGGCGAGTCGCCTCGCCGGAAGCCTCGGCCTGCCGCTCATCCACCTCGACGGGGAATATTTCGGGCCGGGCTGGACCATGCCCTCCCGGTCTGAATGGCGTGAACGGGTGAGGACGCTTGCAGCGAGACCGGCCTGGGTCATGGATGGCAACTATGCCAGCACCTTCGACATCCGCGTACCGCGCTCCACCGTCATCGTCTGGCTCGACCTCCCGCGCTGGCAATGCCTGCTGGCGGTGCTTTGGCGGGTGGCGAAGAACTACGGTCGTCCGCGGCCGGACCTGGGCTCCGCCGGTCCGGAACGCTTCGACTGGTCGTTCATGCGCTGGATCTGGTCCTATCCCCGAACGATGCGGCCGAAGACCATCCGTATGCTGGAGCGCCTGCGTCCCGACCAGAGAGTCTACGTACTGCGCTGCCGTTCCGACATTCCGGCCCTGGAGGCCGCGCTCGCAACCGTCAAAGAGGCCGCCTGAGCATGCCGACCTTCCGCACCACGCGTTCCGTCAAGCATACGCCGGCCCAGATGTTCGCCCTCGTGGCCGATGTGGAGCGCTATCCGGAGTTCTTGCCCCTGTGCGAGGATCTGCGGATCATGCGCCGGGTCCAGAGCGGGGAGGGTATCGAATCGCTCGTGGCCACCATGTCCGTGGGATACAAGGCCATCAACGAAACCTTCACCACCCGCGTGACCCTCGACGACCCTCGCCTGAAGATTACGGTCGAATACGTGGACGGCCCGTTCAAGTATCTCGAGAATCGCTGGACCTTCCGGGAGGCGCCCGGCGGCTGCGAGGTGGAATTCTACATCAATTACGAGTTCAAGAGCTTCGCCCTCGGCCTTCTGATGGGCAGCGTCTTCGACAAGGCCTTCCGGAAATTCACCGAAGCCTTCGAGGAGCGCGCCGACGAGATCTATGGGGAGCCCTCGAACGCGCAAGCCGGGGCGAGAACCGCCTGATCAGCGTGCCGCCTGCTCCAGCAGGGCCAGCGCATCCTCCACCGCCCGTCTGCGGACATTCCCACGACCCAAATCCCCGTAGCGCCGTTCCAGGTGGATCGTCGCGGCGCCTTTCCGGACCAAGCCGAAATGGACCAGCCCGACGGGCTTCACGTCGGTCCCGCCGGTCGGACCGGCCACGCCGGTGATGCCGATTGCAACATCCGCCCGGGAATGGGCCAGCGCTCCCTCGGCCATGGCGCGGGCCACCGGCTCGCTCACGGCCCCAAAGGCAGCGATCAGATCCGCCGGAACGCCGATCAGCTCCGTCTTGGCCTCGTTGGAATAGGTCACGAATCCGCGCTCCACCACGGCCGACGAGCCGGAAATATCCGTCAGCAGCGCCGCCACGAGCCCGCCGGTGCAGGATTCGGCGGTAGCGATCATCAAGCCCTTTTCCTTGTAGGCGTCGAGGAGCGCCGCGGCGCGGCTTGTCAGCTCGGTCATCATTCGCTCATCTCCGGCAGGCGGATCGTTGCAGCGGCCTGGGCGGCGATGCCCTCACGGCGGCCGGTAAAGCCAAGTTTTTCGGTGGTCGTCGCCTTAAGCGAGACCTGATCCAGGCGAAGCCCGGCGATCTCGGCAATCCTCTGCCGCATCGCCTCCCGGTACGGTCCGAGCCGCGGCTTCTCGCAAAGGAGCGTCGTGTCGAGATGATCGACGATGCCGCCACGGCTGCGCACAAGGTCCACCGCATGAGCCAGGAACCGGTCAGAGGAGGCATCGAGCCATTGCGGATCGCTCGGTGGGAAATGGGTGCCGATGTCGCCATCGGCGAGGGCACCCAGAATCGCATCCGTCAGGGCATGCAGAATCACGTCCCCGTCCGAGTGGGCGACGACCCCGCGGTCATGCGGAACCTTGATCCCGCCGAGCCAGACATGATCGCCCTCGCCGAAGGCATGGACGTCGAATCCGGTGCCGAGACGGGTCACATAAGTCATTTCTTCGCCCTTCAAACGCCGCTCGGCTTTGCGAAAGTCAGCCGGATGGGTGAGCTTCATGTTGTCTGTTTCACCCTCGAATACGTGAACCGGCAGACCGGCCCATTCCGCCAAGGCCCCGTCATCGGTGAACGTGTCCAGGTTTGCAGCGGCCGCGCTCCGGTGAGCCTCGAGGAGGAGGGAAAAGCTGAAGGCCTGCGGAGTCTGCACGGCCCTGAGCTTCGAACGGTCCGGCGTGGAAAGCACCTCGGATTGATCCCCGATCACCTTGATCGTGTCCGTGACGGGCGTTCCCGGAACCGCCGCGCCCCAACGCCGCCCTGCCTCGATGGCTCGGTCGATGAGATCGGGGCCGGTAAAAGGGCGTGCTGCGTCTTGAACGAGAACGATCTCCGGATTCAGATCGACCAGCGCTTCAAGTCCGTTTCGCACCGAAACCTGCCTCGTCGTACCGCCGTGGATGCATGGCAGAATTGCCGACGGGGGGGATGGTAACGTCCGAATCGTATCTTCATAGAATCTACGGTCGTCCGGATGGATCACCACGAGGGTGTGGCTGATCCCAGGGTGCGAGAGAAGAATCGACAAGGTTCTTGCCAGAACCGGCTTCCCTTGGATCGCCCGGTACTGCTTCGGGATCCCTTCACCCGCTCTTGATCCACGTCCTGCGGCAACGATGAGGGCGGCAACTGACATTCGCGGCAAGCTCTCTCTGACAGACGCTCTCCTAAGCGTGAGGTAGGAAGAAGGCAAATCCCGGCGGGAGGGGCTTGCACCGAACAGCGAATTGGCTATTGATTAGGCACAATGAGTTTTGATCAAAAATTAGGCGGTGGCGGTTTCAGCATCGGGCCTGAACAGGTCGAAGCGACAGCCATTCTCGCACCTCTCTCCGGCGTCACGGATGTCGCCTTCCGGCGCATTGCCAAGCGCCTGGGGGCTGGCCTCGTCGTATCCGAAATGGTGGCTTCGGACGAGCTGGTCCAGGGCTCGGAGGAAGCACAACTGAGGGCTGAAGGGGCGGGGATCGAGCCGCATGTGGTTCAGCTCGCCGGCTGCGATCCCTACTGGATGGCCGAGGCCGCCCGAGTCGCCGAAGGGGCAGGGGCCCGTATCATCGACATCAACATGGGCTGCCCGGCCAAGCGGGTGATCGGCGGCTATGCCGGATCGGCGCTCATGCGTAATCTCGATCATGCGGCCCGGCTCATCGCCGCGACGGTGAAAGCGGCCAAAGTCCCGGTGACCGTCAAGATGCGGCTCGGCTGGGATCACGACACGATCAACGCGCCGGAGCTGGCTCGCCGGGCCGAGAGCCTCGGCGTGCAGGCCGTTACGGTGCATGGCCGCACCCGCCAGCAATTCTACAAAGGTCAGGCCGACTGGACGGCGATCGCGGCCGTTGTCCAAAACGTCGGTATTCCTGTCATTGCCAACGGCGACATCGCCACGCTCGACGATGCGAAGCGATGCCTGGCGGCCTCGGGTGCCACCGCCGTGATGGTCGGACGCTCCGCCGTTGGAAGGCCCTGGCTGGTCGGCCAGATCGGGGCAGCCCTGCAGGGTATGACGATTCCCGATCCGTCGCCGGAGGCGATGACCGAGATTGCCATCGAGCATTACGACGGGCTCCTGTCGCTCTACGGCGAGAACGTTGGGATCCGCCATGCTCGCAAGCACCTGGCGGCCTATGCGGATACGGCCATCGCTTCGGGTTTCCAGGTCGCATCGAGCGTCCGGACAGCGCTCGTGACATCAGAGGAACCCCAGACGGTGATGGCCTTGCTGCGCTCCCTCTACAGCCGCCAGAACCGGGAGGCGGCATGACGATGGCGTCTATGAACGATCTCATTATGAACGCGCTTCCGATCCCGGTGCTGACCGTCGGGCCGGAGCACAGGATCCTGCACGCCAATGCGGCGGCCGAATCCTTCTTCGAAATGAGCCTGCGCATGATGCTGCGCCAGAAGCTCAGCGACTTTCTGCCTTTCGGTTCGCCGGTGATGGCCCTGGTGGAGGACGTTCGCCAGCGGGGCTCGAGCGTCAGCGAGCATCGGGTCGACATCGGCAGCCCACGCCTTGGTGCGGAGCGCATCGTCGACGTCTCGGCCAGTCCTCTCGGCGACGACGGTGACAACGTGATCGTCATGCTGCAGGAGCGGACCATCGCCGACAAGATGAACCGCCAGTTGACCCATCGCGGAGCAGCTCGGTCGATCACGGCGCTGGGAGCCCTGCTGGCGCACGAAATCAAGAATCCCCTGTCCGGCATCCGGGGAGCGGCGCAGCTCCTCGAGCAATCGGCAAGCGAGGACGACCGGCTGCTGACGCGTCTCATCTGCGACGAAACGGACCGGATCGTGAAGCTCGTGGAGCGCATGGAGCTGTTCGGCGAGGAGAGGCCGGTCGAAAGGGGGCCGGTGAACATTCACGGGGTGCTGGACCATGTGAAGCGCCTCGCGCAATCGGGCTTTGCTCGCCATATCCGTTTCGTCGAGAACTACGACCCTTCGCTTCCGCCGGTGCTGGGCAACCGGGACCAGCTGATTCAGGTCATTTTGAACCTGGTGAAGAATGCCGCCGAGGCGGTGGGTATCGATGCCCCTGACGGCGAGATCATCCTGTCGACCGCCTTTCGGACCGGTGTCCGGCTTCAAGTTCCGGGTTCCCAGGAACGGGTCAGCCTTCCGATCGAGCTGAGCGTCATCGACAACGGCCCCGGCATCCCTCCCGATCTAATGAGCGATCTCTTCGATCCTTTCGTGACGACCAAGGTCCAGGGCAGCGGACTAGGGCTGGCCCTCGTCGCGAAGATCGTCGGCGATCACGGCGGCATCGTGGAATGCGAGCCGGCACCCAGGCGAACCACCTTCCGAATTCTCCTGCCTATGCACCGCGCCGATGACGGCCGCGGGGCCGATTTGTGAGATTAACCAATGCCCAGCGGACAGATTCTTCTCGCCGATGACGATGCAGCCATCCGGACCGTCCTGAACCAGGCCCTGTCCCGGGCCGGATACGAGGTTCGCTCCACCAGCAACGCCGCGACTCTGTGGAGATGGGTATCCCAGGGGGAGGGCGATCTGGTCATCACCGACGTGATGATGCCCGACGAGAACGCCTTCGACCTGCTCCCGCGCATCAAGAAGGTGCGGCCGGAGCTGCCGATCATCGTCATGAGCGCGCAGAACACGTTCATGACCGCCATCAAGGCCTCCGAGCGCGGCGCCTACGAATACCTGCCCAAGCCCTTCGATCTCAAGGAGCTCGTTGCGGTCGTCGGCCGAGCCTTGTCCCGGCCCCGGAACGTTCCCACGGGAGCCAACCCGTCGCCGGAAAACGAGGACATTCCGCTCGTGGGCCGCTCCCAGGCCATGCAGGAGATCTACCGAGCCCTCGCCCGCCTGATGCCCACCGACCTGACGGTGATGATCACGGGCGAATCCGGCACCGGCAAGGAACTGGTGGCGAAGGCGCTGCACGATTACGGCAAGCGCCGGCAGGGTCCGTTCGTGGCCGTGAACATGGCGGCGATCCCGCGGGAACTGATCGAATCCGAGCTGTTCGGCCACGAGAAGGGGGCGTTCACCGGTGCGACCGCTCGCAGCACGGGACGTTTCGAGCAGGCCGAGGGCGGCACGCTGTTCCTCGATGAGATCGGCGACATGCCCATGGAGGCTCAGACCCGCCTCCTGCGCGTTCTCCAGCAGGGCGAATACACGACCGTCGGCGGCCGGGTGCCGATCAAGACCAATGTCCGCATCGTGGCGGCGACGAACAAGGACCTGCGTATCCTGATCCAGCAGGGGCTCTTCCGCGAGGATCTCTATTTCCGGCTCAACGTCGTGCCTTTGCGCCTTCCGCCTCTGCGGGAGCGCGTCGAGGATATCCCGGACCTGGTGCGCCACTTCTTCATGCTGGTGGAGAAAGAGGGCCTTGCGCGCAAGCAGCTCGACGTAGACGCCATGGACCGGCTGAAGCGCTACCGCTGGCCGGGCAATGTCCGCGAGCTGGAGAACCTGGTGCGACGTTTGGCAGCCCTTTACCCTCAGGACACCATTACGGGCACCATCATCGATGCGGAGCTCGATTCCCAGCCTCTGCTGCCGCCCCAGCCCGTTGGAAAGGCGTCCCAGCCGTCTCACCAGAACTCGGAGGGTTTGTCCGATGCGGTCGAGCGGCATCTGAACGAGTACTTTTCCGGCTTCCGGGACACGCTCCCGCCCCCCGGCCTCTATCACCGAGTCCTGCGCGAAATCGAAGGCCCGCTCATCGGGGCGGCCCTGGCAGCGACAAGGGGAAATCAGATCCGGGCGGCTGAGCTTCTGGGGGTCAATCGCAACACCCTCCGCAAGAAGGTGCGGGATCTTGAACTCATGGTGGTCCGCTCCAACCGGAGCTGAGCAACATCTGCTGTAATAATTTGACCACAGTGTTGTGTTGGTGCATCACCCACTGACGGGGCGCTGAATCGAAAGCGCCCGATTGGCGGGGCCCCAGTCTTGATCGAACAGGACACGATTGCACAACGACAGGCGACGGAGCCGTCCCAGAGCAGTCTCGGCTGGCTGGGCTATGGCGCCGTGCTGTCGGCTCTGGCCTCCGCCCTGGCCACCTTCCTGATCCTCGCCGGCGCGACCCCGCTGCTCCCGACCCACAACGTCGTGATCTGGGTTTTCCTGCTCAACGGCGTGCTGATCGCCCTGCTTCTCGGGATCGTCGCTTGGCAGACCCGTAAGCTGGTGCGCGAACGCCGGGCAGGGGCGGCGGCGGCCGGTCTCCACGTCAGGATCGTCGGGCTGTTCAGCCTCGTCGCTGTTCTCCCCGCCATCCTCGTGGCCGCCGTGGCGACGGTCACCCTGGAGCGCGGCCTCGATCCCTGGTTTACCGGCGCGCTCAAGGATCTGATGACCAACACGGTCTCCATCGCCCGATCCTATCGCGAGATGCAGTGCCGGACGCTCGCGCGGGAAACCCAACTCATGGCGGCCGATCTCAATCGCGCCAAGGTTCTCTTCGACGCGGACCGCAACCTTTTCCGGGAGTTCATGAACTCCCGGGCCGTCTTCCTCGGCTTTCCTCTCGCGATGATCGTGGATATGGACGGCTCGGTGGTGGAGCGGATCGAGGCCAAGAAGCTCGAAAACGTCCCCACGCCGACCGAAGCCGATCTCCAGGAGGCCAGCAATCGGGAGGCTCTGTGCCTCTTTCCGAAATCCGGCAACATCTTCCGCTCCGCCTTGAAGCTTGATGCCCACGGTGGACGGGTCCTCTACGTCGCCAGGGAGGTCGACCCGCGTGCGCTCGAGTTCCCTCAGGTCGCGGAAGCGGGCGTCGCTTTCTATGAGGCCCTGGACCAGAAGAAGGCCGGCATCCAGATCGCCTTCGCGTCCATGTTCACGCTGATTGCGCTGATCGTGCTGCTCTCGGCCGTATGGTTCGGGCTGAACTTCGCCAACCGTCTCGTTGCCCCCATCCGGCGCCTCATCCATGCGACCGACCAGGTGGCGACGGGCAATTTCTATGTTCAGGTCCCTGTTCGCCGGGGCGAAGGCGACCTCGGGCATCTGGGCGAGACCTTCAACAAGATGACCTCGGAGCTGCGCCGCCAGCACGATGGGCTGACGGCCGCCAGCGATCTCATGGATCGTCGACGGCGGTTCACCGAGGCGGTTCTCGCGGGCGTTTCGGCTGGCGTCATCGGCGTCAATGCCAAAGGGCAGATCACCATCGTCAACCCGTCCACGGAGGCCCTGCTCGGCACCTCGCACAAGGAACTGCTCGGCCAGCCGATCACCATGGTTCTGCCGGAGGTGGCACCTCTGGTCGAGGAAATGAGCCAGGGGCGTCAGCGCCTCATGCAGCAGCAGATCCACATCTCACGGCGGGGCAAGGAGCGCACCATCAACGTGCGCGTGACCAGCGAGCAGGCGCGCGGCGGTCAGAGGGACCTCGTCATCACCCTCGACGACATCACTGATCTCGTGCTGGCGCAGCGGACCTCCGCCTGGGCCGACGTGGCGCGGCGCATCGCGCACGAGATCAAGAACCCCCTGACACCGATCCAGCTGTCGGCCGAGCGCATCCGCCGGAAGTACGGCAAGGTGATCACCACGGACCGGGAAGTGTTCGATCAATGCACGGACACCATCGTGCGGCAGGTCGACGACATCAAGCGCATGGTCGACGAATTCTCGTCCTTCGCCCGCATGCCGAAACCGACCATCGGCAACGAGGATCTCGCCGAGACGATCCGCCAGGTCATCTTCATGATGAAGATCGCCCATCCCGAGATCGAGTTCATCGATCAGGTTCCGGCCGGCTCCCTCATCGCACCCTTCGACCGTCGACTCGTCTCGCAAGCGGTGACGAATATCGTCAAGAACGCCACCGAAGCCATTGCGGCGGTGCCGGAGGATGAGCGAGGGCAGGGGCAGATATCGGTGCTGCTCGACGATACCCATCCGGATTATCTGATCCTGGCCGTGAGCGATAACGGCAAGGGATTCCCTGTTGAAGGCCGGCAGCGCCTCCTGGAACCGTACATGACCACGCGTGAGGGTGGAACCGGACTGGGTCTGCCGATCGTTGCAAAGATTCTGGAAGACCATGGAGGTGGCATGGAACTGGCCGACAATCCCGCTGGCAAGGGTGGGCAGGTTCGCATGTGGATCCCAAAGACGAAGCACGTTGCATCGGAAGAGACATTGGCCGCTTCCAGCCGTCATGACCCTCGCAAGGCAAGCCTATGAGCGCTGATATTCTCGTGGTCGACGACGAGGTCGACATTCGTGAGCTGGTGGCCGGCATTCTTGAGGATGAAGGACACCGAACCCGCACGGCCGGCACCTCCGACGAGGCCCTGGCGGCCATCGAAACCCGGCGTCCTCACCTGGTGTTCCTCGACATCTGGCTGCAGGGGAGTCGGCTCGACGGGCTTCAGGTTCTGGAGATCGTCAAGGCCCAGCACCCGGATCTGCCGGTTGTGATGATCTCCGGCCACGGCAATATCGAAACGGCCGTCTCGGCGATCAAGGCAGGCGCTTACGATTTCATCGAGAAGCCGTTCAAGGCGGATCGGCTCGTCCTTGTTGCCGAACGTGCCCTCGAGGCGTCGCGCCTGAAGCGCGAAGTCCGCGACCTGCGCTCGCGTTCGGTTCAGGCCAGCCGCATCGCAGGCAAGTCGATCGTCATCAACCAGCTCCGGCAGGCGGTAGAGCGGGCGGCACCGACCAATGCCCGCATCCTGATCACGGGAGCTCCCGGTTCGGGCAAGGAGCTGACGGCCCGGACCGTTCACAGTCTCTCCACCCGCGCCAACGGCCCGTTCGTCGTCCTCTCGGCCGCGACGATCACGCCTGAGACCATGGAGGCCGAGCTTTTCGGCACCGAAGGCGGCGCCGGCGGAGGGCGTCGCGTCGGGGCGCTCGAGGAGGCTCATGGCGGCACCCTCTATATCGACGAAATCGCCGATATGCCGCGGGAGACGCAGAACCGGATCCTGCGCGTCCTGGTCGATCAGAACTTCCAGCGCGTGGGCGGAACCACCCGGGTCCATGTGGATGTGCGCATTGTGTCGTCATCCAGCCGTGACCTACCCGCAGCCATTGCTGCGGGCCAGTTCCGGGAGGATCTGTTCCATCGGCTCGGCGTGATCCCGATTCGGGTGCCGTCCCTCGCCGAGCGGCGCGAGGATGTCCCGGAACTGATCGAATTCTTCATGGAGCAGATCTCATCCACAACGGGCCTGCCGAAGCGGCACATTGCCGAAGACGCCATGGCGGTCCTGCAGTCTCATGATTGGCCCGGCAACGTGCGGCAGCTGCGCAACAACGTTGAACGGCTGATGATTCTCACGTCCGGGGATCCCGATGCTGAGATCACGGCCGACATGCTGCCGTCGGAGATCGGCGCCCTTGTTCCGAGCACGCCTGGCGGGGCAGGGGGAGAGAAGCTCATGAGTCTTCCCCTGCGTGAGGCCCGTGAGATCTTCGAACGCGAGTACCTCCTGGCGCAGATCGCGCGCTTCAGCGGCAACATCTCCAGAACGGCGGAATTCATCGGCATGGAACGCTCGGCCCTGCACCGGAAGCTGAAATCCCTCGGGATCGGGGGGTGATCCGCTCCACCGGCAGAGGCTAGAGCGCGGATCTTTTTCGTGCCGGAAAGAACGGAAGCCTACAATCCACGGGAAAATATGCTCCGAGGAGGTAGAACCGTTGCGCACCCCTTGCCGAACGCTGCCGTTCGCCCTGTAATAGATCTGCCGGTCACCGACCGCACGAAAGCGGACAACCATATCCAAGCGGCCCCATAGCCAAGACCGGCGGCGATGGGCTGGCGAGGCAACTTCAATGGCGGGCGATCGCGCGCAGAATCTTCAGGACACCTTTCTGAACTATGTCCGGAAGCAGAAAATCCCCCTGACGATCTTTCTCGTGAATGGGGTAAAGCTTCAGGGCGTCGTCACCTGGTTCGACAACTTCTGCGTCCTTCTGCGCAGGGATGGTCATTCCCAACTGGTTTACAAACACGCCATTTCCACCATCATGCCAGGACAGCCCGTCCAGTTGTTCGACCAAGTCGACGAGGCTGGCGAGAAGGCTTGAGGTGACGGAACCACGCAGTCCGGGGGAAGAACGTCTCGCTCAACTGGCCGAACCTGAGAAAGAGGTTGCGGCCGGCACTCGTACGCTTGTGATCGGTCCGTACCTGACCCGCAGGCGGCGCGGCTCAGCGGAATCCGACGGGGAGGGCGTTAATCCCCGCCCTCCGGAAGCCAGGCTCGATGAAATCACCGGCCTGGCCCTCGCGATCGATCTGACCATTGTGCAATCGCTGATAGCGCCCCTGTCCTCGCCTCGCCCGGCCACTTTCATCGGCAGCGGCAAGGTCGAAGAACTGGCCGGCCTGATCCGAGCCGAGGAAATCGGCCTCGTGGTCATGGATTGCGCGCTCAGCCCCGTTCAGCAGCGCAACCTTGAGAAGGCCTGGGGGGCCAAGGTCATCGACCGCACCGGCCTGATCCTTGAAATCTTCGGGCGGCGGGCTCGTACGAAAGAGGGCACTCTCCAGGTCGAACTGGCTCATCTTTCCTATCAGAAGGGCCGGCTGGTCCGCTCCTGGACCCACTTGGAGCGCCAGCGGGGCGGCTTCGGCTTCCTCGGCGGGCCGGGTGAAACACAGATCGAGGCCGATCGGCGCCTGATTCAGGAACGCATGAACCGGATCGAACGGGATCTGGAGGGCGTCGTGAAGACACGCTCCCTTCACCGGACGAGCCGGCGGCGCGTGCCCTATCCGATCATCGCTCTTGTGGGCTACACCAATGCCGGGAAATCGACCCTGTTCAACCGCATGACCCAGGCCGACGTCCTGGCCGAGAACATGCTGTTTGCGACCCTCGATCCGACATCCCGCGCCATCGAGCTCCCGCACGGCGAAAAGGCCATTCTGTCGGACACGGTCGGCTTCATCTCCGATCTGCCGACCATGCTGGTGGCGGCCTTCCGGGCGACCCTGGAGGATGTGGTCGAGGCCGACGTTCTGCTCCACGTCCGCGATGTGTCGCACGGTGAAACCGAGGCTCAGGCTGGGGACGTCGCAGTCGTCCTGCGAGAGCTCGGCATCGATCCTGACGACACGAGGCGCATTATCGAGGTCTGGAACAAAGCGGATCTCCTGTCGCCCCAGGATCGCGAACGGCTTGCCACCGCATCCCATCGAGCCGGGGAGGAGAGGCGGCCGATCCTCATCTCTGCCCTGACGGGTGACGGCATTCCCGAACTCCTCGCCACCATCGAGCAGCATTTGGCCATGGGGCGCCTGACCTACGAGGTCGACGTGGCTCCGGAGGACGGCCAGGGGCTCGCCTGGCTCCATGAGAATACGGAGATTCTGAATCGCGAAACGAAGGACAACGGCCATACCATCCTTCAGATCCGCCTCGTATCCGGCAAGGAACCTCGGTTCCTCAACCGCTTCCCGGAAGCGCGCGTTCTATAAGGAGCCGGGCTCCCGTTCCGCCCGTTTCGCCGCGACCCAGAGTTGCTCCATTTCCTCAAGCGAGGCCTCTTCCAGGTTCCTGTCCTGCTCTTCGAGAGCCTGCTCAATCGCCTTAAAGCGCCGTTCGAACTTCGCATTCGTCCGCCGCAGGGCACGCTCGGAGTCGATACCGAAATGACGTGCGAGATTGGTGACGGAGAACAGAAGATCGCCGATCTCGTCCTCGATCCTGTCTTGCGCACCAGATGAAGAAGCTTCTTTAACCTCTTCCAGCTCCTCGTGAATCTTGTCGATGACCTGAACGGCCTCCGGCCAGTCGAAGCCGACCTTTGCGGCCTTCGCCGTCAGCTTCTGGGCGCGGGTCAGAGCGGGCAGGGCCGTCGGAATCCCGCCGAGAAATCCCGCCTCGTGAGCCTCAGGCCGTTGTCCCATCTTCTCACGGTCCGCCTGCCGCTCCGCCTTCTCCTCGGCCTTGATCGAATCCCAGAGGCTTTTCACCTCTTCGGGCGACAGATTCTTGATGTCGCCGAAAACATGAGGGTGCCGTCGGATGAGCTTGCGCGTGATGGCCTCGACCACGTCGGGAAAGGCAAACGCACCCTGCTCTTCCGCCATGCGGGCGTGAAACACGACCTGAAGCAGCAGATCCCCAAGTTCGTCCCGCAGGTCAGCCAGATCGCCGCGCTCGATGGCATCCACGACCTCATAGGCTTCCTCGAGAGTGTATGGCGCAATCGATGCGAAATCCTGCTCCAGATCCCAGGGGCAGCCGGTGCCCGGGGTACGCAGGGCCGCCATGATCTCGATGAGCCGGTGAATATCCGTGGAAGGCCTCATGATGAAATCCCTGATCGCTGCGTGGGTGTCATAGCCTGAGGACAAGACGCCCGGCTAGCTGGATTTGCGCCATTTCCCTGCGTTAGCGGTATATGGATGAGCAGGCTGCTTCGGGCACAATTGAGGACGGGACGAAATGAGAGCGCGGGTCAAACTGGTCGATGGCATGATGTTCGTGGGCGAATCCGGCAGCGGGCACGCCGTGGTCATGGACGGAGCGCCCGAATATGGCGGCCGCAACATCGGCATTCGTCCCATGGAGATGCTTCTCATCGGGTTGGGCGGCTGTACGGCCTTCGATGTGGTCCAGATCCTCAGAAAGGGCCGCGAGAAGGTTACCGACTGCGAGGTAGAGGTCACTGCGGAACGCGCCGAGACAGATCCCAAGGTCTTTACCTCGATCCATATCGATTACCGCGTTAAGGGCAGGGGCCTCGCACCGGCCAAGGTCGAACGAGCCATCGAACTGTCCAAGGAAAAGTACTGTTCTGCCTCGATCATGCTTGGGGCCGTTGCCAAGATCACCCATTCTTGGTCGGCAATCGACGAGGCTGAGGAGACGGAGGCCGCCTCCTCCTGAACCCTCCCATATCCGGGGCCACGATCATGAAGCTGTTCTTCTCGGAAGCCCAACTGGCGCATCGACCCAAGCAGTACATGGTGCACGGGCGGATTGTGGATCCGTTCGAAAATCCCGAGCGCGCCACCACGCTCCTTGAGGCTCTGGAAGCCCAGGGTCTGGCCAGGACAGATCCGGGCGATTTCGGCCGTGACGCCATCCAGGCTGTTCATGCCGGTCATTACGTGTCCTTCATCGAGGATGCCTATGAGCGCTTCCTGACACTGCCCAACCATGGCCCCGAGGTGCTGCCGAACGTCCATCCGTACCGAGGATCCGGCCTCGATCTGGAGGAACGCGGCAAACCGCGCACCACGGGAATTCTCGGCCAATCAGGCTGGTATATCGGCGACATGTCCTGTGCCATCATGGAGTGGACGTTCCAGGCGGCCTACGCCTCAGCGCAGGCGGCGATCGCCGGCGCGGAAGCGGTGCTGGCCGGAGAGCGCGCCTCGTTCGCGCTCTGCCGTCCGCCAGGACATCACGCCTATGCGGACCGGGCCTCAGGGTTCTGCTTCTTCAACAATGCCGCCATCGCGGCCGTTGTGCTGCGTAGCCATTTTCCGAAGGTGGCGATCGTCGATTTCGATACGCATCACGGCGACGGCACCCAGGCGATCTTCTATACGCGCCAGGACGTCTTCTATGGCTCCGTGCACACCGATCCGTCGTCCTATTACCCGCACTACGCCGGCTACGCGGACGAAGCCGGGGCAGGGCCGGGCGAAGGGGCGAACCTCAATCTGCCGCTTGAACCGGGGGCTGACGACGAAGCCTTCATTGATGCCAACCAGCGTCTGGCATTGGCCGTCCAAGCCCATGGGGCCGAGGCGCTGGTTCTGTCGGCCGGTTGGGACGCCCATCAGGACGATCCGCTGTCGAAGCTTAACATCACGTCCGACGCCTTTGCCAGGATTGGAGAGATCTGGGGCAAGATCGACCTGCCGACCCTGATCGTTCAGGAAGGCGGGTATTCGCTTGCGGCCGTCGCAGAGGCCGCACCAGCTTTCATCGCCGCATTCCGGGCCAATGCAGCAGAATAAGTCTCGGCTGACGTCTGTTCGACGCGGGCGAGGCGGCAATGTGCATGACACTTACGAAGAAGATGGCTCCCAGAGAGGGCCTCGAACCCCCACGCCTCTCGGCGGCGCGTCAACAGCACGCTGCGTCTTCCAATTTCGCCATCTGGGAATAAACCCGTTACGTTTGAGTGTTGAACCGGAACAGACCGAACACTTGTCAGGTATTACTATGCTTGTTGGTGAGCATGTTGGTTCCGTTGCTTGACAATAACAAGCGTCAGACTTCAGCTATTGTGAATTACCCCAGTGCATGTTCTTACGGACAGAGGGGTCGCTGACGGCTACTCCGCCGTATTAACGCGTCCGAGGCACAAGAGCACGGCTGGCCTAAGGCTGATCTGTGTTTGCACCTTAACCCGGAGGGTTTTGGACTTGCTCCGCCATTGTGGCGGCCTGACAACCATCCGCCCGGTCTGTCGGACTTGACTTGCCCGGATCTCGTCGGAAACGACCTTACGGCGTCACGGTCCCACACTGGAGTTGGAACCGTCGTCTGCGGCGCTGCTGGGCCTTATCAGCCTGGATGCGATTTATTGATCTCGGGCTTTGCCGTCTGGTCGGACGGGCATCGCCGGCCATCGGAAAGGGAGAGGTTGCCCTCGGGGCGAGCTGGCCTCCGTCCACTGGTCCGGTTGTGCCTGCCTGAATCGGATGACTGACATAGACCAGCCGTATAGCGCATCCGTCGAGCGGTCAGGAAATGGACACCGCTGAAGGCGAGGGCCGCTTTCGGCCAATAGCAGCCATATACGAAATTCGCATAAGATATATTATGGAACTTAAATCTGTACGTCCCATAGGGAGGCGTGCCTACGGGTGCTTCTGCCGAGATTTCGGCTCCTCGGCCTCTTCGGGTTGAGCTTCAGCGCTGTTCGATCTGAAGCCCGTCATAGGCCGGTTCGATGTGCGGCGGCAGTTCGCGGCGCAATGTCTCGTAATCCAGGTCCGTGTGCAGGTTCGTCAGGATCGCGCGCTTCGGTTCGACTCTGGCGATCAGCTCCAAGGCTTCCGACAGCGAAAAATGCGTCGGATGCGGCGTGTAGCGCAAAGCATCCAGGATCAGGACGTCCAGGCCTTCCAGGGCCGGCAGGCTCTCCTCGGGCATGCGGCTCACGTCCGGTGCGTACGCGATGCTGCCGAACCGGAATCCCAAGGCATCGATATCGCCGTGGACCATCCTGAACGGCAAGGCCTCGACGGTGCCACCGGCGCCAGAAACCGCGACCATCACGCCAGGCTGCAAGGCGCGCATCTTCAGGATCGGCGGATAGCTGCTGCCGGCCGGGGTCTCGAAACAATAGCCGAACCGAATCTGAAGCAGCTCGCTCGTCATCCGGTCGGCATAGACCGGAATCCGCTGATGCTGGACGATGGCGAGCGGACGCAGGTCGTCGATCCCGTGAATATGGTCGGCGTGCTCATGGGTGATGAGAACGGCGTCCAGGTGCCGGACATCGGCCTCAAGAAGCTGGTCGCGCAAATCCGGTCCGGTATCGACCAGAACCGTGGTGACGCCGTCTGGCCCGAGGCTTTCGACCAGAATGGAACAGCGCCGGCGCCTGTTCTTGGGATTCGACGGGTCGCACGCACCCCAGCCGACGCCAACGCGCGGCACGCCGGCGGAGGATCCGCAGCCCAGGATCGTCAACCTCAACGTCATGACGCGAGAGCCTGCCCGGATGCCGCATCGGCGGCTGCCGCCTTGGAAAACAGCCGGTAGAAGTTGGCCGTGGTCAAAGCCGCGACGTCCTGATCGGTCATCCCGACGACCTCCGCGAGGACGTGGGCCGTATGAGCCACATAGGCCGGCTCGTTGGTCTTTCCACGGTGCGGAACGGGGGCGAGATAGGGCGCATCCGTCTCCACGAGCAGCCGGTCATGGGGAACAGCCGCGGCAATCCGGCGGATCTCCTCCGAGTTCCGGAAGGTCAATATGCCCGAGAAGGAAACGAAGAGCCCGAGCTCGACACCGACCTGGGCCAGCTTCTCGCCGGACGAGAAGCAGTGGAGAACCGCATCGAAGCGCCCTCGCCTCATCTCCTCGGACAGGATCCGGATCATGTCCGCGTCGGCGTCGCGGGCATGGATGACCAGGGGCAGACCGGTTTCCCGTGCCGCCTCGATATGCGTGCGGAAGACCCGTTGCTGCACGTCGTGCGGGCTCTTGTCATAGTGATAGTCGAGGCCGGCTTCGCCGATGGCGACGCAGCGCGGATGCCGCGAGAGCGCGATGAGCCGCTCGGCCGGCACATCCGGTTCGGCGGCCGCGTTGTGGGGGTGCGTGCCGACGGTGCAGAAGATGCTCTCATGCGCCTCGGCCAGGGCGCGGTACGTGTCGAAGCGCGCCACATGGGTCGAAATCGTCACCATTCGGCCGACGCCTGCGGCCGTGGCCGCGGCCAGAACCTCGGGGAGGCGGGTCTGAAAATCCGGGAAGTCCAGGTGACAGTGACTATCGACCAACATCGGCGAAGGCGCCCTCCTCTGCGGCAGCTAACGGCACAGGCTGCATAAATCGGATCCCGGCCTTCGTCTACCGACGTGCCCCTTGGGCGGTCACCACCGGCTCGTCATCCTCTTTCGTTTCCTTGCGGCGCATCTGCCGCAAGCGCTCCTGGTGCCTGTAGACCGGAGCCTCGTCGCATTCCTGCGGCCGGACCACAGGCACCGCGAGGCACACGCTCTGGGCTGGAAGGACATTGCACCAGTCCTGGATCAGCTGCTTGTAGCAGCGTCCCACTGGGCGGATGTTGCGGTTCAGGTCATAGAGGCCCACCGGGGTGACGCGGTTGTTCTCCTCGCGGAGCGCCGTGTCCCAGTCCATCTGGTCGGTGAGCGAATACCATGTAAAGCCGACGATCGGCACGCCAGTGTTACGCACCCGTAGGACGTTCGCCCATTGCTTCCAAAGCCAATTGACGGCCTCGTCGCCGTTGGGACCCTCCATCAGGTTTGTCTCGGTGTGCATCACCGGCAAGCGGTACCGATCATAGTATTGCCGGGTGATTTCGTCGTAACCAAAGATATCCCCGGCTGCCCTCGTGTTGCCATCTGCCTGAACACGATGCTCGTTAGTGAGATAATAGTCGTTTCCCATAATGCAGTGGTGGCGCAGCGACGAGCGGCTGAGGAAGAAATGATACTCGTCCCGGGTCATGCCGCTATCCATCAGGAACTCATACATCTCGGAATCGATGCGCCGGCCGTAATTCAGGTCCAGAGAGAGGAAGCGCCGGGCGTTCATGATCTCGGCCGGCTTGATCGCCGCCGGGTTGTCCGCATGAAAGTACTCGGATGACTCGCTCTGGATGAACAGGGCATCTGGACGAACCTTGAGGATCCGCTCCATGGCCAGGACATTGGCTTTCACGAGGTGCTTGAGGGCAGTCACGAAACTCTGATCGCTGGTCAGTTGCTCGTTCCACCAGCCATAGGCGGCGGAGAACTGGGCGCAGATGAACATCTCGTTGATCGGGGTATAGAGCTGAACCCAGGGAAAGCGGCGCGCGAAGTCTTCGGCGTAAGCGCCGAAAAGCTCTGGAAAATCCGGGTTTTGGAAATTGCCGATCCAATCCGGCACGCCGAAGTGGCACAGATCGACGATGGGGATGATGTTGCGATGGAGGATCTCGCCGAAGGTCATGTCGGCGAACGACCAGTCGTAGCGCCCCGGGCCGATGAAGGTCTTATGAAGAGGCGGACCATACCGCAGAACCTGGATGTCCAGGTCCTTCAGAAGGTCGAAGTCGGTCTGCCAATGGGCGTAATGGCCGCACTTCTCCATCTGATCGATGCGGGTGCGGCCATTGTTGATCGTCGGGATGCTGTTCTCGATCCCGGTCGCGAACATGAAGGTGGTGTACATCGCGCGCTTCCGCTGAGGGCCCTCAGGGCCGTTCAAAGCGGACGCGTCAGGACGCCTCCGCCTCGATATAACGCGGGAAAATCGGCCCAGGTTGCGGGAGAGCCGTTCCGGCCGCGAGACGATGCTCGCGCCCGACCGCCGCAATCACCCTGCCCTCCGGCGGAACGGCCAACAGGTCGAGCAGCTTGGCGGCAGCTGTCGGAACGAAAGGCTGGGCCAGGATGCCGACGGCCCGCAGGACTTCGGCGGTCACATAAAGCACCGTGTTCATGCGAGCCGGATCGCTCTTGCGCAGCACCCAGGGCTCCTGAGAGGCGAAATAGCGATTGGCTTCTGCCACCACGGCCCATATCTCCGCCAAGGCGGCATGGACAGCGAAGTCCTTCATGGCCGCCCTCGCCTTCCCCGGCAAGGCATCGGCCAGCCACAGAATGTCCTGATCGGCCTGCGTGAACTCTCCAGGCTGCGGCACGGCGGCGTCGCAGTTCTTCGCGATCATGGACAGGGAGCGCTGTGCGAGGTTGCCCAGGTCATTGGCCAAATCAGCATTGATGCGGTTGACGATCGCCTCGTGGGAGTAATTCCCGTCCTGGCCAAAGGGTACTTCACGCATGAAGAAGTACCGGATCTGGTCGACGCCGTAGGTGTCGGCCAGGTCGAACGGATCGACCACGTTACCGACCGACTTGGACATCTTCTCGCCCTTGTTGAGCAGGAATCCGTGCCCGAACACGCGCTTCGGCAGCGGCAGCTCGGCCGACATGAGGAAGGCCGGCCAGTAAACCGTATGGAAGCGCACGATGTCCTTGCCGATGATATGCACGTCCGCCGGCCAATAGTGCCAGCGAGGATCGTTCTCATTCGGGAAGCCGCAGCCGGTCACGTAATTGTTGAGGGCGTCGATCCACACATACATGACGTGCTTCGGATCACCCGGTACCGGAAGACCCCAGTTGAAGGTCGTACGGCTGATCGAGAGATCCTGCAGGCCGGATCGGACGAAGCTCGTGATCTCGTTGCGGCGGGTCTCCGGGCTGACGAAGTCCGGATTGGCCTGGTAATGGGCCAGCAGCCGATCCTGATAGGCCGAGAGACGGAAGAAATAGCTCTCTTCCTCGATCCACTCGACCGGCGTGCCCGTCGGCGCGCGCCAGCTGCCGTCGGGCTGCTTCGTCAGCTCGCTCTCGTCGTAATAGGCCTCATCCCGCACCGAATACCAGCCGGAATACTTGGAGAGATAGATATCGCCCTTCTCCTGCATCCGTCGCCACAGTTCCTGGGTGGAAGGCAGGTGGTCGGCATCCGTGGTGCGGATGAAGCGGTCGTAGGAGCAATCGAGCCGGTCGGCCATTGCCTTGAACTTCGCCGCCATTTCGTCGACGAAGGCTTTCGGCGTCGTGCCGCTCTTGTCGGCCGTCTGCTGGATCTTCAAGCCGTGCTCGTCCGTGCCCGTCATGAAGAACACGTCATAGCCGTCGATGCGCTTGAAGCGCGCGATCGCATCGGACGCGACGACCTCGTAGGCATGGCCGATATGGGGAGCCCCATTCGGGTACGAGATAGCCGTGGTGATATAGAATTTCTGCTTGTCGGCCATGTCGAATCCTAAGCCTTGAAACCAAAAATCCTTCGGCGACGAGGCTTCAGGCCGCCCGCCGAACCGCGTCGGCGAGATCGTCGAACATCGTCAGGATGAAGGGCCGGCGGTCGAGGTTGAACACGTCGATCTCACGCGCCGAGTGGCCGATCTTCTCACATACCTCCACCAAAGGCGCAAGCCGGGAGGCGCCGAGCCCGGCCCGCTCGTGGAGCCGATCGGAAACCCAGCGCTGTACGGTTTCCAGGGTCAGCTCGTAGCTGTCATCCGCATCCCGGCGGGAGAGAGCCTCTGCGAGCGCAAGGACCTGCTTGGCGTCGGTTTTCGGCAACCCGTCCAAGAGTCGGGTGACCTGGTCGATGAACGCGACCTTGTCGGCATCCAGCAGTTCCAAGGTGCGCCGGACCGAGCCTTCGCCGTATCGCAGCGCCTGATCCACTACATCCCCCGGAACATCGGTCCAGGGAGAGCCGAGAGAAGCGACCGCCGCCTTGATGTCCTGATCCTCCAGGGGGCGGAGCAGAAGACGCCGGCAGCGGGAGCGGATGGTGGGAAGAACCCTCTGGGGCGCATGGCTGACGATAAGGAACAGCGAGCGCGGCGGCGGCTCCTCGATCACCTTCAGAAGGGCATTGGCGCTCGAAATCGTCAGATCCTCTGCGCTGTCGACGATGCAGACCCTGTATCCCCCGTCCGCCGCCGTCGAGCCGAACATCCCGAGCGCCCGACGGACCGCATCGACCGGAATGGTCGCCGACGCGCCCTTCTTGTCCGTGGCAGGAGCCCTTCTCAGAACCGAGAGATTGGGGTGGGACAGGGCCGCCACCTGACGCGCAACATTCGAGTCGCTGGGCACGTCCAGCCGCGAAATGGCCCGGTCCCTGCTCTTCTGCGGATCAAGAACGGTACGGGCAACCCGGTAGGCCAGGGTAGCCTTGCCGATCCCCTGGGGCCCGCCGATCAGCCAGGCATGATGAAGGCGACCGCTGCGCAACCCTTCCAGGAAAGCCTCCTCGCCCTCCCGATGACCGAAGAAGGCAAACTGACCCCGGGGATGCCTCGTGCCCTCGAGCTGGTCCGGTTCGGCTGCATCCTGATCGTCACGCGACATCGAGGGGCCTCACGGCGGCTTGGACCATCTGGGGCAGGCGCTCGCGCAGAGCCGCCCAGATTGCAGTTTCGACCTCTTCCGAAGCCTGGTCCGCGTTGATCACGACGCACCTCCTCGGTTCGGCCCGGGCAATGGAAAGATAGGCCTGACGGAGAGACTGGTGGAAGGAGAGATCCTCCTTCTCGAACCGATCCGCTCCCTCCCCCTTCCCTGCCTGCCTCGCTCCAGCTCTGGCGAGCCCCGTCTCAGCTGGCAGATCGAGGATGAAGGTCAGATCGGGCTTTACGCCCCGGAGGGTGACCGTCTCGAGCTGGTCGATCAAGCCTTTGTCGAGATTGCTCACGGAGCCCTGATAGGCGCGGGTCGAGTCCGCGAAACGGTCGCACAGCACATGAGTCCCGCTTCTGAGGGCCGGTATGATGGTCTTGTCCAGGTGGTCGATACGGGCCGCTGCGAACAGCAAGGCCTCGGCAAAGGGCCCGAGGTGCTTGGCATGCCCTCCCAGGATGAAGGCACGGACCTCCTCGGCATGTGGGGAGCCGCCGGGCTCGCGGGTCACGAGAACGGGCTGGCCAAGCTGTTCCAGCCGGGTCTTAAGCCTCCCGATCTGGGTCGATTTGCCTGCGCCCTCCCCGCCTTCGAACGTTATGAAGCAGCCTGCCATCAAATGCCTTCGATCACGCTCGTGAAAGCGCGGCGGACCCAGCCAGTACTGAATTCCAGCAGACCATCCAAGGCCCGCTGGCTCAGCGTCCCCTCCTGGATGTCCTCGTTGGCGTAAAGCGGCATGTCGAGAGCCTGCATGTCCCCGCGATTGACCTGGAGCCGGGCCACCTCCGCTCCCTTCTGAACAGGAGCCTTCAGCGGGCCGGTATAGATGATGCGGGCGGTGACCCGCTCGCCTTCTCCACGGGGCACAAGTACACGAACAGGCTTCTTGGACACAAGCGGCAGCGACCGTTTGCTCCCACCGAAAACCTGAGCTTCGCCAACGACCTGCCCGTCGGCGAAAAGCTGCTGGGTTTCGAAGGCCCTGAAGCCCCAATCGAGGAGCTTCCGGGATTCGGCAGCCCGATCCTTGGCCGTCTTGAGACCGTTCACGACCACGATGAGTCTCTGATCGTTCTGAACCGCGGAGCCGATCAAGCCATAGCCCGATTCATCGATATTGCCCGTCTTGAGCCCATCCGCTCCGATATCGAGGAACAGCAACGGATTGCGGTTCTGCTGGCGGATCTTGTTCCAGGTGAACTCACGTTCGCCGAAGATCTTGTAGAGATCAGGATATGTCTCGATGATGTGGAGGGCGAGCTTGGACAGATCCCGAACCGTAGTCTTCTGCTCGGGATGTCCATAGCCGGTCGCGTTGCGGAAGGTCGATTTCGTCAGACCGATCTGCTTTGCCCGCTCGTTCATCATGCGGGCAAAATTCTCTTCCGTGCCGGCAATGCCCTCGGCGATGGCGATGGCCGCATCGTTGCCGGATTGGACGATGAGGCCCCGCAGAAGATCCTCGAGCCGCACAGGGGTATTCACCTTGGCGAACATGGACGAGCCGCCCGAGCCGCCGCCCCCTTTTCGCCAGGCGTTCTCAGAGATCACGAACTCGCTGTCGAAGTTCAGACGGCCGTTCTTGATCTCGTTGAAGACCACTTCGGCGGTCATGGTCTTGGCCATGCTGGCCGGCGCCGTCAATTCATCGGCATTCTTCTCGAAGAGAACCGCATGGCTGCCGGCATCCATCAGGAGGGCTGTGGGCGCGCTGGTCTGAAAATTCTGTGCCTGCGCTGCTTGCGGCCAGGCGGACGCAAGGGAGATGGCACCCCAAACAAACCCAATCGCCGCAAAGCACCGGGCGGCCTTAACGTGACGCATCGTCAACTTCTCCAGGATCTTCCCCTAGGAGACCCCGAATCTGTGGCGCGTCAACAACAAATCAACGCCCGGCCACGGTGGGCTGTGCGCGATGTCACCGGGATCAGGTGGAGTGGATACCCTGCACTAGCGCAGGACGAACTTCGACGGAGTGGCTGCCGTATAGGCGCCGCTCCTCTGGAAGCCGGACTGCGCAGCGCCGGCGGGCGCCTCGGAGAGGCTCGCCACCACCGGACGCGATGCGGCAACCGTCCCAGGGGTCGCTGAGCTGACCCGGGCAACCGGGCTCGCCGCGCCGGGGATCGTCCCGAGGTCGAACGGCCGCTCCGGTGGAAGCGGCACGTTGCTCGCAACGGCGCCCGAACCGGCGGGCTGCATTGCGCGCGACGGGGTCGGATAGGCCTCGTCGTCAGGTTCGTAGGTGCGGAGGGCGATGGCCTGGCGAGGCGCGTTCGGCTGCGGCGCGGCCTGGGCGATCATCGTCGGTGCCGAACCGGTCAGAGCAGCCGGTGTGCCGTCGGTCCTCAGACTGGCCAGGAGGATCCGGTCGTCGCTGCCATTGGTGGATGCGCGGCCGACATACTCGACGCGCACACGCGCCGTCCCGGACTGCCGAAAGCCGAGGGCCGCTGCGGCCCGCTCAGACACGTCGATGACCCGGTTTCCATGGAAGGGACCACGATCGTTCACACGGACGATCATCGAGTGGCCGTTCTGCAGATTCGTGACGCGGGCATAGCTCGGCAGAGGCATGGTCGTATGGGCGGCCGCGATCGAATCGCGATCAAAGACCTCGCCGTTGGCCGTCATGCGGCCGTGGAAGTTGGATCCATACCAGGAGGCCAGCCCCTCGCTTGCCCGGGGCGTCTCGTCCGGAACGTAGGTACGGCCGGCAACCGTATAGGGCTTGCCCACTATCTGGCGGCCGCCGCCCTTCGGAATCGGCTGACCGTCGGCGACGACCTTCGGGCTCGGGGCGACGCCATATTTGGGATCGATGCCGCCTCTGACGTTCGAGGAGCAATTGGCTGCCGTAAGGGCAATCGCGGTCACGCCTGCAATGCGGAGGAGAGTCCATTGGTTGAAGGAAGAGACATCCCCCTTCGGACCGTTTTTCGCTTCAGCGCGATCACAAGGCATGTCGTCTCGCATCCTATCGTCTGTACAGTGCATGGCATCGCCCCATGACCGAACATCAAACCAAAGTGCTTTCGGGTCCTTAAAGGGAAGTTAAACGGCCGCGCTTGTCAATGGCAAAGCTCAGAAACGAATAACAATATTTCGAATCTGAAAAATGGCCTTATAAGCAAAAAGTTATAATGATCCATTTAAGTTTTGCATTAAGCAAAAGCAGGTCGCGGTGACGACATCCGTCTGCCCAGCAAGTTCCGGCCAGGAAGCAGCCACTCAAGCTGATCAGATAAATTGTTCAGCTAAATCAGCATTTTAGCGGATAATATTCAGGAAAAGTCCGATTGAGGCAGCCTGCAGCGCAGCTTAACCAGTTGAACCAACCCTCTTGCCCGACTCACAGCCTGATTTTGAGAGGATTTGGTTAACGAATAATTGCTTGTGACTCGGCCCAATCCGGCTATGGCGGAGGGGGTGGGATTCGAACCCACGGTGGGCTTGCACCCACGGCGGTTTTCAAGACCGCTGCCTTAAACCACTCGGCCACCCCTCCTGGTACGGAGAAATCCGCTCCGGCTCTCCGCCTTGTCTAAGGCCGCCGGCCCGGACGCGTCAACCGAGACGGCCCATTTATCGGGCGGACGTCCTCCTTTGTGCCTTCCCGTCCTCAGGCCCAATGGGATCGGGCCGTGTCGATCTGGAGGTCGTCGATAGGTTGGATATGGTCCGAGGCAGGTTGGTGGAGATCCACCGGAGGATGCGATGCCGTCGACGTGGAATCATTAGCACCGATCTGGTCCGTCCATGTGCCGGTTGCCGCATGACCTGGGTCGGTTCCGCCCTCCGCCATCATCAGGAGAATGTCGGAGCCGGCCAGATCCTGCGTAGTCCCGAAATCCGCCGCGGGGGCGTGAGCTTGGCCCGGCGGCAGATCGTCCACGACGACTTCGACGGTAGTCGGTGTCGAGACTGCGCCGTCGCTGTCTCGCAGGGTTACCGAAATGCTGCGCGATCCGGCAGCGAGGCCGGATGCATTTTCGCTTTCGAGCACCAGGGACTGCAGCACGGCCGCATAGGTCCCAGGCGCCGCATGGCCGCTCAGGGTCAGGGTGCCCGAGCTGGCGGAAAATCCACCGCCCACGATCTCGATTCCCGTGTTTCCGATCATCACGCGCCCGTCCTCGGCATGCAGGACGTAGCCTTCGAAATCGAGCCGGTCGTTGGGCTGCCCTCCCGTCAGGGTGATCGTGGCGCCGCCGAGCTGCGGACTATCGATGTCGCTGGCCTGTGCGAGCCCGATCGCGTCGGCCTGATGCGCGCCGGCTTCCGCATGGGCCGGCGCGGTCAGCGCCAGTTCCGGAGCATCGTTCACCGCAGCGATCGTCACGGCGAAGGGCACCGTCTTCGTTGCGGTTGGGCCGGTGGCCTCGGTGCTGGTCGCCTGAAGGGTGAGGTTCAGGGTGCCGTTCCAGTCCTGAGGTGGAATGAGCTGCAGATCGGCTAGGCTGCCCGCAGGCACCCTCCACGCGCCGTTGGCAAGTGCCTCGCCGTGCGAGAGCTTGAAGCCTGCGGGGATCCCAAGAAGGCTGACCGACAGAGTCTCGGAACCGTCGGCATCCACGAGGGCAGCGGACAGGTTCAGCTGAATCGTACGATCCTCCTGCCCCACCACATCGTTGGCGATCACCCCAGGCGCGTCGGCAACCGCATTCACGGTCACCGCATGCGTTCCGGTTACCTCCCGGCTCACGGTGACGCCGTTGCCGGTGTCCGTGATGGTTGCTTTCACGGTCAGCGTGAAATCCGCATCGCTATGCTCCGACAGGTTGATCCTCACGAGACCGGCGCTCAGGTCGGCGGTCGCAACGTGCCAGGTACCATCCGGAAGCTTTGAACCACGGTTCAGGCTGGCCCCGTTCGGCAGCCCCGACACCTGGGCGAACTCCGACCAGGATTCGGATCCGTCCTTGTCCAGGAGCGTGAAGGTCGGGTTCAGCAAGATGCTGGTGTCCTCGTCCCCCGTGCTTGCGCCGCTGATCGTGCCCGCATCGGCCACCGGATTAAGGCTGATGGTGAAATCTCGGGCCGTATGAGCCGTGGTCTTTCCGGAGCTCTCGGTCGATATGCCGGTCAGCGTGAGGGTGAATGAGCCGGATACTTGCGCCGGCGGGGTGAAGGTCAGGCCGTTGAGCTGCGCCGGTGTGAGCAGCCAGCTGCCATCGGCCTGCTTCGTACCGGCGTTGAGGCTCGCGCCCGCCGGCAGCCCGCTGAGCACGAAGGTCAGGGTCTCGGAGCCGTCCGTATCGCGCAACGCGCCGCCCAAGCCCGCCAGGGAGATGGTCGTATCCTCATTGCCGAAGATATTCACCACCGTCACATCCGGCGCATCAGCCACGGCATCGACCTGCACGCGGAAGGTCGCTTCGCTCGCGGCAGTCTCGCCATTCGTCTCCTGAGACGTCGCACGGATGGTCAGCGAGAACGTGCCGGAGAAATTCTCCGGCGGAGTCACGGCGAGCCGCGGCAGATCGGACGGGGAAACGATCCAGGTCCCGTTCGCTTGAGGCGTTCCATGCGTGAGGGTGGCCCCAGCCGGCAGACCTGAGACGACCACCGACAGCACCTCCGAGCCGTCACGGTCCGTCAGGATGGCCGAGAGGTTCAGGGCAATCGGTTGGTCCTCCAGGCCTGAGACGTCGCGGGCGCTCACGACGGGCGCGTCAGCACCGGCATCCACCTGCACCTGGAACGAGGCTTGGGTTGTGGCCACAGAGCCATTGGACGTTTCCCGTGCGTGCGCCAGCATCGTCAGATTCATGGTCCCGCTCCAGTCGGCGGGTGGAGTCACGGTCAATCCGGCGAGCTGCGAAGGCGTGAGCGTCCAGCTCCCGTCGCCGTTGTTGATACCCTTGGAGAGGCGCGCACCTTCCGGCAATCCGTCGATCACCACCGAGAGCACTTCCGAGCCGTCTTTATCCGTGAGACTGGCCGTGAGATCGAGCTTGATCGTGCCATCTTCATCACCGGTCGCGTTTTTCACCGTGACGACGGGAGCGTCGGCGGAAGGTGCAACCGAAAGGGTAACCGTTCGGGTCGTCGCCTGCGTGTCGCCGTTGCTCGCTTCCCGTGTCGTGGCCTCGACCTTCAGGACGAAGGTCCCGTAGGCGTCAGAAGGCGGCACGAAGCGCAGGCTCGCGAGATTTGCCGGATCGACCTGCCACTTTCCGCCACCGAGCTCGATGAGCCCTGTCCCCTCAAGACGGGAGCCTTTGGGAAGGTCGGAGATGACAATCGACGTGACGGTCTCGCTCCCATCCCGATCACCGGCCGCAATGGAGAGATTCAGCGGCACCCCCGTATCCTCGATGCCCGCGGGCGGATTGGCGCTGATGACGGCACCGTCGGCAACGGCGTCCACGTTCACATTCAGATCGGACGCTGTGCTCGTCTGGCTGCCTGTCGCTTCTGTCGAGATCGCCACAACATGGAGTTTAATCGTGCCCGAAAAATCCGCCGGTGGTGTCAGGGTCAACTTATCCAGCTGATCAGGGCGCAGGACCCACGCTCCGGTCTCCGGATCCTTCACGCCGGCCGACAGACGTGCGCCATCCGGCACGCCTTCGATCCGGATGCCGAGGGTTTCCCGACCGTGATCCTTGTCATCGGTTTTGGCCTTGATAGTCAAAACGACGCTGTCGTCCTCGTCCGTCTTAGCGTCTTTGACGATCAGATCAGGAGCCTGCGCCACCGGCGCTGCGCCGGGCACCGTACCCGACCCGTCGCCACCTGTTCCTCCACCGATGGGCGCCGTGACCGTCACCGGGACCAACTCGGTCCGAGCGGCTTGGTCACCCTCGCGTTCGACCCCGACTGCAGTCACCGTCAGATTGAAGGTTCCCGTATATCCGGCAGGCGGACGGATAGAGAGAGTGGGAAGAGCCTCGACTGGAACCAGCCATAGGTTGTTGCCAGCGGGGATTCCAGCCGACAGGGTCGCCCCATTCGGCACGTTCCGCACCCAAATATGCAGCGTCTCGGAACCATCCGTATCGCCAGGAACTGCCGTGATGTGGAGTGGGATCCGGCCATCATCCGGGTTTATGCTATTGTGGCCCGTGCCGTTCGATCCCGTTATCGTCAGGACGGGCGTGTCGGCGTCCCCGAGCGGGTCCACCACCATCTGCCCGCCGATCGTAGCCCGTACGCCGCCGCTGTCCTCGATCGTCATCGTGACACGCAGAGTAGCAGCCCTGTCGCTGTCGTGAGGCATGGTGAGGGTCACACCGGTCATATTGGCTGCGGCGATCCTGTAGATCCCACTCCCATCGGCCGTAACGACGGTGCCGTTCGCCAGACGCAGCACGGCGCCGTCGGGAACCCCGCTGATGAGAATGTCGCCGACAACCTTCTCCGAGTTGTCGCTGTCCCGAAGGCCCGGATTGAGGCGCAGCGCGATCGGCTGATCCTCGGTTCCGTGCATGGTGCCCCAGTTGCCGGAGGCCCCGTCGAGACCGCCGACAGCGGGAGCATCCACAACCGCCTTCACCTCGACGGGGAAATTGACCGGAGTCTTTGCCTCGTCGCCTCCCCGCTCCTCCTGCGAGATTGCCGTCACAGAGAGATTGATGGTTCCCGAGAAGTTGGCCGGCGGCGACAACGTCACCACCTTGGCCTCGTCGGCCGTCAAGGACCAGACGCCCGGCCCCCGATAGGTACCGTGGGACAGTGTAGCGCCATCCGGCACGCCCCTGATCACGAAGCTGAGCGCCTCGGAGCCGTCATTGTCCGGCAGAGTGGCTGTGAGATTGAGAGCGATCGGGCTGTCCTCGAAGCCGCTGGCGCCGGTCACGTCCATGACGGGAGCATCTGCCACGGCCCGCACCGTCACCGGAATGTCTCGCGGCTGGCTCTCTGCCTTGCTGCCGTTGGGTTCCGCCGAAATGGCGACGACCGTCACCGTGAAATCTTTGTCGGAGTTGGCAGGCGGCGTGATGGTGAGGCGGTTCACGAGGGCTGGATCGACCGTCACGCTCCCGTCGACCACGGCGAGTTCCACACCGCCTGCCCGCACCACCGCGCCGTTCGGAATGCACGTGATCCGGAAGACGACGATCTTCTCCGAACCATCCCGGTCGGTGGTCCAAGCCGCCATGTTGAGGGGAATGGCGGTGTCCTCGTCACCCACGGCTGGAGCAACGCGAAGCCCCGGCGCGTCGGCAACGGCATCGACCGTAACCTGGAAGGGCACCTCCCGCACTTCCGTTTTGCCGGTCGAGGTCTCTTTCGCGGTCGCCTCGATCTTCAGGTTCAGCGTGCCCGAAAAATCCGCCGGAGGCTTGATGGAGACGCTCGGGAGATCCTTCGCATCCACGTGCCAGGAACCGTCGGACTGGAGCACACCCTTCGTGAGAGATGCTCCGCTTGGTACGCCGAGAATCCTGACGGTCAGGGTTTCCGATCCGTCCGTGTCGGCGAGCGAGGCCGAGAGGTTGAGCGCAATCGCCTGATCCTCGTTCCCGGACACGGCCATGGCGGTCACGTTCGGAGCGTCGGTGATTGCCGTAACCTTGACGCCGTAGGATCCCGTGACCTCCTGGCTGACGGTCTTCCCGTTGCCGCTGTCGCTCAGTGTCGCTTTGAACGTCAGGGCGAAATCTTCATCGCTGTTCACCGGCGGCTTGATCTGCACCCGCCCGGCCCGGAGATCCGCCGTGGAGACCGTCCAGACCCCGTCCGCCAGCGTCCCGCGGCTGAGCGTCGCTCCGGCCGGAACGCCAATGATCTGCGTGGTGTCGGACCACTTTTCGGATCCGTCTCTGTCAGGGGTATTGAACGTCGGACGAAGCGTGATCCACGTATCCTCGTTGCCGGTGATCGATCCGCTGATGGTGCCCTTGTCCAGCACTGGATCGAGATTCACGGTAAACGGCGCGGATCTCTGAGCTGTGGGGGCGCTCGGGTCGCTCTCCGTGGCGACGGCCGTGAGGGTCAGGCTGATGGGCCCGGAGACATTCGCAGGCGGCGTAAGGACTACAGTGTCGAGCTGGGCGGGCGTGAGAAGCCAGCGACCGTCAGCCTGTTTGATCCCAACATTGAGTTTCGCGCCGGCAGGCACTGTGAGCAGGAAGCTCAGACTCTCTGAGCCATCGAGGTCACGCAAAGCTCCGCCTAGGCCTTTGAGAGTAACCGGCTCGTCCTCGCGGCCGGAGAAGTTCACCACCGTCACGTCCGGGGTATCGGCAACCGCACCGACCTGCACGTGGAAGGCGGCCGTGCTGGTTTCCGTATCGCCATTGCCCTCCTTCGACGTTGCCTCGATACGCAGGTTCAGCGGTCCCGAGAAGTCCTTCTGGGGCGTGAGCTTCAGGTGCTGCACGTCGGACGGGGAGACGGTCCAGCTGCCGTCCGGCTGGCGTGTACCGTGAGACAGAGAGGCCTCGGCGGGCACGCCGAAGATGGTGACCGAGAGCAGCTCCGATCCGTCCTTGTCCTTCAGCGCCACCGAAAGGTCGAGCGCAACCGGCGTATCCTCGAGACCCGCGACGTCATGGGCAACGATCTGCGGAGCATCGGCGACTGCCTCGACTTCGACCTTGAAGGGGACGCGGGTCGTCGCCGTCGATCCGTTCGACGTTTCCCGCGACTGGGCCACCAGTGTGAGTTCCATGGTGCCACTCCAGTCGGCGGGCGGCGTCACTGTCAGCCCGGCGAGCTGCGATGGCGCGAGACTCCAGCTGCCGTCGCCGTTGTCGGCACCCGCGGACAGCTGCGCGCCCTTCGGCAGGCCTTCGATGACGACAGAGAGCACTTCCGACTTGTCGGTATCGGTCAGCGTCGCGGAGAGATCAAGCGCAATGGGCTGGTCTTCCCTCGTCGCCGTGTCGTGGGCACCGGCATCCGGAGCGTCGGCCACGGCCTCTACGTGCACCTTGAAAGGAGCATCGGTCGTCGCCGTCACGCCGTTCGTACTCAACGAAACGGCCCGCAGGGTCAGACCGATCGTACCGGAGAAGTTCTCCGGCGGCAGGATGGAGAGATCGGCAAGATCCTTTAGATCGACATGCCAGCTGCCATCCGATGCACGGCTTCCGTGCGACAGCGAGGCGCCAGCGGGAACACCGATGATGCTCACCGACAGGTTCTCCGAACCGTCGGTATCGGTCAGGGCGGCGGAGAGGTCGAGGGGCGTCCACTTGTCCTCATGGCCCGATGCGTCATGGACGCCGACCAGTGGCATGTCGGACACGCTGTCGACCTTCACCTGGAACGCAGTGCTCCGCGTCGTCGTCGAGCCATTGGAGGTTTCGCGGGCTGTCGCCTGAAGGGTCAGGTCGATCGTGCCCGAGAAATCCTTTGGCGCCGTGATGGTCACATGAGTCAGATCGGCGGGAGGGACGCTCCAGCTGCCGTCGGGCAGGCGCGTGCCATGCGAAAGCGAGGCGTCGGATGGCACGCCAAGGATGCTCACCGACAGGATTTCCGATCCATCGCTGTCGACGAGATTGGCCGAGAGATCGAGTGGAATCGGCTGATCCTCATCACCCGACACGTCCGCCGCCGAGACTTGCGGAGCATCCGCAACCGCTGCCACGGCGACCGTATGGGTCCCCGTCACCACGCGGCTGCCATTCGTACCATTCGCGCTGTCCGTCAGGGTCGTCGTCAGTGTCAGGGTGAAATCCTGATCGCTGTGCTCGGCCGGGCGGACCATAACGAGCCCGGCGCGCAGATCGGCGGTCGATACCTGCCACACACCCGGTCCAACCTCGGTGCCACGATTGAGCGAAGCCCCGGACGGCAGACCTGCCACTTGGGTGAATTCACCCCATGTTTCCGAACCATCCGCGTCAGGCGTGATGAAAGTCGGCTGGACAAGGATCGCGGTATCTTCCGATCCTTCGCTTGTGCCCGCCACCGTACCAGCATCGGCGACCGGACCGACGCGCACGGTGAACGTCGTGGACGTGCGAGCACTCGGAACGCCCGCCTCGCTTTCGGTCGCAGTAGCCGTAAGAGTCAGGCTGATCGTACCGGAAAAGTCCTTGGGCGGTGTGACCGAAAGATGCGCGAGATCAGCGGGAGACACGCTCCAACTGCCGTCGGACTGGCGTGAACCATGCGAGAGCGACGCGCCGACCGGCACGCCGAGGATGCTCACCGAAAGAAACTCCGAACCGTCTGCATCGACGAGATTGGCCGAGAGATCGAGCGGAATCGGCTGATCCTCGTCCCCGGACACATCAGCGGCCGATACCACGGGAGAATCGGCCACAGCCGTGACAGTGACGGTATGGGTTCCGGTCACGACGCGGCTGACGTTCGTGCCGTTCGCATGATCGATCAGCGTCGTTGTGAGGGTGAGGGTAAAATCGTCGTCGCTGTGCTCGGCCGGCCGAACGGACACAAGCCCGGCCTGCAGATCCGCCGTCGAGACCTGCCACACACCCGGTGCGATCTCGGAGCCGCGATTCAAAGAAGCCCCTGGTGGCAGGCCGGCCACTTGGGTGAACTCGGACCATGTCTCGGAACCATCCGCATCTGGAGTGATGAAAGTCGGCCGGATCAGGATCGGCGCATCTTCCGATCCCGCGCTGGCACCGGTGACGGAGCCGGCATCCGCAACGGGATCGACGGTCACCGTGAACGTGGCGGAGGTGCGCGCGCTGGGAACACCCGGTTCGCTCTCCGTCGCGACGGCCGTGAGAGTCAGGGTAAACGATCCGGACGTCTGCGGCGGCGGGGTCAGGAACAGCCCTTCAAGTTGCGCCGGCGTTAAGGCCCATCGCCCGTTGCCGAGCGCGGTGCCGGCGCTCAGCGTGGCGCCCGCGGGCACACCGCTCAGCACGAAGCCGAGGCTCTCGGAGCCGTCCGTGTCACGCAATGCACCGCCCAAACCGGCGAGGCTTACAGGGGCATCCTCCTGGCCATAGGCATCAGTGACCGTCACACCGGGGGCATCGGCCACCGCATGAACCCGTACCTGGAGCGTCGCATCGACAATCGCTGTCCCGCCATTCTCCTCCTGCGAGGTGGCGCGCAGGGTCAGGTTGAGGGTGCCTGAGAAGTTCGGTGGTGGAATAAGGCCCAGATGCTGCAGATCGCCGGGAGACACGTCCCAGCTGCCGTCGGCCTGACGCGTGCCATGCGTCAGAGACGCGCCTTCGGGAACGCCGAAGATCTTGACCGACAGAACTTCCGATCCATCCGTATCGGCAAGAACTGCCGAAAGGTCGAGAGCAATCGGCTGATCCTCCTGCCCATCCGCATCTCTGACCTGCACAAGCGGGGAAGCGGCCGCCCTATCCTGCGGCTCTTCGGGCGCCGGCTGATCCTCACGCGGTGGCGCAACCACAGCCCCCTCGTCGGGATCCGGGGTGCTTGTCGTCACACGCTCGGGCTCGAAGGCTGCACCGGTCATGGCAGGCGGAGCGCTGGAGGACCCGCTTGAAGCTGCCGTTCTCGACGCCGGGGCAGTATGAGGCGCTGTTGAGGCAGTGACAGAAGGGATATCGGGCAATGCCGAATTCAAATCCGCCGACGGGCGTGAAGGAGGAGGAACGTCCAAACTCTCAAGCGATACGTCAACGGTCCGAGGCGCCTGATCCGCAGGCAGAGACGTTATCCCGCTCGACCGGGCTGAGGCGCCTCCCGATGGAGCGCCCGGCACCATGCCGAAAGCTGCAACAGCCTCCGTTCCACCGACGAGATTGCCGCTGGCACCGCCGTCCCCGATGGGAACCGCACGCTGCACAGCACGGAGGGCGCGCAGGGCTTCCTCATCGACGACACTGGCGTCGAAGGGAATGGTCAGATCCGGTTGCTGCGTCATGGATGTGCTCAGCGCTCGTGGAAGGATGCCGCCATGGCCGAATAGATCGGCTTCAGCAGGTATTGCAGCACTGTCTTGGTGCCCGTGGTGATGTCAGCCTGGACGGTCATGCCGGCGACGAGCTGCGCATGGCGCGGATCCTGGCCGACATGCTGCTGCTTGAGCGCGATGCGCGCGCGGTAATGGGGCTGCCGCTGCTCGTCGAGGAAGGTGCCGGCCGAAACCCGCTCCACCGTTCCCTCGACCGAGCCGAAGCGGGCATAATCGAAGGCTTGGACCTTCACATGGACCGGCTGGCCGACCTCGATGAAACCGATATCCCGCGGCATCAGCCGCACATCCGCCACGAGTTGCGTATCCCGCGGCATGATCTCGGCCACCAGGCCTCCAGGCGGCAGCACGGTTCCGGGACGATGCACGGCGAGGCCGCGCACAACACCGCCGATCGGTGCCCGCAGCTGGATGCGCTCTGCCCTATCCTCCAGCTTGCGGACCACCTCCTTCGTCTCGGCAATCTCCAGCGCGACCCGCGCGGCTTCCTGACGTGCCTCGTCGACCGCAGCGGATTGCGCCTCGGCAACGCGGGCCTGAGCCTCGGCCAGACTGCGCTGCGCCGTGGCACGCTGGCCGGTCAACCGCTCGTGCTCAGCCTTCGCGCTCATGAAGAGACGCTGCGCCTCCAACACGGAAAGGCGGGTCGTCAGGCCGTTGCGAGCGAGGTCCTCGCGGATCCCGAGTTCCTTGGAGTGCAGTTCCATCTGCTCCTGCACGGCGGAGATCTGCCCGGCCAGCGTTGCCAGATCACCGCGCCGCTGCGCCACCTGTTCCTGCAGAACCGAAACACGGTCAGCGAGCGCCCGCAGGCGTGCATTCAGAGCCGCGCGCTGCGGCTCGAGGAAGAGACCGGAGGTCAGGGGCGGCACGCTCTGCGTATCCCCACCCGCATGTGCGATGATACCGGCGGTCGGCCCCTGGCGACCGAGCGTGTCCATGGCGACCACATTGCCGTCCGCAGCAGCCGCGAGGCGCTGCGCTTGCAGCTGCAGGGATTCGAGCCGATGCCGCGACTGCGACAGCTCGGTCTGCGCCACCGCATCGTTCATGCGCAGGAGGGGCTGCCCTTCCTCGACCGCTTCGCCCTCGTTTACGAGCACTTCGGCGACGATGCCGCCTTCGAGATGCTGGACGGGTGCAGGCGCAGTCGCCGGGGCGATCTCACCGACGCTGACGGCGACTTCCGGCACATGGGCCAGGGACGCCCAGGTAAGCCCTGCAGCTACCAGAAAGCCGGCCCCGAGGACAACGGTGCGTTCCAGTCCGCGGACGCGCAGCTCTTCGAGCGCCAGCACATGACTGTCCGGACGCGGCTGGCGGCTGGCACGCGGCAGACTGGGACGATCCACCGTCGCGGGAAGGATTTCGCCGTTGATGCTGGCGGTCTTGCTCATCATGCAACTTTCGAGCTGTTGGCGGCAGCCAGGTTCCCGAAGGCGGCATTCGCCACAGAGGAGCCGATCGGGGCTCGCGTGGGGCGGGGACCGACGGGAGGAGCCGTCTGTTGGTCGAGTTCTTCCACCTGCCCGTCGCGCAGGCGCAGGACGCGATCGGCAAGGCGGATGTGGCTGGGCCGGTGCGTCGCCATGAGGATGGTGCAGCGGCCGCGACGCGAAGCAATGACGTCGGTGAAGGCTTTGGCGCACGCGTCGTCGAGCCCAGCAACCGGTTCGTCGAGCAGCAGAATCGGCGCATCGCGCAGCAAAGCCGCCGCGAGAGCGATACGCTGCAGGATGCTGCGCGGCAGGCGGCCACTTTGGTTGTCACCCACGCGGGTGTCGAAGCCTTGGGGCAAGGCCTCGATGGCTTCCAGAACGCCCGCCTCCGCGGCTGCATTGCGCAGATCCGCGTCGGACGCACTGGGACGGGCGAGTCGCAGGTTCTGCGCCACGGTGCCGTAGAGAAGTCCCGGCGATTGCGGCACCCAGCCTATGCTGCGACGGAGCACGGCAGGATTGAAGGATCGCACGTCGTGGCTGTCGATGCGCACCAATCCACCTTGCGGCCTATAGAGACCGGCAATGAGCAGCAACAGGGTCGACTTGCCGCTTCCTTCGGCGCCTGTCACTGCCACAACTTGGCCAGGCTGGATGGAGAAGCTGGCGCCGGCCAGGACAGGTTCCGATTGCGGCAGGTAGCGCAGGGTCACGCGCTGGAACACGATGCCCCCCTGTTCCGGCGGCGCCATGCGGGCTTCGAGCGGTGGAGGCCGCTCCGTCTCCAGAGCCATCAGCCCGTCAACCTGACGGATGGAGGCCTGCGTCTGCTCCCAACGGGAGAGCATCACAAAGCAGGTCTGCATGGGCCCCAGAACACGCCAGATCAGCATCATTCCGGCAATCAGCGCACCAGCCGTCATGGCTCCGCCCAGGACCGAGAGGACACCGATCACCACTGCGGCCAGCCCAGACAGCGTCACGAGAGCCTGAGCTGTGGCAAGCACCGAGCCCGACAGGGTGCTGACCCGTGCCGAGGATACGGCCGCTGCCGCCGCCGCATTGGAATAACGATCGATCCAGCGCTCCTCGGCGCCTACGAGCTTCAGGGTCCGTACGGTTTCGAGGGCTTCCACAGCCAGCGCCTCCCGCATCTGGTTGGCGCGAGCCGCCTGTTCGATCGCCAGCCGCATCGGTCCGCGTGAGATGAAGTAGAGGATGACGAACCCCACTGCCGTGCCCACCGGCACTACGGCGATCCAACCTCCCAGCACCACCATGAGCATGATGACGAGCAGCGTGAAAGGCATGTCGAGAAGTGCGACGGCAAAGCTGCCTGTGAGGAATTCGCGAATAGCCGCAAAGTCCCGTAGACGTGATACCTGAGAGGCCGTTCCGGCCCGTTCGACCAGTGCAGTCGGCAGCGACATCAGCTGCGTGAAGACAGCACTTGGAACAAGCCGATCAAGCCGCTCGGCGATGCTGAGCAGAGCCCGCTGTCGGATGGCCCGGAAAGCGACCTCCAGAAGGATGGCGGCTGCGGCGCCTGCAACCAGCATCGGCAGAGTTTCCGGGCTGTAGCCGGCGATTACCGTGTCGAAGACCGCCATGGTGAAGATGGGCACAGCGAGCCCGAGTACCGCCATCAGCCCGCTGATGCCGAGCAGGGCCGGAAGATCGCCCCTGAACCTTCGTGCGATGCCGCTGAACCAGCTCTGACGTGGCGCTCCGGCATCCGTATCGATGACCAGCATCATGGTGCCACGCAGGCCCTTGGGGTCGCAGGGATGCACCGCACCGGTCGCACCGTCGATCAGCAGGACCCGGCCCTCTTCATCCCGATAGACGATGGCGGCCGCGCCGCCGGAGGGAAGCAGGATGGCGGGCAATCGCCTCGGGTCCAAGGCGCCCTGCGAGAGGCGTTCCATGCGGGTTGGATAACCGAGGATGGCGAGGGTATTCCGCACGTCCGTGAGGTCGATATCCGGCTTGACATGCGGCAGGGCTGACAGCAGGTCGTCTGCGCTGCCGGACCATTCCATCAACCACAGCATGGTCGTCAGACAGCGGGCGAGATCGGAAGGCGCCAGCAAATCCTCGGGCAATTCCAGCGGGCGGTGCGAGCGGTCTTCCCTGATCAGGCTCATGACATGCGCTCCAATCGGCCGTCGCGAATCGCATAGACCCGATTTGCGATGTTCAAGGTGGATGGGCGGTGGGTGACGATGATCACCGTCACCCTGCCCCGCAAGTCCGCCAGCAGGCGCGCAAGGCGTGCGTCGCTGTCGCCGTCGATCTGCGAGGTGATGTCGTCGAGGAGCAGAATGCGCGGTTCCTCGACGAGTGCGCGGACGACACCGATGCGCTGGGCTGCGCCGCGCGGCAAGGGCGTCGCGGCTACGCCGACTTGGGTGTGCCAGCCACCTGGCAAGGCGCTGGCAACCTGATCGAGACCTAGCTCGGTCGCCAAGTGTAAGGCCAGAGCTTCGCGCTGCGGCTGGTGCATGGTCAGATTCTGCAGCAGCGTGCCACGCACCAATGCCGGATCCGGTGGAACCAGAGCGACCAGCCGACGTGCCGGCCCGGTATCGACCTCGGCGAGATCCTGCCCGTCGATATAGACGTGTCCGTCCGTCGCTTTCAGATCACCCGCGATCAGGCGCAAGAGCGCAGAACGGCCGGATCCGTTGGAACCCGTGATGCCGACGATCTCACCGGGCTGCGCCTCCAGATCGAGACCGTCGAACAGCCATTCGGAGTAGCGAGGCGTCCGAAAGCGGACGTCCTGCAAAAAGACGTGCCCTGCCGAGACCTGCAGCGAGTTCCGTTCGAGACTGCGCTCCTGCGGTAGCGCGCCGATCTCGGCCACACGCCTCTTGCTCTCTTTCAGCGACTGCAGGCGAGACCATAGGGCGACTCCGCCGAGCAGAGGCTGCATCGTACGGCCGACCAGCATGGTGCAGGCGCCGAGGCCGCCGACACTGAGCTGCCCGTTCAGGACCATGTGGCAGCCGAAGGCTGCCACGCCCACCGTGGCAACCTGGGCCAGCAGCATACCGCCTTCCTGCCCGGCCGAGATCGCATGCGACAGTCTCCGGCGCAGTTGGGCGGAGCCGTTCTGGAGGCGCTCATAGCGGCGCTCAAGCAAGGGCTCGGCTCCCAGCACCTTCATGGAATGGATGCAGCTCAAGGTATCGAAAAGAAAGTTGAAGCGGCGCTCCTCGGCGAGGGCGAGGTCATGGGCGGCGCGGCGCACGCGGCGGCCAGTCAGCGCAGCCAGGAATGCGACACCCGTCAGCAGCGTCAGTGGCACCAGAACAAGCGGGCCGGCTAGGTACCAGATGCCGACGAGGTAGAGCAGCGCGAAAGGAAGATCGAGCATTGCCTGCAGGGCAGGCCCCGACCATGCTTCACGTAAAGTGCCGATAGCCGAGAGACGCTCGGCATAGTAGCCATTGCCGTGGGCCTCCAGAGCCGACAGGGGGGCATTCAGCAGGCACTGCATGGCCTGCCGATGCGCCTGAGCCTCGGACGTTGCTGCGACGCGGGCCAGCACCCGGCCGCGCACATGGCGCAACAGCGCCTCCATCAGAATTGCAATCGCGACCGTCGTCGCGAGCACCGCAAGGGTGCCGACGCCCTTGTTCGGCAGGATACGGTCATAGACCTGCAGCAGGGCGACAGGGAGAGCCAAAGCCAGCAGGGTGATGAGCAGGGTTGCCTCGACCACCGGGATCAGGAACATGATTCCGAAGCGGCCGATCAGACCTCTGAACGGGCGTGTCAGCCAAGGGCCGGCGGACACCACCGATGGTGCCGCGGAAGAAACGGCGGACCGATCCATAACGCTACCAATGGCCTTTCGGCCGAAAAAATACTGAAGATGGCTTTGGTGGAATATACCGGGCTCTCACCGGTATGGCGGGGCGGCATCATGCCTTTGGGTCGGTCTCACCTCAGTGATCGCCCAATCCGCCATGAGTATCTGCATAGAGCTACACTAGAATTCGGAAATATTTTCTTATGAGTCAACGCAATGTTGTGCTGAGAGAGGCGTTAATGTTTCGGTAAAGTTAACATTCCGCCCTGTTCGCGTTGAGGACCCGACCTCAAGCCTCTACGGCGGGCGGAGGTAGATCCTCGGTGAACAGCTTCAATCGTCATAGTCGATGGGTGGCGTTCCATAGGTATGGAATGACTCGACCGTCTTCATGCCCCAGGCCTGACCCTTCTTTCGCTCCTCCTCGGTCCAGACGATCGGCTTCCAGTCTGGAGCCAGGATAAGGCGAGCGCCGGCATTGCATACTTCGACCCGATTCCCCCCAGGTTCATAGACATAGAGGAAGAACGTCTGCTGAACCGCGTGCTTGTGCGGGCCGGATTCGATAGGCACCCCGGCTTCCAGGAAGATGTCAGCTGCTCTTAAGACATCCTCGCGGCTGTCGAGGGCGTAGGTCAGGTGATGGAACCGGCCCTTCGCGCCGGTATGGTCACGCGTGAAGGCGAAGTCATAGCTCTTGTTAGTCAGCGTCATCCACATGCCCGCCTCGGTACCGTCATTGAGGACGATCTGCTCCGTGAGACGGCAGCCGAGATAGGTCTCGTAGAAGATCCGGTTGGCCCGGATGTCCGCGGCAAGGCAATTCAGGTGGTCGAGCCGGCGGACGTTAACTCCCCGGGCCGGGAAGCGCTGGGCCTGGTTCTTCAAGGCCGGCTTCAGCTCCGGCGGAGCCTGGTACCACTCGGTCTCGTAATAGAGCTCGATGACGTGCCCATCCGGATCGCGGCAGAGGAAAGCGGGCCCGTGACCGAGATCGCCGTCATTCCAGCCGATCTCATAGCCTGAGCCCTTCAGGGCAGCGACGCGGCGCTCCAGCGCCTTTTGGCTGCGCGCGCGGAACGCCATGTGGCCCATACCCGGCTTCCTCGACGCCGTGAGCTTGAGCGAGTGACGCTCGTAATCGTCCCATCCGCGGAGATAGACCGAGTCGCCTTGGTGTCCAATCTCCGTCATGCCAAGCACATCGACGAAGAAGCGCAGGCTCTCCTCCGGCTCGGGCGTGAGCAGCTCAAGATGGCCGAGATGGGCTAGGTCGAGAACCGGTTCGTCTTGGATCATGATGTCTCTCGCGCGCAACAATGGTGGCGAGGGAAATCCTCGTTCCCTCGCCTCCCCGATCAGGCCGCCTTCTTGGCCCCGGAGCCAGGGCTGCCCCAAACCTCTTCAGCGATCTCGACGATCATGCGCAGCTTCGCCCACTGCTCGTCCTCGGCGAGAGTGTTGCCCTCCTCGGTCGAGGCGAAGCCGCATTGGGGCGAGAGGCAGAGCTGGTCGAGATCAACATATTTCGCCGCCTCGTCGATCCGGCGCTTGATCTCGTCCTTCTTCTCTAGGATTCCGGTCTTGGAGGTCACGAGGCCCAAAACGACGGATTTGCCCTTGGGCAGGAAACGCAGCGGCTCGAAACCACCGGCGCGGTCCGTATCCCATTCCATGAAGTAGCCATCGACCGGCATGCGGTTAAACAGGACCTCCGCCACCGGCTCGTAGCCGCCGGATGCGATGAAGGTCGAGCGGAAGTTGCCGCGGCACAGATGCATGGTGATCGTCAGATCATCCGGCTTGTCCTTGAGCGCCTCGCGCACCATGCCGGCGTAGATCTCGGGTTGCTTTTCCGGGTCGTCGCCACGCTGACGCAGCATCTCGCGCTGCTCTGGATCGCAGAGATAGGCGAAGGAGATGTCGTCGAGTTGGAGATAGCGGCAGCCGGCGTCATAGAAGGCGTGCACGGCCTTGTTGTAGGCCCGGCCGACATCGCCGTAGAAGTCGTCCATCTCCGGATAGACACCCATGTTCATCATCTTCCGCCCGCCGCGGTAGTGAAGCATGCTCGGACCCGGAATGGTCATCTTCGCCACCCGATCCGTGTTGTCCTTCACGAAGCGGAAGTGATCGATCATCGGGTGCCGGCCGGAGAAGCCCACCTTTCCGGTGATCCGCAGCGCCTTGGCGATGCCGACGCCGCCCTTGAAGTTCATGCCGGAATCGGCCTCCACGGAAGTAACGCCGTCGAGATGCTCAAGGAAGTCGAAATGCCAGTAAGCGCGACGGAATTCACCGTCCGTCACCGCTTGCAACCCGATCTCCTCTTGACGCCTGATCAAAGCCCGGATTTCGCGATCCTCGATTTCCTTCAAGGCCTCATCGGAAATCTCGCCATCGTGATGCTTATGGCGTGCTTCCTTTAGGGCAGCGGTCCGCAGCAGGCTGCCGACCATGTCGGCGCGGAAAGGTGGTTTGGTGCGTTGCATGGCTTTTCCTCCTGATAAATCGGTCTAGCGCGCGGCCATCCGCGCCGGCTTTTTCTTCGCCGTCACCCCGAGGTGCTGCTCGAGCGCTGCAGGATCTTCGATGAGCGCGCGGCTCGAACCCGCATGGACGATGGTTCCGCGGTCAAGAATGACGGCATTGTCGGTTACACCCAGGATTTTCTGAGCGTGCTGCTCCACGACGATGGCCGACATGCCCTCCCCGCGGATGATCCGGTTCAGAGCCGCCAGCAGCTCTTCGATGATGATGGGCGCAAGCCCCTCCGTCGGCTCGTCCAGCAACATGAGCTTGGGATTGAGCACGAGCGCCCGAGCGATCGCCAGCATCTGCTGCTCGCCGCCGGAGAGCTGGTTTCCGAGGTTGCTACGCCGCTCCTTGAGGCGTGGGAACATCTCATAGACCCGGCTGACGTTCCACGCTCCGGGGCGCGCCACGGCAGTGAGATTTTCTTCCACGGTGAGCGACTTGAAGATGTTGCGCTCCTGCGGCACCCAACCAATCCCGGCAAGCGCCCGCTTGTCGGGGCGAGTCTTCGTGACGTCCTGACCATCGAGCGTGATGGTGCCGCCGCGATGGCGGGTCACGCCGATGATGGTGTTGAGTAGGGTCGTCTTGCCGGTTCCGTTGCGGCCGAGCACGGCCAGGGCCTCTCCAGGCTTGAGTGAGAGGTCGACCTCCGAGATCACGACCGCCTCCCCATAACCGGCGGAGACTTGGCTGAGCTTCAAAAGGTCACTCATCGACGCTCTCCCCGAGATAGACGGCCCGGACCCTGGGATCGGTCGAGACCTCCTCGACGCTGCCGTCCGTGAAGAGGGCGCCGTTGACAAGGACCGAGATCCGGTCGGCAAAGCTGAAGACCAGATCCATGTCGTGCTCGATCAGGAGGACCGAGACGTCCCGTGGCAAGGCCGCCACAGTGGCGAGCAACTCGTGCCGCTCCGCTTCCGGCACGCCCGCGGCCGGCTCGTCCAGGAGCAGCACGCGGGGCCGGCAGGCAAAAGCCACAGCGATCTCAAGGAGTCGCTGCTTGCCGTAAGCTAGGTTCGAGGTGCGCTCGTCCAGAACGTCGGTGAGGCGAAAGCGCTGTGCGATCTCGACGATCTCGTCGATGATCTCGCGCTTGCTGCCGATCACGCGCCACCAGTCGCGCCCTCCTCCCATGCGCTCGGACACGGCGAGGCCCAGGGTTTCGAGCGGAGTCATGGCCGGGAAGAGCTGGTTGATCTGGAAGGTACGGGCGAGGCCGCCCTGGACCCGCAATTCCGGCCGTAGCCGGGTGATGTCCTCGCCTTCCAGCAGGATCTGCCCGGAGGTTGGCGTCAGTACGCCTGTGAGAAGATTGATGAACGTCGTCTTGCCTGCGCCGTTGGGGCCGATGAGGGCATGACGTGCGCCCTGCTCCAGCTTGAACGACACGTTGTCTGTGGCCACGAGTCCGCCGAAGCGTTTGATCAGGCCCCTTGTTTCGAGAGCAGCCGCCATGTCAGACCTCCCGGGTTTTCGTCGACGGCAGAGGCTGCTGAGAATCCGCCACGAGACTGCGCCTCGACCGCGGCCACAACGCCCTGGCCCGATCCGTCAGGCGCTCCCGCCCGGCCAGCACGATCAGGACGAGGATCAATCCGATCCAGAACTGCCAATATTGCGGTGTCCAGGCGGACAGAATGTCCTGCAGCACCTTGAAGAAGACGGCACCGATGAGCCCGCCATAGAGATAGCCCACACCTCCGATCACCAGAACCAGCATCACATCGGCCGAGCGATGGAAGGCGAGCACGTCGAGGGACACGAACTGCGTCGTCTGGGCCAGCAAGGCGCCGGCCACGCCCGCATAGGCTCCTGCCAGCGTATAGATCGCCACGAGACGGCGGTTGACCGGAATGCCGACCGCACGGGCGCGGAGGGGATTGTCGCGGATCGAGCGGAGCGACAGGCCGTAGGGCGACACGACGATCCTTCGCGCCAGAACGAACAATACGAACGTCACCACGAGGCTGTAGGTGTAGGCGACCGTCCCGAATATATCGAACTCGAACAGGCCGAGAATCGGCCCCATCGTGATCCCCTGGAGACCGTCAGCGCCTCCCGTGAGCCATGACATCTGGTTGGCCAATTCGCCAAGGACAAGGGCGACGCCCAGCGTCACCATGAGCTTCGTCAGATCGGATCCGCGCAGGACGAGGAAGCTGGTGACGAAGCCAAGAATAGCTGCAGCGATCGCCGCGACGACTAGGCCGACAAGAGGATCGCCGATGCCATTCTTGGCGAGAATGCCGGCCGCATAGGCGCCGAGGCCGAAGAACGCTGCGTGGCCCAGGGATACGATGCCGGCGTATCCGAGAATGAGATCCAGAGACAGGGCGAACAGACCGATGATGGCGATCTCGTTCAAGATGAGATGGCGCTCGGGCAGGAAGAACAGAGTCGCGGCCGCCACGAGCCAGAAGGCGACCTCGCCCCAGCCCCATCGCCCCCTGCGGCTGAGGGCGGCCCTGATGTTATCGGCAGTATTGGGCTGCATCGGTTCATTTCCTCAGCGAGTTCAACGCGCGCGGGCAAACAGCCCTTGCGGGCGGAGAACGAGCACGACGATCATGAGCGTGTAGATGACGAAGGCACCCAGGCTCGGCACGTAGTACTTGCCGGCCACGTCTGCGATCCCGAGGAGCAGCGAAGCCAGGAAGGGACCGGTGATGCTCGTCGTACCGCCGACGGTGACGACGATCAGGAAGTAAATCATGAACTTGAGTGGAAAAGTGGGATCGAGCCCCAGGATCTCCGCACCCAAGGCTCCACCCAGGCCCGCCAGACCGGAACCGACTGCGAAGGTGGTCGCGAAGATCACGCTGACGTTGATGCCAAGCCCACGGGCGACGCGGGGATCGTCCACTGAGGCCCTCAGCCGGCTGCCGAAACGGGTTTGAGTCAGGATGAACTGGAGAGCGACGACGAGAACGCCGCAGACGGCGATGATGAAGCTCCGATACAGGCCGACCTGGATGCCGAGCACGTCGATGCGTCCTTGCAGCCAGGTCGGAAGCTGGATGAGCTGCTGCTGGGAGCCCATGGCATAGTCGACGGCGGCTACCGCCATAAAGACCAGGCCGATGGAGAACAGCACCTGATCGAGATGGCTACGGTCATAAAGCTGCTTGTAGAGGGTCCGCTCTAGCACGAGCCCTAGGAGAGCCGGCACGATGAAGGCCAACGGAAGCGTGAGGAGAAACGGCACGCCATAGCGGTTCATCAGAACGGCCGTCACGTAGCCGCCCGCCATGGCGAAGGCGCCATGGGCCAGGTTGACGAAATTCATCAGCCCCAGCGTCACGGCCAGCCCGCAGGCCAGCACGAACAGAAGCATGCCATAGGCAATACCGTCAAAGAGGATGGTCAGCACCGTTCTCTCCAGGAAACGAGAGGCAGGCGCCGCCTCTTGGGCCGCGCCTGCTGAGAGTCTTGATCAGTTTGACTTGGCGGCTTTGACCGGGTCCTTGACGTTGGGGATCGTGGCGAACTCCACGTTGTAGAGCTCCCCGTCCTTGCGCTCGACCTTGCGCACATAGATGTTCTGCACGATGTCGCGGGTCTGAGGATCGATCGACACCGGTCCGCGCGGGCTCGTCCAGCTCATGCCCTTCATGGCATCGATCAGAGCCTGCCCGCCCTGCCCGTTGGTCTTCTTCAGGCCCTCGTAGATCAGGTGCATGCCGTCGTAGCCCCCGACCGCCATGAAGTTAGGTCGCATGCCGTTGTTGGCCTTCTTGAAGGCGTCGACAAACGCCTTGTTCTCCGGGCTGTCATGGGCCGCAGAATAATGCTGGGTCGTGATCGCGCCGAGCGCCACGTCGCCCATGTTGTTCAGGAGATCGTCATCGGTCACGTCACCGGGGCCGATCAGCTTGATGCCGCTTTTGTCGAGGCCGCGCTCCACGAATTGCTTCATGAACTGTGCACCGATGCCGGATGGCACGAACACGAACAGCGCATCGGGCTTGGCATCGGCCACCTTCTGCAGGAAGGGCGAGAAGTCCGGGTTGGCGAGCGGCACCCGCAAATTCTCCACCTGACCGCCCTTGGCCGTGAAGGCCGTGGTGAACGCCTTCTCGGCATCGATGCCAGGTCCGTAATCGGACACGAGCGTGGCGACCTTCTTGATGCCGTTCTGAGCAGCCCAATCGGCCATCGGCACCGTGGCCTGCGGCAGGGTGAAGCTTGTGCGCACGATGTAAGGCGAAGCCTCGGTGATGGTGGCCGTCGCGGCCGCCATGACGACGGCGGGTACCTTCGCCTGTGTGGCAAGTGGCGCCGGAGCGAGAGCGAGCGGCGTCAGGCCGAAGCCCGCCATGACGGCGATCTTGTCGTTGACGATGAGTTCCTGCGCCAGGCGTTTGGTGACATCCGCCGTGCCGGTGTCGTCCTTGACGATGAGCTGGATCTTCTTGCCCGCGACGGTGTCGCCCTTCTGCTGCATGTAGAGCTTCGCGGCCGCCTCGATCTGGCGCCCCGTCGACGCGAAGGGTCCCGTCATCGGCAGGATCAGGCCGATCTTTATCGTCTCCTGGGCCGATGCCGCTCCAGTCAGGGCCAGGACGGCTGCGGCCCCTAGGAATGTACGTCTCAACATGTTTCCTCACTCCCTCTTTGGCTTTTTAGTCGTTCGATTTAGGCGCGGATTCGCCGTTTGATGAGCGCGGAACCCGGCACAAGGTCCATGTCCCTCTGGTTTGTGAGCGCTCTTTCCAGATTGCGGTGGGCGATGCGTGCATGCTCGCGCATGATTGCCTCGGCCCGGCTCCCCTCCCGCCGTTCGATCGCCGTCAACACGCAACGATGCTGATCCTGGGCCACCGTCAGGATGTGATGGAGCTCCGGCGAGCGGGACTGAACGGGAACCAGGGCGCTCGCCGAAGCGAACGGCAAGGCGCTCGCCCGTTCGATTTGGCGTGCCAGAGGCGGAGAATCGGCCATATCGATGAGGATGCGGTGAAAGCGGGCGTTCAGCTCGACATATTGCGACAGGTCGATCTCAAGCATCTCGCGACGGATGACGTGATCGATCTCATCGAGACATTCGGCAGCGTCGAGGAGCGCCGATCGGCTGACGCCGTGCTCGGCGGCCAGGCGGGCGGCCAAGCCCTCGAGGGTTCCTCGGATCTCGATGGAGACGAAGACCTCTTTCTCGGAAAAGGCCTTAACGGAAAAGCCGCCGGACGGAATGGCCTCCAGCAGTCCCTCTTCCTCAAGCCTGACGAGGGCCATCCGAACCGGCGTTCGCGATACGCCGAGCCGCTCGACCATTTGCAGCTCAGACACCCGCTCGCCGGGATTCAACACTCCCCGAAGAACCAGTTCGCGGAGGGCGAGCTGTGCCTTCACGGTTTGCGAGAGCGAGCGGACGCTGGTTTTCTCGATGCTCATCAGGCCGCCCTATCCGCCGTGTCGATGGTGATGCTGTGACCCGCGACGCGAGACACGCAGGTGCAGAGTTTGGTATTGGCCGCCTTTTCCTCGTCGCTGAAGAACACGTCGCGATGATCGACTGTGCCGTCTACCTCCAGGATATAGAGCGCGCACAGGCCGCACTCGCCGCGCCGGCAGTCTGAGATCATCGCGACGCCGGCGCCTTCCAGGGCATCCAGCATGGTCTGGTTCTGCGGGACATCGACGACAAGGTCGAGGCGGGGGATATTCACCTTGAAGGGCTGGGACGCGAAGCGCCCGCTGTTGCCGAAGGTCTCGAACCGCAATTGGTCGACTGGACGGCCGCTCTGCTGCCAGGCCCGCTTGGCCGCTTCCAGCATGCCGATGGGGCCGCAGACATACAACTCGCCACCGGGCGCGAGACGCGCGATCTCGCCCCCCAGGTCCACCCTGCCCCCGTCCTCGTCAATGAACATCTGCAGACGCTCGCCGATGCGCTCGCGCAGATCGTCGGCGAGAGCCGCGTCCTCTCTGCGCCGGCAGGCGTACAGCACCCGGAAATTTGCCTGTATATCGGCAAGGGCAAGTGCCATGGTGAAGATCGGCGTGATGCCGATGCCCCCGGCGAGGAGCAGATATTCCGGCCGTCCTCGGCCGAGGTCGAAATGATTGCCCGGAGTCGAAATCGTCAGCTGGGCTCCGGGCTTGAGGCTCCACATATAGGCGGAGCCGCCCCGGCTGTCGCCGAGGAGCTTCACGGCGATTCGGTAGAGGCCGTCCGTGCAGGGTCCCACAATGGAATAGGATCGCACGTCCGGTCGTTCGCCGATCTGCACCGTCACGTTGATATGGCTGCCGGGCGTCGGGTGAACGAAGTCTCCCGAAGACTCAATCTCGAAGAGCCGGATGTCGGGAGAGAGATCCCTGGTCCGGAGCAGCTTCGCGGGCCGCCAGTCGAGTTGCTCAGCCATCGCCCGACCTACTCGGCCGCCTGGCTGGGCACGTGCGGCTGCGGACCATACTCCTCATCCAGCATCCGGTCGATCAGCTTGCGCGCCCAGAGGGCGCCGGCATCGATGTTGAGGTTGTAGAACGGCATCCGCGGATTCCGGTCGATGGCGACCTGCTGCGCCTCGAGAACCACGTGGTCCTGGTCATAGACCCCTTTGCCTTCGTTGACGTGGGCCTTGTTGATATCCTTCGTCAGCTGCTCGTCGTCTTTCCGGAAGGTTCTCACGAAGTTCCAGAAGTAATGGCAGGTCTTGTCCGTTTCCGGCGTGATGGCTGCGAGGAAGGCGCCGTTGACACCTTGGGAGCGATCACCCTGCGGAGCTCCTGTCCCGGACACGGCGACACCCACGTCACCCACAACGATAGAAGGCGCCTGAAAATAGATGATCTGCCAGCGGTCGACATGCTCGCCCGGCCTGTCGAGCTGCCTGGCCCAGAAGGGCGGCGGCTCGATGTTGATCATCCAGCGAGTTACCGTCGCCGTGCGCTCGGTGTGCGTTACGTCGAACGGCGCGCTGGTGATCGCCTCGTCGCCGATGCTGCCCGCGTGCACATAGGTCTCATGCGTCAGGTCCATGAGATTGTCGATCACGAGACGATAGTCGCATTTCAAGCTGTAGAAGGTACCACCCTCGCCTACCCATTCGGTGCCGTCGTTCCAGTGGAAGTCCGGAATCTTGGCCGGATCCGCCAGCGCGGGATCACCGGGCCAGATCCATACCAGGCGATGCCGTTCGGCCACGGGATAGGCGCGGACGCAGGCCGACGGATTGATCGTCTTCTGCGCCGGCATGTAGGTGCACCGGCCGGCCGAGTTGAAGACAAGTCCATGATAGCCGCAGATCACCTGATCGCCTTCGAGGCGCCCCATCGACAGCGGCAGCAGGCGATGCCAGCAGGCATCCTCCAGGGCAGCGATCTGGCCATCCGTGCGCCGGTAGAGAACGATGTCCTTGTCGCAGATGGTCCGGGCTGCGAGTTCATGCCTGATCTCGTGACTCCAGGCTGTGGCATACCAAGCATTGAGAGGAAAGGCTTTGGCGTGCGTCATCGGTTTTCTCCCTCAAACAGTTGTATACATACAATGACGTAAAGCAACTATACTTGCGGATATATTGTCTTCTGACACGATATTTTACGGTCGTACTGCTCAGCCTGTATACATAAAGAGAAAGCGCCACCGAATGATGGCGCTCTCCGCAGTCGTCCCAATCAGTTGGATTTGGCGGCTTTCACCGGGTCCTTGACGTTGGGGATCGTGGCGAACTCCACGTTGTAGAGCTCCCCGTCCTTGCGCTCGACCTTGCGCACATAGATGTTCTGCACGATGTCGCGGGTCTGAGGATCGATCGACACCGGTCCGCGCGGGCTCGTCCAGCTCATGCCCTTCATGGCATCGATCAGCGCCTGACCGCCCTGCCCGTTGGTCTTCTTCAGGCCCTCGTAGATCAGGTGCATGCCGTCGTAGCCCCCGACCGCCATGAAGTTAGGTCGCATGCCGTTGTTGGCCTTCTTGAAGGCGTCGACAAACGCCTTGTTCTCCGGACTGTCATGAGCGGCGGAGTAGTGATGAGACGTGACGGCGCCAAGCGCCACATCGCCGATATTGTTGAGCAGATCGTCGTCCGTAACGCTGCCTTCTGCGAGGAAGCGGATGCCGCTTTTGTCGAGGCCGCGCTCCACGAACTGCTTCATGAACTGGGCACCAACGCCGGAAGGCACGAAAGCCAGAAGGGCATCGGGCTTGGCATCGGCCACCTTCTGCAGGAAGGGCGAGAAGTCTGGATTGGCGAGCGGCACTCGTAGGTTCTCTACTTGCCCACCCGCCTTGGTGAAGGTCTCGGTGAAGGCCTTCTCCACATCGATGCCAGGGCCGTAATCCGACACGATGGTCACCACCCGTTTGAGACCTTCCTTCGCGGCCCAATCCGCAAGCGGCACCGTGACCTGCGCGGCCGTGAAGCTGGAGCGCACGATGTAGGGCGATTGCTCCGGGATGATCGACGTGGCGGCCGCCATCACTACCTCCGGCACCTTCGCCTGCGTCGCCAGAGGTGCAGTTGCGAGAGCGAGCGGCGTCAGGCCGAAGCCCGCGAGTACGGAGACCTTCTCCTGGACGATCAGCTCCTGCGCCAGGCGTTTGGTGACATCCGCCGTGCCGGTGTCGTCCTTGACGATGAGCTGGATCTTCTTGCCCGCGACGGTGTCGCCCTTCTGCTGCATGTAGAGCTTCGCGGCCGCCTCGATCTGGCGCCCCGTCGACGCGAAGGGTCCCGTCATCGGCAGGATCAGGCCGATCTTCACCGTCTCCTGGGCCGATGCCGCTCCAGTCAGGGCCAGGACGGCTGCGGCCCTTAGGAATGTACGTCTCAACATGTTTCCTTCCTCCCGGTTGAATCCTCCCCTGGCGTTCCGTCAGGCACTTCTCGGCCTCTTGCCAGGAACCAGGGAAGGAAATCCTTTAAGTCGATAGCCTCCGCTATTCAGGCTTGATCCCTGCACGCTTCACGAGATCACCCCACCGCACCATCTCCTTGGCGATGTGATCCCGGAACTCGGCCGGCGTGTTGGTCCAAACTTCGGCGCCCTCCAGCGACAGCCGCTCGGCGATCTCGGGCGCGGCCATGGCGGTTCTGATCTCGGTGTTGAGGCGCTCCACCACGGCCTTCGGCGTGCCGGCCGGAACCAGGATGCCGTACCATTGAGAGGCTTCGAAGCCTGGGAATCCGGACTCTGCCACCGTGGGAACATTGGGAGCACTTTTGAGGCGCGAGGATCCGGACACGGCGAGAGCCTGCATCGAGCCAGCCTCCACATGCTGAAGCAGGTTGGGCGCACCCGTGAAGGTGAGCTGCACGCGCCCGCCGAGCAGATCCGTCACGGCCGGCGCCGTACCCCGATAAGGAACGTGGGTCATCGTGATCCCGGCCCGGTCGGCGAGAGCCACCATGGCGATATGCGCCGCACTGCCGATGCCGCCGGAGGCGTAGTTCAGCTTGCCTGGATTCTGCTTGGCGTAGTCGATCAATTCCTGAAGAGACTTGGCCGGCACATCCGGATGAACGACGAGCATGTTGTGCACGTTGGCGATGCCACTGACGGGCTCGAAGCTCTTAGTCGGGTCATACGGCAGCTTCGGATAGAGCGCTGGATTGACGGCGAACGTGCCGATATGGCCCATCACCATGGTATGTCCATCGGCGGTTGCACGGGCCACCGATCCGACACCGACAGAGCCGCCGGCACCGGGACGGGACTCGACGATCACCGGATATTTCAGGGCGCCTTCAAGCCTCTGCCCGAGAAGCCGTGCCAGAATGTCGGTCGATCCGCCGGGCGTAAAAGGCACGACCAGCAGGATATTCTGACTCGGGTAGGTCTGAGCGGCGACCCGCATCGAAGCGCCGGCGGACAGGCCCAAGGCAGCTGCTCCCACAAGCATCTGACGGCGAGTGGCGGTGGAGTGAGCATGTCCCCTGAGCGTCTTGTCGTGCATATGTCGTTTCCTCTGGCTTCTAATCTTGATGAAGGTCTCGATCGGCCTTCTGCCCGCTAGCGTGTCATGGGATCGATCCGGTGTGCCTGGAATCGTGATGCCAAGGCCGTGATCTCGATCGACTCGACGAGGCCCGCCAGGGCAAACGGATCGTTCTCCGCGAACGCCTGGGCGGCTTCCCGGGAGGGTGCCTCAAGCACCCCAAAATTGCCGATCGGTGTCTCGCCGTCGTCATCCGTCAAGGCGCTGCCGATCAGCACCTTGGCGACACCGCCTCCGCCGGTAGCGACGTGCTGGCGGTGGGCGTCCCGGTGCTGCTCCCGCAGGTCTGTTGCGTCAGCTCGGTGACGGCAGATCATGAGCCAGTACATGGCGTCACGCGGCCGCGATCCGGGCCACGGCTGCCCGGTTTTCCATGACGATCATGCCCGCCCCCGTCATGGAGGCCGGCACGAAATAGTGCTTGTGTCGAACTACCACATCCGGATCCATGGCGCCGCGCATGACGAGCCACATCATGAGCTCCGCCCCTTCGCTGCCGAACATCTCGACGTACTGCTCGCGAGACATGTTCGCGAGCTTGTCCGGATTGTCGGCCACATCTTTCAGAAAGGCTTGGTCGGCTTCCGGGTTGACGAAGCCGGCGCGGGCGCCCTGGAGTTGATGGGAAAGCCCGCCGGTTCCGAGAACAACGAAACGCTCGTCGCTGTCATAGCTCTCGATGGCTTGGCGCAGAACGCGGCCCATCTCGTAGCAACGGCTCGGCAGTGGGATCGGGTACTGGATGACATTGACGAAGATCGGGACCACCTTCACCGGCCATTCGTCCGGCTTGCCCCAGAAGAGTTCCATCGGCACCTGCAGCCCGTGATCGACCTCGATCTCCTGGCAGATCATCGGATCGAAACGGTTCTCGATGAGTGTGTCGATGAAGTGCCAGGAGAAATCCACAGCTCCCTTGAAGGGAGCGATGGCGCGGGGGCCCCACCCCTCGTCGACCGGGCGATATTCCTCCGCGCAGCCGACCGCGAAGGTCGGCACCTTGTCGAGGAAGAAGGTGTTGCCGTGATCGTTGAAGATCACCACGGCCACGTCGGGCTTGTTCTCCCTCACCCATTCCTGGCCGGGGATGTAACCGTCGAAGAACGGCTTCCAGTCGGGCGTATCGCGCAATCCTTTGTCGAGGGCGGCGCCGATGGAAGGAACATGGGATGTTCCGAGGCCTCCGATGAGTTTTGCCATTCCTATTTCTTCCCTAGACGATCCCGCAGGAAATCCGCGTGCTCCATGCCCGCCTGATGGGCGCCGATCTCCGTGATGCGAACCGGATCGACGGCTGAGATCTTGAGAATGAAGAAGAGGTTGCCACCCAAACGTACCATCTCACGCCAGTTGCGGGTCATCACCGCTTCCTTCTCCTCGGGCGTGAGACCGAACCGATCGAGGTAGGCGCTCTCGTTTTCACGGAACGCCTCTCGGTTGACCGGGTTGCCGAGCCCCATGGCCATCTTGTTGATGCGGTAACCGCGAAGCGACCGTTTACGGTCGAACAGCGGGGTGTCCGGGATACGATCGGGCGAGCCATTCTCGCTCATCGTGTTGACCTCCCCGCCTGCGGCGACATCGGCGCTCGTTTCGTCGTTCTCGAACCCGAGGAAACGGAGCAGCGCCCGAGACACCTGCTCGGATTGTTCCAGCAGGGACATGTGACCGCTCTCCTCGATCACCACGAGTTCGGCATTCGGAATCAGGGACGCCATCTCTTCGTGCTGGGCAAGCGGGCTCCATCGATCCTGCCGACCGACCATCACCAAGGTCGGGCAGGCGATGTTCGGAAGATGCGGACGCACATTCGGCCGGTTCAGCAGCGCCTGAAGCTGCCTGTGATGCTGCTCCGGGGTGGCGCGCATGACCATGGCCTTGAGGGGGGCAAGAAGCGTCTGATCCTCGACCCTACCCTCATGAAGCATCGGCGGCAGCCACCTGTCGGCCAAGGCTCCCATGCCTTCCGCATAGGCCAGATCGATCATGACCTGGCGCTTCGCCTCCTCACCGTCTCGCCGGGGGTCGACACCGGTATCGATCAGAACAAGCTTCTCGATGCGCTCCGGAGCCAAGCGGATCATCTCCATGGCCACGCGGGCACCCATCGAATGCCCAATGGCGATCAGAGGCTCATCCGCAAGAGCCAGTGCGGAACGAGCCATCGCCTCGATGGAGTCGAATTGCGAGAAATCCGCGATGCGGATCTCGGCGAAGGGCGCAAGAGCTGCCCTCTGCGCCTCCCAGATGCTGGCATCGCAGAGGAGCCCGGGCAGCAACAGGATGATCGGCCTTTTGCTCATGGGTGCTTTATTGTTCCTCCCACGGGCAAAGATGAGCCAGGGGCAAAAGATGAAGCAAATGGTTTGTTTTGAAGGATTGATGAAAATCCTTCATGAGCATGCAACTACTGCTTCGGGATGCCGGCCTTCTCAATCACGGCCCGCCACTTCTCGATGTCCGAGCGAAGCCGCTCGCCGAGCTCGGCCGGAGTTTCGCCCCGCGCCTCGATTCCGAGATCGAGAAGGCGAGCCTTCACGTCTTCCGCCTTCAGAATATTCTGCAGGGCCTTGTTGAGGGTATCGATGATCGGTTGGGGCGTTCCTTTGGGGGCGAACAGCGCATTCCACGAGGTCACGTCGAAGCCCTCGATCCCGGCCTCCCGCGCGGTCGGAACGTCAGGCATGGCGGCGGAGCGGCGTGGGCCAGAGGACGCAATCGCCCTCACCTGCTTGCCCTCGAGGCCCGACTTCACTGCCGCCTGGCTATCGATGAGCAGATGGGTGTCGTCCCTCAGCAGGGAGACCAGCGCGTCAGGCGTGCTGCGGAACGGCACATGGACCAGGTCTGCCCCGGTTTCCTGCTTGAAGAGGACCGAAGAGAGGTGCTGAGAGCTGCCCACCGCGACCGTGGCCACGTTCAGGGTTCCCGGCTTGTCCTTGGCCTGCTGCAGGAAATCCTTGAGGCTCTTGAAGTTCGAGTTCGCGTTGACCACGAAGAGAAAATCGAACGTGCCGAGGGTCGAGATCGGGACGAAGTCGGTCTGCGGGTCGAACGGAAGCTTCGCGAACAGAGGCACGCTGATCGCGGTGCCGTTCGTGAGCATGGTCAAGGTGTGTCCGTCGGGAGCACCCGCGAGAGCCGCCCTGGCCGCCGTGATGCCGCCGGCGCCTGGCATGTTCTCGACGATGAAGCGCTGTCCGAGCTTCTCGCTCAACTTCTCCGACACGATGCGGATCGTGATGTCGGCCACGCCGCCGGCGCCGAAGGGAACCACCACTTTCACGGGGCGGGTGGGATAAGCTGGTTGCGCCAGCGCAGGAACGAATGTCCCGAAGCCTGCCGCCATGGCGAGCGCCAGCAGAGACCGTCTCGTGGCCGTTCCGAACATGGTGTGTTTCTCCCTGATCATTCTGAAATATCGTGTTGGGCGGCGCCCTACGTCGCCCATCGCTGGTCTCAATCCACGAAGCGGAAGAGGCGCGCCGGGTTCTCGACGAGAAGCTTGTGCTGGATGGTCGGATCCGGCGCATAAAGCGGGATGAGATCGACCAGATCACCGTCGTCCGGCATGACCGGCACGTTCGGGTGCGGCCAATCCGTTCCCCAGAGGACCCGATCGGGCGCCGCATCGATCAGGGCCCTGCCGAAGGGAGCGACATCGTGGAAGGGCGGCCCTGCCCGTGAGATGCGCTCCGGGCATGTGACCTTGACCCAGCATTTCTCGTCGCTCCGCACGAGATCCAGCAGCGCCACGAAGCCGGGTTGATCGAGGCCGAGGCTCGCATCGACGACGCCCATGTGGTCGAGCACATAGGGAACCGGCGACGCCGTCAGCCTGGGCCTGAAGTCGGGAAGCAGGGACGCGGGAAGATAGAGATCCACATGCCAGTCGAGGGCGGCGATGCGCTCCACGATCCTGTCGAAGGACGACATGTCCGGCATCGTTCCGAGGCGCGGGAGGAAGGTGAACCGGCATCCGGTGATGCCTGCATCGGCGAGGCGCCGGAGGTCCTGATCGCTGAACGTCTCGTCCACGTTCGCGACGCCCTTGTAGCGCCCGTTGCTCTGCGCGATGGCATCGGTCACGACGCGGTTATCGCGCCCGTGCGGCGTCGCATTCACGATCACCGCCCGCTCGACGCCAAGACGATCGTGCAATGCGCGGAACATCTCCAGCGGCGCATCCGGCGGCGTGTAGGGCCGCTCCGGCACATAAGGATATAGCTCATTCGGCCCAAAGATGTGGCAATGCGTGTCGCAGGCCTTCGGTGGCAGCCTGAAACGCGGAACATGCGGATCGGGGTGCGGCGGCGGGATTGTCGGCGCTGGCGTCATTCGAACGAACTGACCTCCATGAAGCTGCTTCGGGCGCCCATGAAATGCTTCAGAGTTCAAATGAAGCAAATGGTTTGTTTTTAGCGATTAATGAATATACTTCATATATTCTGATACCTGCAGTCATGCCTGCGCCTGAGCGGATGGACCCGATGCGCATCGACTTTCTCGGCCTTCATGCCTTCGTCGCCATTGCCGAGCGCGGCAGCTTCCAGCATGCGGCGGCGCATCTGAACTTGTCGCAGACGGCATTGAGCCACCGGATTCGCAAGCTAGAGGAAGATCTTGGCGTGAAGCTCCTGTCGCGGACCACCCGCGAGGTCTCGCTGACCCAGGCCGGGCTCAATCTTCTGCCCAAGGTGAAGGAAACCATCGAGAGCCTTGCGGGCTCCCTGGATGAACTCCGTCACGAGGGGCGCAGCCGTCAGGAGACCTTGTCGATCGGATGCCTTCCCACCATCGCCTCCGGGCGCCTGCCGGGGGCCCTGCGTCAGTTCCAGGAGCGGCATCGGGACGTGGTGCTCCGGATCTACGACAACTCGGCCACCGAGATCAGCAATCTGGTTCAGGATGGCACGATTGCCTTCGGCATCACCTTGGTGGCCGCGCACCGGTGGGATTTCGACATCGAGATGCTGATCAAGGACCCGTTCACGCTGGTTTGCCCCGAAGACCACCCCTTGGCCGCCCAGTCGGACGTGAGTTGGTCCGATCTCACGGAGGAGCCTCTGATCCGGATCAGTCCCCAGACCGGAAACAGGATCATCATCGACGATGCCTTGGGAAGTCGCCGGGAAACGCTGAGCTGGCGCTTCGAGGTCCAGCACATTCAGACGGCGGTCGCACTCGTCCGTGCGGGGGTTGCCCTGACGGTGATTCCCAGCCTCGCCTTCGACACGGTCGATGAGCGTGGCCTCAAGCTGATCCCCCTGCGCAATCCCAGCGTGACTCGCCAACTCGGAATCATTTCGAAGCGCGGCACACCCCTCTCGCCCCTTGCAGACGAGTTGCGCAAGCTCATCGTGAAGACCTTCGGCGATTCGAAGCAGAAATCCTCAGCGAAGCGCGGCGGGAGATCCGTCAGCAGAATGAAAAAAATTCATGAAAGCTTATAAACAAACCATTTGATGCATCCATAGGGCTGATGCACCCTGCCGGCAATCCATTCACCAGCAGGTGGGAGACGGACCATTCAGCCACGCATTCCCTGCATGATCCTTCGGGGCGGCACCTCCAAGGGCGCCTACTTCCTCGCAGACGATCTCCCGTCCGATCCGGTCCGGCGGGACGCGCTTCTTCTGTCGATCATGGGATCGCCGGATCCGCGCCAGATCGACGGCATCGGTGGCGCGCATCCGCTTACGAGCAAGATCGCCATCGTGTCCAAATCGAAGCGTCCGGACTGCGACGTGGACTTCCTGTTCGGCCAAGTCGTCGTCGACAAGCCCAAGGTGGACGTCACGCCCAATTGCGGGAACATCCTGGCGGGCATCGGGCCGTTTGCCGTCGAGCGCGGCCTTGTTCCCGTGCAAGGCCCTGTGACGCGTGTTCGCGTCCATACAGTTAACACCGGAACCATCGCCGAGCTGAGCGTCCAGACCCCTGACGGGCACGTGGCATACGGAGGCGATGCGCGTATCGACGGCGTGCCGGGAACGGCCGCGCCGATTGCCGTCGAGTTCCTGGATGCGGCAGGCTCCGTCTGTGGCTCACTATTGCCGACGGGACATGCCGTCGACCGCGTCGCTGGTGTCGACGTGACCCTGATCGACAACGGCATGCCCGTCGTGGTGCTCGAAGCCGCGTCGGTCGGCCGGACGGGGTACGAGCCGCGCGACGTTCTCGACAAGGATACGGAACTGAAAGCACGCCTTGAGGAAATCCGCCTTGAGGCGGGCCGTCTCATGGGGCTCGGAGACGTCTCCTCCAAGGTCGTCCCCAAGATGGCGCTGGTCGCGCCGCCGGCGACCGGCGGGCATGTGTGCACCCGCAGCTTCATCCCCCACGAATGCCACGCCTCCATCGGCGTCTTCGCCGCCGTAACGGTGGCGACCGCCTGCGTGCTGCCGGGATCCCCGGCGGCTCGCGTGGCCGAGATCCCGCCTGGGCGGGAAAAAACGCTGTCGGTAGAGCATCCGACTGGCGAGTTCAGCGTCGTGATCGAAGTCGGCGGAACCGAAGAGAGCCCGGTCGTGGAGAAGGCGGGTCTGCTGCGCACCGCGCGCCTGCTCTTCGAGGGCTATGCCTTTGCGCACGACGCCCTGGCGCATTCGCTCGAGGCCGAGCGAAACGCCGCCTGATCAACTCTTCTTGTCGAGGATACCATGAGTACTGGAAAGACCGGACTTGTCGTCACCGCCCATCCCGGTGACTTCGTGTGGCGCGCCGGCGGCGCCATCGCTCTGCACGCCAAGAAGGGCTATCGCATGAAGATCGTCTGCCTCTCCTTCGGCGAGCGCGGCGAGAGTCAGTGGGCCTGGAAGAAGGGCGACGTGTCGCTTGCTGACGTGAAGGCACAGCGGCGCGAGGAGGCCGAGCGTGCCGCCGAGACGCTCGGGGCCGAAATCGAATTCTTCGATGCCGGCGACTACCCGCTCCACACCACGCCCGAGATGCTCGATCGGCTCGTCGACATCTACCGCGAGCTCAGGCCATCCTTCGTGCTCACGCATTCCCTGGAGGACCCGTACAACGTGGACCATCCGGAGGCGACACGCTTTGCGCAGGAAGCGCGCATCATCGCGCAGGCCGCCGGACACAAGCCGAACCCGGACCTCACCTACAACGCGCCGCCGGTGTTCCTGTTCGAGCCGCACCAGCCCGAGCAGTGCAACTACAAGCCGAACGTGATCCTCAACATCGACGACGTGTGGGAGACGAAGCGTAAGGCCTTCGAGATCCTGGCGGCCCAGAAGCACCTTTGGGAGTACTACACCCGCGTGGCCTTGAACCGGGGCATGCAGGGCGGCCGCAATTCCGGGCGGGCCATGACGTATGGCGAAGCCTACCAGCGCATCTTCCCCCAGATCGTCGAGGAACTGGCATGAAGCCCGTCGTCGTCACCAACACGCCGCGCATCGACCAGTCGGTGGTCGACCGACTCGCGGAACTCGGCACTGCAACGACCCATGAAGCTATGGGACGTGTCGGCCTGATGAAGCCGTACATGCGGCCGATCTGGGCCGGAGCCCAGGTTGCCGGCAGCGCCGTGACGGTGCTGGCCCAGCCGGGCGACAACTGGATGATCCACGTGGCCGTGGAGCAATGCAAACCGGGCGACATCCTGGTCGTCGGCGTGACGACCGACAACACGGACGGCATGTTCGGCGATCTGCTGGCAACCTCCCTGAAGGCGCGCGGCGTAGTCGGCCTCGTGATCGACGCCGGCGTGCGCGACGTGAAGACCCTGACGGAGATGGGTTTTCCCGTCTGGTCCCGTGCCATTTCGGCAAAGGGAACGGTGAAGGCCACTCTCGGATCCGTCAACGTGCCGGTCGTCTGCGCGGGCGCCCTGGTGAAGCCAGGCGATGTGATCGTTGCCGATGACGATGGTGTCGTGGTGGTTCCGCGCAAGGAGGCCGAGGCCGTTGCGACAGCGGGTGAAGCCCGCGTGGCCAACGAAGGATCGAAGCGCGAGACGCTCGCCTCGGGCGTTCTCGGCCTCGACCTCTACAAGATGCGCGAACCGCTCGCGAATGCGGGCCTGACCTATGTCGAATACAAGGATGAGGGTTGACGGCTTCGTCAGCCTTATCAGGAGCGGTGAACCCCATGAGCCTTGAGATCGCCTTCATCGGCTATGGAGAAGTCGGACAGCTCTTCTCCCGTCAGCTCGCGAACAGACCAGGCGTGAGGATCAGGGTCTACGATATTCTCTTCGACGATCCGCAGAAGGGGTCGGGACTGCGGCAGCGGGCGTCGGAGGCGGGTGTTCATGCCGCCGACGGTGCAGCGGATGCCTGCCGCGGCGCCGATATCGTGATCTCTGCCGTGACTGCCGATTCCGCCGTCACGGCCGCGGAACAGGTCGCTCCGCATCTTCAGGCGTCCCAGGTCTATATCGACCTCAACTCCGTGTCTCCCGCCACCAAGGAGCGGGTGGCGAAACCCGTTCGGGAAAAAGGTGCGGACTTCATCGAGTTTGCCGTGATGGCCCCTGTCAGGGAGCCAGGAATCGAGGTGCCGATTTTGAGCGGCGGTGAGAAAGCCGAAGAGATTTCGACACGCCTCAACGACCTCGGCATGAAGATTACGCCGGTCAGCGCCGAGATCGGAACCGCGTCCGCCACGAAGCTGTGCCGCAGCATCGTGATCAAAGGCATGGAAGCCCTCATGGTCGACTTCACGCTGGCTTCGGAAAAGGCGGGCGTCATGCCCGCTGTTCTGGCTAGCCTGAAAGCCTCCTATCCCGGTATGGACTGGGACAATGTCGCCAAGGTCATGATGTCCCGCGTGCGCCAGCATGGTATCCGGCGCGCGGCGGAAATGCGCGAGGCCAGCCGCATGATCGAGGAACTCGGACTGGACGGCTCTCTCGCGAATGCCATTGCCGACCGGCACGAGAGCTTCGCGAAAGCGGGCAGGACGTAAGAGGCTCCCTGGGATGACACCCTCCACGTCATGGCCAGCCTTGTGCCGGCCACCTCGATCAGAAGAACGCCGTGCTTTTCAAACCGTCATCACCGGCACAAGGTCCGTGATGACGGGCGGAGCGGCGAACGTCAGATCGGAAGCCCCGTATAGTTCTCCGCCAGCGACCGCGCGGCGGCGTCCGAACTTCTGAGATAGTCGAACTCCGCCCGCTGGATCCGGCGGCTGAAGGCATCGGTGTCCGGAAAGGTGTGAAGGATCGAGGTCATCCACCAGGAGAACCGCTCGGCCTTCCAGATCCGCGAGAGCACACGGGCGGAATAGCCGTCGATCCCTGCCGAAGACCGTTCGGCGTAGTACTCGATGAGGGCTTCGGCCAAAGCACCGACATCGCTCGCCGCGAGGTTCAGCCCCTTGGCACCTGTCGGCGGAACGATATGAGCGGCATCGCCTGCCAGGAAGAGACGCCCGAAGCGCAGCGGCTCGGCCACGAAGCTCCTCAGCGGCGCAATGGATTTCTCGATGGAAGGACCCGTCACCAGGTTGTCGGCGGTTTCCGCGTCGACCCTCCGGCGCAGCTCGTCCCAGAACCGGTCGTCCGACCATTCTTCGACCTTTTCGTTGGCCGGAACCTGGACGTAGTAGCGGCTGCGGGTATGCGAGCGCATGGAGCAGAGAGCGAAGCCGCGTTCGTGATGCGCATAGATCAGCTCCTCTGCCACCGGCGGTCTGTCGACGAGGAGGCCGAGCCAGCCGAAGGGATAGACCCGCTCGAAGGTCCGGATGGAGCCTTCAGGCACGCTGGCGCGGGACGCACCGTGGTAGCCGTCGCACCCGGCGATGAAGTCGCATGCGAGTTCGTGTTCGATACCGTCCTTGACGTAGCGCACTGTCGGCCTGTCGCCGTCGAAATCATGGAGCGAAACGTTCTCGGCTCGGTAGATCGTCGTTGCGCCTGAGGCATCGCGCGCCTGCATGAGGTCGCGGGTGACCTCCGTCTGCCCGTAGACGGTCACTGTCCTGCCGATCAGCTCGCGGAAATTGAAACGGTGCCTTTCGCCGTCGAAGCATAGTTCCACGCCATCGTGAACCAAGCCGTCCGCATGCAGCCTCTCGCTGACGCCGGCCTTCTCCAGGAGTTCCACCGTGCCCTGTTCGAGGACGCCGGCACGGATGCGCCCGAGCACGTATTCCTGGCTGCGCCGTTCGAGGATGACGGTTTCGACTCCGGCCCTGTCCAAGAGACGCCCCAGCAGAAGCCCGGCGGGCCCCGCACCGATGATGGCCACCTTCGTTCTCATGCTAGGTCTCCTCCGAAACAGCGGCCGTGGCCGCCTTGTTCATTTCGCTGCAGGATGAACCCTGCCCGTCGAAGGGCCAATAGACAAAGCGAGCATCGGATTGGACAATTCGAACATTTATGATGCATGACGGATTGACTAATCTTGGCCATCGGCGACATTCCAACTTTTGCCCTTTATGGTGAAACCCGAGACGACCCCGCAGCGGACTGGATCCATTGCGAGACCATCCAGGCCCGCAGTCGCTTGCACAATTACAGGATTTTGCCGCACCGGCATGAGAAGCTGTTCCAGATCCTGCACCTCGCCAGCGGCACGGCCGAGATCGTTCTCGACGGCCGCAGCATGAGCCTGACCGCCCCCGCGCTCGTGGCCCTGCCCCCGATGACGGTGCACGGCTACAGGTTCTCGCCCGACGTCGAGGGAATGGTCCTGACCCTGTTCGACAGCCGCCTGTCTCACATTCTCGCCGACATGGATGGCGTGCGGGAGACTTTTCGGTCGGTTCAGGTGATCCGCCTCCACGCACACGAGAATGCCGCCTGCACCTTGGCCGCAGATATTGGCTCTCTTGCGGACGAGTTCGCCGGGCGCCGGCCCGGGCGTTCGGAGGCCATTCAGGCTCGCCTGATGCTCATTCTGATCGCACTTCATCGGCTTCATGGCGCGGGACAGGGTGCCAGCCATCGCAGCGTCGGGCGGCGGGCCCTCCAACACGCGCTGCGCTTCCGCGAGCTCGTCGACCGGGATTTCCGCAGCAACCAGTCGATCGAGGCCTATGCCCGCAGTCTGGGACTGACGCCACCCCACCTCAACCGCATCTGCCGGGAGCACCTTGGGGACACGGCGCTCGGGGTCATCCATCAGCGCATCATTCTTGAGGCCAAGCGATACCTGACCTTCACGAGCTTGAGCGCCAAGGAGATCGCGCTGGCCCTTGCCTTCGAGGACCCGGCCTATTTCGCACGCTTCTTCAAGCAGAGGACAGGCCTCCCGCCTCTCGCCTTCCGGGCCATGCAGCAGAGCACGATGGCCTGACCGACGAACCCGAACGGCTCCATGGCGTTACAGACCGAAGGAGATACCTCATGGCCGACACCGACCGAAAAAATCCTGGCGACGAGGATGTGCCGGGCACCAAACAGACCGGCGAGAACATCTGTTCGACCTGCAACGGGTCCGGCAGCGTCGGGCGGAAGCCATGTCCGGATTGCGGAGGCTCCGGTCGGGTCACCGTCATCGTCGGAGATGCCTGAGAAGGCTAGTGGTCCGTCACTGACACGGGCACGAGGCTCATGCCCGTGACGAGGGTCTGAGCGCGGCTCAAAGCTGCGGCTGTGGAAACGACCATCTGCGGAAGCACCATCCACTCAAGCGTCCAAGCCGCTCCGGAACGCTCGTTTTCATGTACCAGGGCCTGATGCAGGGTGCCGAGCATCCCGGCATTGAAGCGGGCGAGCGTCACCAGGACCTCGGCCGGAACGGGGTTCGACTTATGCGGCATGGCCGACGAGCCGCCGCCCGTTGCCAACCGCACCTCACCGACCTCGTTCTGCGCCATCAGGGCGATGTCCTGCCCGATCTTGCCGAGGGCGCCGGTGAGCAGTGAGAGGAAGGAGCCGAACTCTCCGATCCTGTCCCGCTGCGAGTGCCAGGACGAAGCAAAGCCCAAACCCAGGATCTTGGCCATGGTATCGGCCACGGCATCGCCATGATCCTTCAATCCGCCGCGCGTCCCGATCGGGCCGCCGAGCTGGAGAACGAGAAGGCGCGGCGCCAGGTTCTGCAAGGCTTCCCTGTGCCGCTCCAGGGGCTGGATCCACGTATCGATCTTATCGGCCGCCGTGAACGCAAGCGCCTGCTGCATTCGGGTATGCGCCATGAGGCGCACCCCGCCATCACGGCGCTTCAATCCATTGAGGGAGTGGATCAGCGTATCAAGACGCTGCCCGAGGATTTCGGTAACGCTTTTCAGGCGCAGGATGAGCGCCGTATCGATGATGTCCTGGCTGGTGGCGCCCAGGTGAACCGATTTGGCATGAGGCTCGCCGACAGCAGCTCGCAGTTGCTTGACGAAGTCCGGGACGATGACGCCGTCCCGGGCCAAACCTTCAGAGAGCCTGGTCCAATCGGCTTGAAATCCACTACAGATTTCGGCGATCCGCCGTGCGGCCTCCTCACCAATCAGCCCGACCTTCGCCTCGGCTTCTGCAAGAGCGGCCTCGACCCGCAGCATGGCCGAGAGTTCGGCCTCGTTGGAAAAGAACGCCCCCACCTCCTCGTCGCCGACGAGAGCTTGCAGGACCAAATATGGGAGCGTCTGCGTCATCACGAGTCTCGCGTTATACGGCTTCGAGAGCAACGGCGATGCCCTGCCCGACACCGATGCACATGGTGGCCAGTGCGCGCTTTTTGCCCGTGAGTTTCAGCTCCAGGGCGGCCGTGCCGGTGATCCGGGCGCCTGACATGCCGAGCGGATGGCCGAGCGCGATGGCGCCGCCATTCGGGTTCACATGCTCGGCGTCCTCCGGGATACCGAGTTCCCGCAGGACCGCGATGCCCTGGCTGGCGAAAGCTTCGTTCAGCTCCACCACGTCGAAATCCGTGGGCTTGAGGCCGAGCCGAGCGCAGAGCTTCTTCGTGGCCGGAGCCGGACCGATGCCCATGATGCGCGGCGCAACGCCCGCCGTGGCACCGCCGACCACGCGGGCGATCGGCTCAAGACCGAACTTCCGGACAGCCTCCTCCGAGGCCACGATCAGGGCCGCCGAGCCGTCGTTGACGCCGGACGCGTTGCCGGCCGTCACGGTGCCGTCCTTGCGGAACGGCGTCGGCAGCTTTGCCAATTGCTCGATGGTGGTGTCGCCGCGGGGATGCTCGTCCTTGTCCACGACCACCGGATCGCCCTTCCGCTTCGGGATCGTGACCGGCACGATCTCCTGCGCCAGCCGCCCGCTGGCCTGGGCGGCGGCCGCCTTCTTCTGGGAGCGCAGGGCGAAGGCGTCCTGGTCTTCGCGGGAGACGTTGAAGTCGGTTGCCACGTTCTCGCCGGTCTCCGGCATGGAATCGACGCCGTACTGGCTCTTGATCAGCGGATTGATGAAGCGCCAGCCGATGGTGGTGTCGTAGATCTCGGCATTGCGCGAGAAGGGCATGTCCGCCTTCGGCATCACGAAGGGAGCCCGCGACATGGACTCGACGCCGCCCGCGATCATGATCTCCGCCTCGCCGGCCTTGATGGCGCGAGCCGCGGCAATGACCGCGTCCATGCCCGAGCCGCAGAGGCGGTTCATGGTGGTGCCCGGGATCGAGCCGGGGAGGCCTGCCAGCAGCACGGCCATGCGAGCGACGTTGCGGTTGTCCTCGCCTGCCTGGTTGGCGCAGCCATAGATCACGTCGTCGATCGCCTCGAAATCCAGGTTAGGGAGACGTTCCCGCAGGGCTCTCAACGGAACCGCCGCGAGATCGTCGGCGCGGACGCTCGACAGGGAGCCGCCATAGCGGCCGATGGGCGTGCGCACATGGGCGCAGATATAGGCTTCACGCATCTCAAGTCCCCTTCTTGCCGCCGTGAGCTTTCTCGGTCCGGGCCTGAAGCTCGCGCAGGGTGGTGAGTTCGAGTTCGGACGGCGGAGGCGTCTCCTCGAGGCGTTCGGAGAATCGCACCTTCCAGCCGCATGTTTCCTGCACCTTATCCCGGGTCACGCCGCGATGCATCGACACCACGGTGAATTCCTTGGTCTCGGGATCAGGCTTCCAGATCGCCAAGTCCGTGATCAGGAGCGTCGGGCCCTTGGTGGTGATGCCGAGGCGCTCGCGATGGTTGCCGCCCTCGCCGTGGCCGAAGGAGGTATAGAAGTCGATCTTCTCCACCATGCCGCGGGTCGCCTGCTTCATGGTGATGAACACCTCCTTGCAGGAGGTTGCGATCTCGGGCGCGCCGCCGCCGCCGGGCAGGCGCACCTTGGGCTTGTGATAATCGCCGATCACCGTGGTGTTGATGTTGCCGAAGCGGTCGAGCTGGGCGGCGCCCAGGAAGCCGATGGAGATCCGCCCGCCCTGCAGCCAGTAGCGGAACATCTCCGGCACCGAGACGGTCGTGACGGCGGTCTCGCAGAGCTCGCCGTCGCCGATGGAGAGCGGCAGCACGTTCGGCGCCGTGCCGATGGTGCCGCTTTCGTAGATCAGGGTGATGTCCGGCGCATGGGTCAGCCGGGCTACGTTGCAGGCGGCCGACGGCGCGCCGATGCCGACGAAGCAGACGTCGTCGTTGGACAATGCGCGGGCCGCCGCGATGGTCATCATCTCGTTGGGCGTGAAGTCTGAGAGGCTGGTCATCCTTACAATCCCTTCACCCGCTCGGCGAACACCTCGGGACCCTTGTCGAGCACGTTCTCATTCATCCAGGCCGTGAAGAGGTCGCGGTCGGCGGAGATCTTGTCCCATTCGAGATAAGCGGCGTTGTCGCGGTCGTAATAGCCGTGCGTGTAGGACGGATGCGCCCCGCCCGGCACGTGCGCGATCGACGTCACAGTCCAATGCGGCAGCACGCAGAGGTTCGGGTGCAGATCGTCGAAATCCTCGACGATCTCCTCGACGGTTACCACCGAGCGCTTGGCCGCCAGGACCGCCTCCTTCTGCACGCCGATGATCCCCTCCACCAGCACGTCGCCACGCCTGCTCGCCTTCTGGGCATGGATGACGGCCACGTCCGGGCGATGCGCCGGAACAGCGGCGAGCTCCTCTCCGGTGAAGGGACAGGTGACGCTTTTGATCGACGGATTGACTTCTTTGAGACCCGCGCCTCGATAGCCGCGGAACACCGCGCAAGGCAGGCCCGCAGCGCCCGCCTCGTAGGCGTTGGCCATGGCCGCATGGCTGTGCTCCACCGTCTCGATGGCGCGCGGCCAGCCGTTCTCGATGGCATCGCGCATGCGGCGCAGCAGGCCGACGCCGGGATTGCCCGCATAGGAGAAGATCACCTTCTTCACCAGACCCATGCCGATCATCTGGTCGTAGATGATATCCGGGGTCATGCGGATCAGGGTGAGGTCCTTGATCCCCTGGCGGATCACCTCATGGGCGGCCGCATGGGGGATGAGGTGGGTGAACCCCTCGAAGGCGACGGTGTCGCCATCGCGCAGGTTCTCGGCAACGGCCTCTTTGAGGCTCTGGAACTTGGCCATGATATGCTTTCGGATCGGCACTCAGATATCGAAGAACACGGTTTCCTTCTCACCCTGCAGGTGGATGTCGAAGGTGTAGGTCGGCAATCCGTTCTCCTCGCCGCGGGTGGCGATCAGAGTCGGGATGCGCGACTTGCGGGCGATCTGCGCCAGGACGGGGCACTCGGCATTGGCCGCCTCCTCGTCGGAGAAATACATGCGCGTGTGCAACCCGATATTGATGCCGCGCGCCACGATCCAGACCGTGATGTGCGGCGCCATCATCCGCCCGTCCCGGAAGGGCACGCGGCCGGGCTTGATCGTCTCGAAGCGGTACTCGCCGGTCGTGCCGTCGCAGGGCTGGCGTCCCCACCCGACGAAATTGGGGTCGGCCTTGCCGCGGGTCTCCTCGGGGCTGTTGTAGAGCCCTTCCGCATCGGCCTGCCAGATCTCCACGAGGGCATCGCGCAGGACATCGCCGGCGCCGTCGAAGATGCGGCCCTTCACGATGATGCGCTCGCCCTTGGTCTCCGGACCTACGAGCACCAGACCGAGATCCTCTTTCCAGACGCCGGTGATCTCCACCCAATTCGGGTTCGTGCCGATATGGACGTAGGGGCCTGCCGTCTGTGAGGGTGATTCCTTCAGGAAATTGAGCTTCTGGACCATCAGTTCCCCTCCATGCGGTTCTCGAACATGGTCGAGCGGCGACCGCGCAGGACGATGTCGAATTTGTAGGCGAGCGAATCCATCGGCAGGGTGTTCTGTCGGTCGAGCGCGGCGATGAGCTGCTCAACGGCCGCCTTATCGGGCACCGTCATGGCGATCGGATCCTGCCAGATCATCGGATCGCCCTCGAAATACATCTGGGTGATCAGCCGCTGGGCGAAGGCATGCCCAAAGACCGAGAAATGGATATGCGCCGGTCGCCAGTCGTTGACGCCGTTGGGCCACGGATAAGCACCGGGCTTGATGGTGCGGAACCAGTAGCGCCCTTCCACATCGGTGATCATGCGTCCGCAGCCGCCGAAATTCGGGTCGATGGCAGCGAGATAGGTTTCCTTCTTGTGACGGTAGCGCCCGCCCGCATTGGCCTGCCAGAACTCGACCAGAGCCCCCGGAACGGGGCGGTCGTTCTCGTCGAGCACGCGGCCATAAACCACGATGCGCTGCCCAATGGCCTCGCCGGTCTTCGCGTAGTTGCGGATGAGGTCGTTATCCAACGGGCCGATCTTGGAATGGCCGAACACGGGTCCAGTCATCTCCGAGAGCGTATTCTCGAGCGAGATGAGCGGCTGCTGCGGGGAGCGCAGCACCGAGGTCTTGTAGGAGGGTGTGAAAGCCGGCGGATGCCAGGTCCGGTCACGCTGAAAATATTGGCCGTTGTCACTCATGTTGGCTTCTCCTGGGTCCGCTCTCCTGCCCCGGCTCCGCAGCTTCCATGTCCGCGAAGGTCTTCTTGACGATCTTGATGGCGTGGTTCGCCGCCGGCACGCCGGCATAGACGGCCACGTGCAGCAGCGCCTCCTTGATGTCCTCCTTGGTCGCGCCCGTGTTGCGCGTGGCGCGCACATGCATGGCGACCTCATCGTCCTGGCCGAGGGCGGCCAGGAGCGCGATGGTGACGATGGAGCGCTCGCGCTTGGTGAAGCCGGGCCGCGACCACACGGAGCCCCAGGCACCCTCGGTGATGAAGGTCTGGAAATCGGCGTCGAACTCGGTCATCTGCGCGGTCGCCCGATCCACGTGGGCATCGCCGAGCACCTCACGGCGCACCGCCATGCCGGCCTTGAAGCGTTCGCTTTGCTCGTTTTCAGACAAGTCCGGCCTCCTGGAGATGCTGGCTGATGAGTTTCGACAGAACGTCCGGCTTCTCGACGCAGGGGATGTGCCCTGCCCCGTCGATCAGCGCGAAGCGTGCGCCGGGAATGAGATCCGCCGTGCCCTTGACCACGTCTGCCGGCGTCGAGCCGTCCTGATCGCCGGCGACGCAGAGAGTTGGAGCCCTGATCAGACCAGCATCCGGCCTCAGGTCAGCATCGCGGATCGCCGCGCAGGTTCCGGCATAGCCATGATCCGGGGTGCGAATCAGCATGTTGCGCCAGCCCACGACGTCATCCTGCCGCGTTTCACGAAACAGCGGCGTGAACCAGCGCTGAAGGACGTTGTCCGCAATGGGCTCGATGCCGCCATCCTCAACTGTCGTGATCCGCTCGGCCCAGAGTTCCGGCGTTCCGATTTTCGCCGCGGTGCAGCAGAGTGCGAGCGCCTGAACGCGCTTGGGAGCGCGCACGGCGATGCGCTGCCCGATCATGCCGCCGACCGAGAGGCCGATGAAAGCCGCCTTGTCGATCTTCAGATGATCGAGGAGCGCCAGAAGATCGTCCGTATGGTCGTCGATGGAGTAAGGCGCGGGCGGCGCATCCGAGAGGCCATGTCCCCGCTTATCGTAGAGAACGACCCGGAATCGGCCCGTGAAGGCCGGCACGATCTCCTGCCAGATGCGAAAGTCGCTTCCGAGCGAGTTGATGAAGACCAGACCCGGCCCATCAGCCTGCCCGAGGACCTGATGGTGCAGAACGATTCCGTTGATGCGCGCGAATGCCATGCCTCACCTCAATGCAGCGAGCCGACGCCGATATAGTGCTCGACCAGGCCCTGATCGCCGCGCAGGGTCTCGCTCGTCCCCTGCCAGGCGATCCGCCCACGCTCCAGGATCAGGACCGATTCCGCGAAATCGAGGGCGCTCTCCAGGCGCTGCTCGACGAGCAGGATCGTCATCTCGCCACTGGAGGCAAGGCGCGTGAAGGCCGCCATGAGTTCCTCACAGATCACGGGCGCCAAGCCCTCAAGCGGTTCGTCCAGGAGCAGGACGGCCGGACGGCCGAGGATGGTGCGTGCGGTCGACAGCATCTGCTGCTCGCCGCCGGACAATTGCCAGCCGAGATTGCTCCGCCGCTCGTGCAGGCGGGGAAACATTTCATAGGCCTCTTGGATGACGCTCCGGGGCCGGTCCTTCACGCCGACGATCAGGTTCTCCTCCACGGTGAGCGAGCGGAAGATGTCCCGCGTCTGCGGCACGAGACCAATGCCCCTGCGGGCGCGCTCCGAGCTCTTCAGGGACGACACATCGGCCCCACCAACCAGGATCTCGCCCCCGTAGCGCCGGTTCATGCCCATGAGCGTCGAGAGCAACGTGGTCTTGCCCATGCCGTTGCGGCCGAGAATGGACAGGCGCGCGCCGGAGGGCACAGAGAACGATACGTCCTCCAGGACGATTGTCGGGCCGTAACCCGCACTCAATCCGCGGACTTCAAGCGACGCTGCGGGCATGGGCATAGTTCCCCAGATAGGCCTCACGGACCCGTTCGTTCATGGCGACTTGGGAGGGCAGTCCCTCGAAGATGATCTCGCCGGCCGCCAGCACGACCACCCGCCGGGCGAACCGGAAGACGAGATCCATGTCGTGCTCGATCATCAACACGGCGAGGCTCTGCGGCAGTCGCTCCAGCGCCTGTTCGATCCTCGGCGTATCGCTCGACGGCACGCCGGCCGCGGGTTCGTCGAGCAGCAGAACCTTCGGCCGGAGCGCGAGCGCGATGCCAATCTCCAGCAGGCGCTGCTGGCCATAGGCGATCTCGCCGACCTTTCGCCGTGCCACGTCCAGCAATCCCAACGTGGAGAGAATGCCCTCCACCTCCCCTGCGACTTCGGAATTGCCGGTGAAGCGGCTGAGAATCCGGGATGCCTTTCCCTCCCGCTGCAGCACCGTGAGCGTCACATGCTCCTCAGGGGTCATCTCGGAGAAGAGCCGTGTCACCTGGAACGTGCGCACCAGCCCCTTGCGGACGCGCCGGACGGCTCCAAGGCTCGTCACATCCTCTCCGTTGAGAACCACACGCCCGGCGCTCGGCTGGAGCTGTCCGGTCACGAGATTGACGAAGGTGGTCTTGCCGGCGCCGTTCGGGCCGATGAGCGCGAGGCGCTCGCCGGCCGGCATGGCCAGCGAGATGTTCCGGCTGACCGCAAGGCCGCCGAAATTCTTGGTCAGGCCCTCGACGCGAAACAGATCGCTCATGCCCGGCCTCCCGTCTTTACGCGCTTGCCGGACCCGGAGACTTTTTCGAGAACGCCGCTCAGGCCACCGGGAGCCGCGATCACGACGGCGATCAGCAAGGCTCCGACCATCGTCATCCAATGGAACGGGTTGATGGCCGAGACGATGTGCTCGAAGCCCATGAAGATGACAGTTCCGACGAGGGCGCCGTAGAGAGTCCCGAGTCCGCCGAGCACCAGCATGACCAGCGCGTTCGCCGACAGCTCGAAGCTGACGCTGTCGAGGCCGACCACCTGGGTGGAGATGGCCGCCAGCGCTCCGCCCATGCCGGCCACCGCGCCGGAGATTACGAACATCTTCAGAAGCACCGGGAAGACGAAGGAGCCCATGGCGCGGATACGGATCGGGTCCTGCTTGATGCCCCGGCAGAGCATCCCGAAGGGCGAGGAGACGATGAACTTCAGGACGACGAACACGACGACCAGGAGAGCAAGCCCGAAAAGATAGGCCGTCTGTCCCCAGAGGTCGAATTCGAACACGCCGAAGAGGGGGCTGACCATCAGGCCGGCCAACCCGTCGCTGCCGCCCGTATAGGCCGACGCCTTGTTGGCGGCTTCGTGGAAGAGCTGGACGATGGCGATGGAGAGCACGAGCTGGGCGAGGCCATGAGCGCGCAGCATGATCGTGCCCATGAGGAGCCCCGCCGCAGATCCGGCGACGGCTCCGATGGTGATGAGCGTCAGCGGCTCGGTGACGCCGCTCACGCACGCGATGCCGGCCGCATAGGCGCCGGCGCCGAAGAGCGCCGCCTGCCCCAGCGTCGCTACACCGCAATACCCGGTGATGAGGTCGATCGAGAGAACGAGAAGCGCCACCGCGATCACGCGGGTCAGGAGCGCCAAGTTGTCCGGAAACAGCCAATATCCCGCAAGGCCTGCGGCGACGATGAGGCTCACGCCGATCGCGTCCCGCAGCCATCGGTTTCCGGCGGACGACGGGGCGGCAACTCTCTCCGTATGAGCGATGACCTGCACGTTACTGGGCCCTTCCGAAGAAGCCGCGCGGGAACACGCACACGATGGCGATCACGGCGGCATAGAAGAAGAAGTTGCCGAATTCGGGCATCAGGTAGCGTCCAGTCGTATCGACCGCGCCGAGCAGAAGACAGGCTACGACTGCACCTGGAATCGAGCCCGCACCACCGACCGAGACGACGACCAGGAAGGTCACCATGTAGCGCAGCGCATAATAGGGCTCGATGGGCAGGAACTCGGCTCCGACGACGCCACCCAGGGCGGCGAGCCCGATGGCGATGGCGAAGCTGACCGCATAGACGACCTGCGTTCGCACCCCGAGCGCATCGGCCATAGCGGCGTTGTCGACGGTCGCCCTCAGCTTGATGCCGAAATCGGTTCTCTCGATCAGGTACCAGAGCCCGCCCGCCACGATGACGCCGCAGGCCATGACGAAGAGCCGGTGTGCGGCAATCGTCTTGAATCCGACATCCACCGGCTGGCTCAGGCTGCCGGGCAGCGGGATGGTCTTCAGGGTCGGGCCGAAGAAGTAGTTGGTGATGCCGATGACGCAGAAGGTGATGCCGATGGTCATCAGCACCTGGGTCAGCTCCGGCCTGCCGTAGATCCGGCGAAAGAGCAGGCGCTCCAAGGGAATCGAAATGATGACCGTGCCGATAATCGCCAGGAAGATGGCCATCGCATATCCCAGCCCGAGATCGCGTGCCGCATAGGAGGCGATGTAGCCGGCGATCATCGCGAAGGCGCCATGCGCCAGGTTCACCACCCGCATCAGGCCCATCGTGAGCGACAGGCCGATGCAGATGATGAACAGAGCCATGCCGTAAGCAAAGGCGTCGATCGCGATGCTGAGGACGGTCTGCATGGGGGATCCCGGACCCGTGGCTGATCGGTTGACGGGAAGACGCGGCCTGGAGAGACTGCGTCTTCAGGATTGTTGGTCTTTCTCGCCTATTGGGTGGCGAGGCCCGGATCCTTCTGGTTCGGGAAGGTCTGGATTTCCTTGTTGAGGGTCTTGCCGTCCGGGCCTTTCACCACTTCGCGGAGATAGATGTTCTCGGTGATGTGACGGGTCTCGGCGTCGATGCTCACGGGACCGCGCGGGCTCGTCCACGACAGGCCCTTCACGGCGTCCACGGCCTTCTGGGCATCCTGCTTGCCGTCCGTCGCCTCGATCATCTTGTAGATCACGTGCATTCCGTCATAGGCGCCGACCGACGGGAAGGAGAGCTGATCGGCTCCGCCGATGGCCTTGGTGGCCGCCTCGACAAATTTCTTGTTCTCGGGACTGTCGTGCGAGACCGCGTAATGGAACGTGGTGAGCAGGCCCACAGCGCCGTCGCCCAGGGCCGGCAGGTCCGATTCCTGCGTCAGGTCGCCCGGCGCGAAGAACTTGATCCCCGCCTGCTTCAGGCCTGTCTCGTTGTAGGCTTTCACGAAGCCGAGCGTCGTCGGGCCCGAGGGCAGGAAGGCGAAGACCGCCTCGGCGCCGGAATCGCGTACGCGCTGCATGATCGGGCTGAAATCGGTGGTGTTGAGAGGCATCCGGATCGCTTCCACCACCTGTCCGCCGGCAGCCTCGAAGGCCTTCTTGAACGCCGCTTCCGCATCGACGCCAGGGCCGTAATCGCTCACCGCCGAGATCACCTTCTTGACCCCGCGCTCGGTGGCGATCTTGCCCAGCGGCGAGGTGGTCTGCGCGGTCGTAAAGGAGGTGCGCACCACCAGGGGCGACTGGGTCATGATGGCGGAGGTCGCGGCGTTGAAGATCACGAGCGGCGTGTTCGCCTGCTTCAGCAGGGGTGTGATCGCCATGGCGTCCGGCGTGAAGTACACGCCGCCGAGATATTGCACCTTTTCCTTCACCACCAGCTCCTGCGCCAGGGCGCGGGACTGCGCCGGGTTGGCAGCCGGGAGGTCGCGGTAGATGACCTCGATGTCGTGGCCTTTCACGGACTTGCCGTTGAGCGCCATGTAGGCCTCGACGCCGGCCTGGAAGTTCTTGCCCTGCAGCGCAAAGGGTCCGGAAAACGGCCCGATGATGCCGATCTTGATCGTGTCGGCCATGGCCGGGACCGATCCCATCAGCAGAGCGCCGATGGCAGCTCCGAGAATTCTTTTAGAAACCTTCATCCCGTTCCTCCCTCTGAGCTGCCTCGATCTCACGTGGCGGATCGTGGTTTTCTTATCCTATCGTCTAGCCTTTTGTGCGCATCGCGAACATTGAAAGCCATATCGCACATGTAGTACGATTTGCTGAGGTGGTGTCAAGGCTACCAAAGTTCAGCATACCCTTTCGGAGACCAGGATGCAGGGTGGAGACATCGAGGATCAGGGCAGCGACCGGGACTTCGTGGCGAGTCTCGAGAAAGGCCTCCTCGTGATCGAGGCGTTCGACGCCAGCCGTCCGCGCCTGACCCTGTCCGACGTGGCCAAGCTCACTGGCATCACCCGCGCGGCGGCGCGCCGCTACCTGCTCACACTGACCAAGCTGAACTACGCGGATTTCGACGGACGGTACTTCTCTTTGAGCCCGCGAATCCTGCGGCTCGGCTACGCCTATCTATCGTCGGCCTCGCTCTCCACGCGGGTGCAGCCATTTCTCGAACAGATCTCCGAGGCGACTGGCGAGTCGAGTTCGGCCGCGATTCTGGACGGCGACGACATCGTCTACATCGCCCGCTCCGCCACGCGCCGCATCATGTCCATCGGGTTAGGCGTCGGAAGCCGCCTCCCTGCCTATTGCACCTCGCTGGGACGGGCAATCCTGGCCTATCAGCCCGACGCCGCGATCGATGCCTATCTCCAGCGCGTGCGCCTGGAGGCGCGAACGCCGAAGACCGTCACCGACAAGGCCGAGTTCCGCGCTATTCTCGAAGCCACGCGTGCCCATGGCTACGCCCTCGTGAACGAGGAGCTTGAGTTCGGCCTGCGCTCCATTGCCGTGCCGGTGATCCAGAAGGACGGACAGGTGACGATCGCGCTCAACCTCAGCGCCCAGGCGGGGCGCGTCTCGGCCGACGAGATGCGGGAGCGATTCCTGCCCGCCTTGAGCGCGGCGAGCGAGTCACTGCGCTATATGCTCTAAGAGGCTGTCGCAGGCCGGCATCCCAGCAGGGCCCGCGCCTCCTCGGGCGTCGCGATGCGATGTCCGTGCCGCTCGATGGCCAGTACCGCGTGCTCCACAAGTTCCGCATTGCTGGAGGCGAGCCGTTCCCTGGTGATGCGGATGTTGTCCTCGAGCCCAGTCCGCACCGCGTCCGCTCCACGGGTAAGCGCCCAATCCATCACCTTCGCTTGGTGCCGTCCGATTCCGGCAGCCGTCCAGGTGCAGTTCGGGAAGAGGTGCTTGGCTTCCTTGAGGAGGATGTCCAGCAGCCGCTCCTCGGCCGGCAGCGCATTCTGCACGCCCATCACGAACTGGATATGCGGCTGCTCGTCGAGCAATCCCTTGTCGGCCAGGCGCCTTGCGCCATGCAGATGCGAGAGATCGAAGATTTCGATCTCCGCGCGGATGCCGAACTCCTTCATCTTGCCCGCCATCTCCTCGACCAGAACCGTGTGGTTCTCGTAGACGATGGTGGGAAAATTCACGGAGCCGGTCGAGAGCGAGGCCATGTCGGGACGAAGTCCGAGGGCCGAACTGCGCTGGCCCGGATCCCGCCCCCGGCCGCCGGTCGAGAACTGGATGATCATGCCGGGGCAATGCCGGGCGACCCCTGCCTGAACGGCCGCGAAGCGTTCCGGATCCGACGAGGGCGTCTCGTCGTCGTTGCGCACGTGGATGTGCACGAGGGTAGCGCCGGCCTCGTAGGCCTGCTGGGTCGACTCGATCTGCTCGGCCGGGGTGATCGGCACCGCCGGATTGTCCTTCTTGCGCGGGACCGATCCGGTGATCGCAACGGCAATGACGACAGGCTTCACGGATTCTCTCCGTAGCATCGGGACATGAGCGCCAGATAGCGCATGCGGGCGGGCAAACGAGCGGGCGGCCGGAAAATTCGCCTGCCTGAGCTCCGTTTTGGGAAGGGTCAGGATATGAGCGATAGTTGGATGAGACGCTGGCTCACCTCTCCCTTAGGGAGAGGTCGGACCAGAGGTCCGGGTGAGGGTTTACAGCCTTCTCCGGGGAGCGCTCTCCCCTCACCCTCGCTGCGCTCGACCTCTCCCCACCGGGGAGAGGTAATGCCGGCGGTCCCTCAGATCGGAAAATGCTGCGGGCCCGTCTCGATGGTGATCCAGCGCAGTTCCGTGAATTCGTTGATCCCGGCCTTGCCGCCGAACCGGCCGTACCCGCTCGCCTTCACGCCGCCGAACGGCATCTGGGCCTCGTCGTGCACCGTGGCGCCGTTGATGTGGCAGATGCCGGAATCGATCCTGTGCGCCACGTCCAGCGCCCGCGTGACGTCGCGCCCGAAGACAGCGGCCGACAGGCCATATTCCGTATCGTTGGCGATCCGGATCGCCTCCTCGACGCCTGTCGCCCGGATGACGCAGACGACCGGACCGAAGGATTCCTCGCCGTAGAGGCGCATCGCCGGGGTGACATGGTCGAGCACCGTCGCCGACATGACCGTGCCGTCGACCCGGCCGCCCGCGAGGAGCTTGGCGCCCTTGGAGACGGCATCGTCCACCAAACCGCTGATCCGTTGTGCCGCCTCCACGCCCACGAGCGAGCCGAGGGCGAAGTTGCCGTGGCGCGGATTGCCGGCCTGGAGCGATTCCGCCTTCGTGGCGAGCTTGGCGACGAAGTCGTCCGCCACGGCAGTGTCGACGACGATGCGCTCGGTCGACATGCAGATTTGGCCCTGGTTCATGAACGCCCCGAAGGCCGACGCCGCGACCGCCGCATCGAGATCGGCGTCGTCGAGAACGACCAGCGAGGCCTTGCCTCCGAGTTCCAGAAGCACGGGCTTCAGGAAGCGCGCCGCCGTTTCCGCGATGATGCGGCCGACCCGGGTCGAACCGGTGAAGTTGATCCGGCGCACCGCCGGGTGGGCGATCAGGGCCTCGATGATCTCCGGTGCATTCTCGGGCGCGTTGGTGATCACGTTGATCGCGCCTGCCGGCAGGCCGGCCTCCCGCAAGACCGCCCCGATCAGGTGATGGGTTCCGGGACAGATCTCGGAGGCCTTCAGCACCACCGTGTTGCCGCAGGCGAGCGGTGTCGCGATGGCCCGGACGCCGAGAATGACCGGGGCATTCCACGGCGCGATGCCGAGAACGACGCCGGCCGGCTGGCGCACCGCCATGGACACGCAGCCCGGCTTGTCGGAGGGAATGATCTCGCCTGTGATTTGGGTCGTCAGCGAAGCCGCTTCGCGGAGGATGCCGGCCGCGAGCTTCACGTTGAAACCCGCCCAGCCGGCGGTCGCGCCGATCTCCGTGGCCATCAGGCTCACGAATTCCGCAGCCCTGGCTTCGAGCAGATCGGCCGCCTTCAGGAGGATCGCCCGCCGGGCGTTCGGCCCAAGCTTCGACCAGGCCGGGAACGCCGCAGCCGCTGCGTCGGCGGCGGCCTGCGCATCGGCGACGCTCGCGGCCGCGGCCCGGCTTGCCACGTCGCCGGAGATCGGATCCCGCCGCTCGAAAGTGGCACCCGTGGAAGCCGCCATCTCGCGACCATCGATGAGAAGATTGATGTCCATCATGTCTGCTGCTCCGCGTTCAGCTCAATGGGAAGAATGAAGGTGTGACAGGGCTCGCGCCGGCTCCGCCGTCGTTCGACGCTCCGCCGAGATAGGCGCGGCGGACCGCCGGGTCGTCACGCAGATCCGCCGCGCGGCCTTCGCCGACGATCCGGCCCGTCTCGATGAGGTAGCCCCGGTCCGCGATGGCGAGGCTCTGGCGCGCGTTCTGCTCGACCAGCAGGACGCTGACGCCGCTCTCTCGAATGCGACCGAGCGCGCCGAACAGTTCCTTGCACACGAGCGGCGACAGGCCGAGCGACGGTTCGTCGAGGAGCAGGACGTCCGGCTTCGACATCAGCGCGCGACCGATCGCCACCATCTGCTGCTCACCGCCGCTCATGGTTCGCGCCGTCTGACCGAGACGCTCGGCAAGGCGGGGAAACAGGGTGAGGACGCGCTCGAGGATAGCCTTCTCGCTCGCTCGGGATCGCTCGGGATAGGCCCCGAGGCGCAGGTTCTCCCGCACCGTGAGATCGCCGAAGATCCCGCGCCCTTCGGGCACCAGCGCCAGCCCGGCCTCGACGATGCGGTAAGGCGGCAGGGACGAGAGATCCTGACCCGACAGGGTGATTCGCCTGCCCGGAAGCGACGGCACGATCCCGGCGATGGCCTTCAGGAGCGAAGACTTGCCGGCTCCGTTCGCTCCCAGGATGACGACGATCTCGGATCGGCCGACGCGGAGGTCGACCTGCTCGAGGGCCCGATGAAGCCCGTAGGTGACGGTTAGATTCGTGACCTCAAGCATCGGGATCTCCCAGATAGGCCCGGACGACCTCGGGATCGACCAGGACGGCTGCCGGCGGACCGGATGCGATCATGGTTCCGGCGTTCATCACCACGCATCGGTCGCACAGGGAGCGGATGGCGTCCATGACATGCTCCACCAGGATGATCGCGAGCCCCTCCTCCCGCAGCGAATGGATCAGCGCGATGCCGTCCTGCAGCTCCGAGGGGTTGAGGCCGGCGAGCCATTCGTCGAGCAGGAGCAGCTTCGGCGCGAGAGCAAGCGCCCGCGCCAGCTCGAGACGCTTCTGATCGATATAGGTCAGCTGAGACGCGGCGTGATCCACCTTGCCGCCCAAACCGACCCGGCGCAGCAGCCGGACCGCCTCCTCCGTCGCGGCCTTGCCCCAGACGGGGGTTTCGCGGAAGGCCAATCCCGCCTTCACGTTCTCCACGCAATCGAGCGAGGGGAGCACGCGCACGAGCTGGAATGTGCGGGCGAGGCCCAGGCGGGTGATCTTGTAGGCCGGCAGTCCGGCGATCGCCCTGCCGGCGAGCCGGATCGCCCCGGCGTCCGGCTTCAGGGCGCCGGACAGGAGATTGAGGGCCGTCGTCTTGCCGGAGCCGTTCGGCCCGATCAGCCCGACGATCTCGGAAGGCCCGACCTTCATGCTCAACCCGTTCACGGCCACGAGGCCGCCGAACCGGCGCGTCAGGCCTTCCACCTGGAGAAGAGGCTCGGTCATGCGGGCCTCCTGGTCTGGAGCAGGAGCGGCTTCAGCCTCGTGCCCTCAATCAGTCCGGCGACCCCGTTGGGCACGCCATAGACGATCAGCATGAACACGAGACCGAGGAGAATGCTGAAATAGTTCGGGAAGTTCGCCCCGAGTACTTCGAACAGAATCGTCAACGGGATCACCCCGAGCAGCGGCCCCCAGAGGCGATGGGCTCCGCCCAGAAGGGCCATGATGAGGACCTGGAACGAAACCACCGGATTGAACGCGATGGTCGGATCGAGATAGGTCCAGCGCGGCGCCATGATGGCGCCCGTCAGGGTCATGAAGGCAGCACTGATCGCGAAGAGCAGGAACTTGGCGCGGGTCGTGTCGATGCCGCAATGACGGGCGACCGTCTCGTCGTCGCCGATCACGCGCAGGGCGAGGCCCAGTCGCGAGCGCTGGATGAGCCACCCGACCAGGAAGACGAGTGCCGCCAGCGCAAAGAGGTGCCAGAAGATCGATTCCTGCGTGATATCGATGAAGACGTAGCGCCCCATGGACTGGCTGACATTCACCTCGAACCAGGTGACGAGCTGGCGGATGAGCTCGGCAAGGCCGAAGCTGAAGATGACGAAGTAGACGCCCGACAGCCGCAGGGTCGACAGGCCGACCAGGACGGCAACCGCGGTGCCGATGGCAGTCGCGGTGGCGAGGACAAGCGCCCAGGGCAGCACCTCGCCCAGCACGGCGACCGTGTAGGCGCCGATGCCGAAGAAGGCGACGGTCGCCAGCGACACATAGCGGGTGGTGCCGGAGAAGAGCGCCCAGGCGGTCGCGAGCACGAGCTGGCTCAGGATGCCGATGGCGACGGCCAGATGATAGCTGGAGCCCAGGAACGGCACGAGGCCGAGCGCAAGCAGGGCGCCCGCAACGACGAGAACGGGCATCGTGTTCGATTTCATCGGCCTGCCTTTCCGAAAAGGCCCGTCGGCCAGACGAGCAGCACCGTCAGGAACAGGATGAACGTGGCGGCAAGCGTCAGCCCGGGATCGACGAGCCGCGCCACGACGGTCTCGACGAGGCCGAGCAGCAGGCCCGCGACAAGAGCGCCGAGCAGATTGCCGACCCCGCCCATGATGACGACGATCAGGGCCTTCATGGTGAAGACGACGCCCATCGCCGCATTGAAGGTCAGGAACATGCTGACCAGCACGCCCCCGGCCGCGCACATGGCGCCCCCGAGGGCGAAGGCGAGGCCGGCGATCCTGCGGACATCGATGGCGACGAGGCTCGCGGCCGTGGGATCGACGGCGACGGCCCGGATCGCGGTTCCCGTCCGCGTGCGCATCAGCACCGTGTAGAGAATGAGGCTCAGGGCGACCGCGAAACCGAAGGCGATCAGCCGGTTCACGGCAATCGTCGATCCGGCGATCGTGATCGGGACGGAAAGGTAGGAATAGCTGTAGTACTGCCCGCCGAACAACACGAAGGCGATGCCCTGCACGACGAAGAGCAGGCCGAACGTCGCCAGGATGGAGTCGACCTCGAGGGCATCCCGCGTCTTGGCGCGCCGAACCAGAGGCATCAGCAGCCCCTGATAGATGAGCCAGCTGGCAGCGAAGCCCGCGGGCAGCACCAGGAGCATCCCGACGAGCGGACTGACCGCGAAGGTCGTGAACAGCACATAGGACGCGAAGGCGGCGGCGATGAGAACCTCGCCATAGGCGAGGTTCATGATCCGCGCGACGCCGTATTGAAGCGTGAGACCCATGGCGACAAGGGCATACATGCCGCCAAGGATCAGCCCGCCGAGGATGATGTCGACGATCAGCATGACGATTCCAGAGGTGCCGGTTACTGCTTCCAGGCAGGCTTCGGAGCAACGACCGGGCGAGCCCCTTCCTTCGACACAGGCGCGACGCCGTAGAACTCGCCGTTCTGCCACTGGCCGACACTCCAGACGTCCTTGAGCAGGCCGCCTTCGAGCTTCACCTTGCCGATGACGGTGTCGAACGTACCGGTCTGGAGTTCCTTGATCACGGCGGCGCGGTCGATCTTGCCGACGCGCTCGATGGCCTGCTGCAGGGCCTGCAGGCTGGCATAGGTGATCGGACTCGCCCAACGGTCCGGCTCCCGCCCGACCGCGTCGGTATGGCGCTTGAAGTAGTCCTTGAGGGCCGGTGAATCCGCGTTCCAGCCGCCAATGCCCATAACCCCGTCGGCATTCGCGCCGAAGCGCTGCTTGTAGACCGGGAACGCCGTGCCGACCCCGACGAAGAACACCTTCGGGTTGAAGCCGAGCACCTTCGCGGTGTCCGTCACACCGAGCGTGTCCGGCGGATAGCTGAAGGCGATGAAGGTGTCGGGATTGGCCGCCATCGCGTCCTTTAGGAGCGGCTGCACGTCCTGGGTGCCGGCGGGATAGGACTTGTCGTAGACGAGGTTGAAGCCGCCCTTCTTGAGGGCGTTGCGGGCCGCCGTCGACAGTTCGATGCCGAACTGGTCGGAGACGCTGATCATCGCCACGTTCGCGCCGATCTTGCCCTCGCCCTTCATCCTGGTCAGCAGGTCGACGAAGGAGGTGGAGATGTCGGACGGCAGCCCCAGCCAGAACGAGGCGTTCGGCCACCGCTTGGCCAGCTCCGGCGCCCGGTCGGTATTGGTCGTGACGGCGAGATGCGGATACCCGAGGCGGTTCATGATGGGGGCGACCGCCAGGTTGAGCCCGGTGCTCCAGGGCGGCAGGATGAAGTCGACCTTGTCCTGAGTGGCGAGACGCTCGACCGCCTTCACGGCCTCTTCCGAGTTGCTGCGGTCGTCGTACTCGACGATCTCGATTGGAACCCGCTTGCCCGACAGCATGATCCCACCAGCCGCATTCACCTCTTTCACCCAGAGCTGGTAGTTCGGCAGCGTCGTGATGCTGGCCCCGCCCGTATTCGGGCCGGTCTTCGAGATCGCGTATCCGATTTTGATCGAGTTCTGGGCCTGGGCAGCGGCCCCGGCGACAAGGCAGCCTGCGGCAGCCAGCAGGGCGGCGGCATGGCGCCGCGTCAAACGAACGGTCATGATTTCCTCCAAGGCAGTGTGATCGGGCTCTCGTTTGGATCCGGCCCTTCATTGCCGAAGCTTACGCCCGCCATCGATCCTGGAAATTGGACAGATCTGGCGAAAGATTGTACTCGACAGGCATGCCCAAAGGCCGCGAGCCCCAATCTGCTTCTGCCCAACCGCCCTCTATCCGCCCGGAGATGCTGTGGTCTGCTCCGACGGCCGCCCTTCACGCCGAGCCGATCGTTCCCTCCCTATCGGAGCGGGAATGGGTCCTGTCGCGAAGCCAGGAGGAGCAACGCGCGCATGCCTTCCTCATCCTGTCCCGTGGAGGCACCCTCCTGGGCGAGAAGCTCACGGAGCTGCCCTCGCCCTCCCTCCTCTGGCTTCCAAGCCACGGCGCATGGACTGTTCGGGTTGATGCGGGGGCCAGGGGATACATGCTGTCGGTGAACGACGATTTCCTGAACCGAACGGTCAGCGGCACCCCCGAAGGATCCCTGCTTCGCTCGACCACGAGCCGGACCACCCTTGTTCCAGCCCAGCGCCTGCAGGGTCGCGCCGAGGAAATCGGCCATTCCTTCCAGGCCCTCGCCCATGAGGTGCGGGCCCCGGACCGCGGTTCCATGGCGATCATCGGGGCCCATGTGACGCTTATCTGCCTGCATCTCTGGCGCATGGCCCAGGCGGATGCATCCGCCGAAGCGGGTCTCCGGGGCACAGGCCATCACGTGCTTCAGCAGTTCCGGCAGCTGGTCGAGCTTCGGTACCGTGAACACTGGAGCATCAAGCGCTATGCCGATGCTCTTGGCGTTACGGAAGATCGCCTTCACGCCGTCTGCGTCCGCAATGCCGGCCGGCCTCCCCGCTCCCTCGTCTTCGACCGGATGGTGCAGGATGCCTGCATGCGTCTTCAGCAGATGGACGTGCCCATTGAACAGATTGCTTTCAGTCTCGGCTTCAAGGATCCGGCTTATTTCAATCGGTTCTTCAAGAAGCATGTAGGCGTCCCGCCGGGCAGCTATCGCCGTCGTGCCAAGGCACAGAGAGTCGGCAACACAAACTCCTACGCCGCCTGGCCCTGATGGAAGGGTGTTGACACTTCTTTTGGTATCTCATTCCAGAGACCTGCCAGCCCTATGATTCAAGTCAACGCCGGTCGCGGAACTTCCATGCAAGGCCTGGGCAGGCTCCCGGAACTCATCGCCCGCTACGACCAGCGTGTTCCACGCTACACGAGTTATCCCACCGCGCCTCGTTTCAGGACGGACGCTATGGCCCTGATCGGCTTCGGCACATGGGCCGTTGGCATCGCCTATACCCTTAACGCATGCGCCGAGCGCCACTTCCGTGCCTTGTGAGGCGACAGACAGGCCGGGGCCGTTTGATCTGCATCAATGCCCCTTCCCATCCCTCCTCTTAAACGAGTCTGCTGACGGCGAAGCTCACGGGCTCGCCGATGTTCTCAAAAGGTTGAAGCCTATGGCTCAAGCGGTAGCACCCTCAAAAGGAATGACCTTCGGCGAAATGGGCTCAGCCCTTGCCTTCGCCGCACTGGCTCTCCTCAGCATCATCATCGCGGCGAAGGCCTATACGCCCGAATACGCCTTTCATGCCTATCTCTTCGCCGCTGCCAGCGTCGCTGCCGTGTTCGCCATCGTGAACCGGTACTACGAACGCCCAGCCGACCTGCCCCCGCTGACCATCGGCGGAAAGCCGAACTACAACATGGGCCCGGTGAAGTTCGCCACGATTGCCTCTGTGGTCTGGGGCATCGCCGGCTTCACCATCGGCCTGCTGATCGCTCTCCAGCTTGCCTTTCCGGCACTCAACTTCGATACCGCATGGCTATCCTTTGGCCGGATGCGGCCGCTGCACACCTCCGCGGTGATCTTCGCCTTTGGCGGCAATGTGCTCATCGCCAGCTCATTTTATGTGGTGCAACGCACCTGCCGCACCAGGATGGTCGGCGACATCGCGCCGTGGTTCGTGGTGCTGGGCTACAACTTCTTCATCGTGATCGCCGGCACGGGCTATCTCCTCGGCATCACGCAGGGCAAGGAATATGCCGAACCCGAGTGGTATGCGGACCTCTTCCTGACCATCGTCTGGGTCACCTACTTCCTGGTCTTTCTCGGCACCGTCATGCGCCGCAAGGAGCCCCATATCTATGTGGCGAACTGGTTCTACCTCGCCTTTATCCTGACCATCGCGGTCCTGCATCTCGGCAACAACGCATCGATTCCCGTCTCGCTCTTCTCGCCCAAGAGCTACATCGTGTGGTCTGGCGTGCAGGATGCCCTGGTGCAGTGGTGGTATGGCCATAACGCGGTCGGCTTCTTCCTTACCGCGGGCTTTCTCGCCATCATGTATTACTTCATCCCTAAGAGGGCCGAGCGGCCGGTCTATTCCTACCGCTTGTCGATCATCCACTTCTGGTCGCTGATCTTCATGTACATCTGGGCAGGCCCACACCACCTGCACTACACGGCTCTGCCCGACTGGGCGCAAACGCTCGGCATGGTGTTCTCGGTCATGCTGTGGATGCCCTCCTGGGGCGGCATGATCAACGGTCTCATGACCCTTTCGGGGGCCTGGGACAAGCTGCGCACCGATCCAATCCTGCGTCTCATGGTCGTGTCGGTCGCCTTCTACGGCATGGCGACGTTCGAGGGCCCGCTCATGTCCGTGAAGGCCGTGAATTCCTTGTCGCACTACACCGACTGGACCATCGGCCACGTCCATGCCGGCGCACTGGGCTGGGTCGCCTACATCTCCTTCGGCGCGATCTACTGCCTCGTTCCGTGGCTGTGGAACAAGAAGGAATTGTACTCCATGAAGGCCGTCTCCTGGCACTTCTGGATCTCCACCCTCGGGATCGTCCTGTACATCTCCTCCATGTGGGTCGCGGGCATACTCCAGGGCCTCATGTGGCGCGCCTACACCAGCCTCGGCTTCCTCGAATACTCCTTCATCGAGACCGTGGAAGCGATGAACCCCTTCTATGTCATCCGCGCGCTCGGCGGTGCGTTCTTCGTGGCCGGCAGCCTGATCATGGCCTGGAACGTCTGGAAGACGATCTCCGTCGGAGAGACGGTCGAGGAAGCTCCTCAAGCCATGCAGCCCGTGCTCATCGCCGCGGAATAAAGGAAACGACCATGTCATTCTGGTCCCGCCACAAGATCTTCGAGACAAACTCGATCATCCTCATCCTCGGCGTGCTGATCGTCATCTCCATCGGCGGCCTCGTGGAGATCGTGCCTCTCTTCTACTTGAAGAGCACCATCGAGAAGGTGGAGGGCGTCAGGCCCTACACCCCTCTCGAACTCGCCGGGCGCAACATCTACGTCCGCGAAGGCTGCTACAACTGCCATAGCCAGATGGTTCGTCCGCTGCGCGACGAGGTGGAGCGTTATGGGCATTACTCGCTGGCGGCCGAAAGCATGTACGACCGTCCTTTTCAGTGGGGCTCCAAGCGCACGGGCCCGGATCTCGCCCGCCTCGGCAACAAGTATTCCGACGACTGGCACAAGGATCACCTGAAGGATCCCCGCGCCGTAGTGCCCGGATCGATCATGCCGAGCTATCCCTGGCTCGAGAAGACCGAGCTCGATACGGCTTCCATCGCTCAGGAGCTGAAGGTGCAGGCGACGCTCGGCGTGCCCTACAGCGATGAAATGCTGAAGAACGCAGAAAGCGACATCCGCGTCCAGGCCAACGCCGACGATCCGAATGCCGTCGATCTGGCCAAACGCTATCCGAAAGCCCAGTCGCGCACCTTCGACGGCAATCCGCTGAAGGTCACGGAAGCCGATGCCCTGATCGCCTATCTGCAGATGCTGGGCACGCAGGTCGACTTCAAGCTCTACGACAACAAGGCCAACGTGCGCTGAGGACCAAGATCATGCCAGCCGCATACAAATTTTTCGCCGAATTTGCCCAGACCTGGGGGCTCCTGTACTTCGTCGCCGTTTTCCTGGCGGTGCAGATCTATGCCCTCGCTCCCTCGCGGAAAGACCGCTTCGATGCGGCCTCCCGCATGCCTCTTCAGGAGGATTGATCCCATGGCCCATGACAAGCATGAACAGGTCGATGCCATTTCGGGCGTCGCCACCACCGGGCACAGCTGGGACGACATCCAGGAGCTCAACAATCCGCTGCCGCGCTGGTGGCTGTGGACCTTCTATGCCAGCATCGCCTGGGCGATCGCCTATTGCATCGCCTACCCGGCTTGGCCGCTGGTGTCCTCCTATACGAAGGGCGCCCTCGGCTGGCAGTCACGGGATGCGGTGGTGGTTGACCTCGACGCTCTCAAGCAGCAGCGTTCGGGCATGACGGCGAAGCTCGCTGGAAGCTCCCTGGAAGAGATCAGGCAGAATCCTGAAATGTTCACCTTCGCGCGGGCTCAGGGCAAGGCTGCCTTCGGCGACAACTGCGCCCCCTGCCATGGAGCCGGCGGCGCGGGTGCCAAGGGCTATCCGAACCTGAACGACGACGACTGGCTCTGGGGCGGCTCGCTCGCCCAGATCGAGCAGACGATCCGCCACGGCGCCCGCTCGACGAGCGATCAGGGCCATTCCGGGTCCATGCCAGCGTTCGGACGCGATGGGATGCTCAAGCGGGAGGAGATCTCCCAAGCGGCGGACTACGTTCGCTCCCTGTCGGGCCTGCCGACGGACAAGGGGGCTGATCCGGCCGCGGGCGCCAAGGTCTACGCGGACAATTGCGCGGCCTGCCATGGCGACAAAGGCCAAGGCAGCCAGGATCTCGGCGCGCCCAACCTGTCGGACAAGATCTGGCTCTTCGGTTCCGACAAGGCGGCCATCGTGGAGGGGCTCATGAACGGGCGCGGCGGAGTCATGCCGACCTGGCATGGACGTCTCGATGATACGACGATCAAGGCCCTGACCCTCTACGTCCATTCCCTGGGCGGCGATCAGAGGCCCTGAAACTGCTCTTGCTCTGACAGAGCAACGGCCGGCTGTCATCCTCCGGCCGTTGCTTGATTTGGATCAAGGCGGCTTGGCTGACCCCATCGTATTCCATCGTCATTCAGATCGAGACGATTGCGACAGATTCGATGGCTGATGCCCCCCTTCCTCATCCGCTTGGAGCCTCGGCCGACGACGCGCCGCTCTACGCTCCGCGCAAGCAGATCTATCCTCAGGCCGTGAAAGGCCGCTACCGCACGATCAAGTGGGTCGTGCTCTCCGTCACCCTCGGCATCTATTATTTCCTGCCTTTCATTCGCTGGGACCGTGGCCCCAACGCGCCGGATCAGGCCATCCTGGTCGACCTCGCGAACAGCCGGTTCTATTTCTTCTTCATCGAGATTTGGCCGCAGGAAGTTTATTATATCACCGGCCTCCTCGTTTTGGCGGCTCTGGCGCTCTTTCTCATGAATGCGGTCGCTGGTCGGATCTGGTGCGGCTATCTCTGCCCGCAGACGGTCTGGACCGATCTATTCTACGCCGTCGAGCGCTGGGTCGAGGGCGACCGGCGTGAGCGGATGCGCCACGATAAGGAAAAGATCACCCTCTCCGTCTTCAGCCGGAAAGCGCTGAAGCACTTGATCTGGCTCATGATCGCCTGGTGGACGGGCGGCGCCTGGGTGCTCTATTTCGCCGATGCGCCGAGCTTGGTTTACGCGTTGGCTACCTTCCAGGCCTCGTATATCGCCTATCTCTGGATCGGCATCCTGACCTTCACGACCTATACGCTCGCCGGCTTCATGCGCGAGCAGGTCTGCACCTATATGTGCCCTTGGCCGCGCATTCAGGCGGCGTTGACCGACGAATACGCGCTGAACGTCACCTATCGCTACGACCGCGGCGAGCCACGTGGTTCGGTAAAGAAGAACGAGGCGCTGAAGCTGCAAGGCCTGCCGGCGGGCGATTGCATCGACTGCGATCAATGTGTGGCCGTCTGTCCGACTGGGGTCGACATCCGCAAGGGCCTGCAGCTCGATTGCATCCAATGCGGCCTGTGCATGGACGCTTGCGACAGCGTGATGACCAAGATCGGTCGCCCGCAAGGTCTGATTGCATACGATACTGACATGAACGTCCAAGCCCGCATGGAAGGTCGTCCTGAAGTTCGCCGCATCGTGCGTCCGCGCACCCTCTTCTATGCAGGTCTCATCGCCGTCGTCGGTTCAGTCATGATCGCGTCGCTTGCCATGCGCCAGAGCCTTTACCTGAGCGTCATGCACGACCGGAACCCGCTCTTCGTGCGCCTCTCCGACGGTTCGATCCGCAACGGGTTCACGATCCGCGTCTCCAACAAGAACCTCGACGAGCGCCGCTATGCCCTCAGCGTGGAAGGCCTTCCCGAGGCCGGAATCGACGTCGTGGGTGGAGAGGTCGATGGGCAAGGCCGCTCCGTCGTCGCAGTCGGGCCGGATCAGACGCTGGAGGCCCGCGTGCTCGTCACGGACACCACCTCGACAGTCGAGGATTCGACACCACTGCGGTTCGTGCTGACCGATCTGGCCAACGGGGATACCGCCGCCACGAACGACCATTTCAAGGCTCCTTGAGGAGAAGCGCCATGTCCACCACAGTCTCCCATTCAGAGCGGGCAGAACGACCGATCACTGGACGTACGGTTCTGCTCTACTTCGTCTCGTTTTTCGGCATCATCTTCGCCATGAACTTCTATATGGTGCGCGTCGCCATCTCGAGCTTCAGCGGGGTCGAGACGGAGAGCGCCTACAAGGCCGGCCTGTCGTTCAAGAACGATGTTGCGGCCGCTCACGCTCAGGATGCGCGCCACTGGTCGGTGGAGACCTCCCTTCAGCGCGGCGATTCAGCCGGTGTGACCATCACGGCTCGTGACGCTCAGGGTCAGGCCCTCTCAGGCCTCACCCCCGAGATCCGATTAGCCCACCCCACCGACAAACGCCGGGACGTACCGCTCGAATTCGTCGAGCTGGATTCGGGCCATTTCAAAAGTCTCACCGCTCTGCCGGAGGGCCAGTGGGATCTCGTCATCGCTTTGAAGCGCGAGACCGAAACCGTCTTCCGCTCCAAGAGCCGCATCTCGCTCTAAGGATCTATTCGCGATGACCGAAGCGCTCGATCTGTCCATCTTCGTAAAACGTCAGGACGATGGCACGTCTCATCTCGATCTCGCCATTGAGGGGATCGACTGCGCCGCCTGCATCGACGAGATCGAAGGCGGCTTGTGCCGGCTGCCCGGCATCGTGGATGCGCGGCTGAACTATACCAACCATCGCCTTGCCGTCGAATGGCGCGACGGAACCCTATCCCCGGCGCAGGTCGTGGACGAAGTGCAGCGGCTCGGTTACCGGGCGCACCCCTTCCGGTCCAGACTGGTGGAGGAAGAGGAGACTCGTCGGGCCCAGTGGCTGCTGAAATGCCTCGCAGTGGCAGGCTTTGCCTCCATGAACATCATGCTGCTGGCGGTGTCCGTCTGGTCGGGCAACGTCACCGACATCACGCCCGAGACACGCGACTTCTTCCATTGGCTGGCTGCCCTCATTGCGCTGCCGGCTGTGGCCTATGCCGGCCAGCCCTTCTTCCAGAGCGCCATGAATGCCTTGCGGAACCGCCGCACCAACATGGACGTGCCGATCGTCATCGGCGTTCTGCTGGCGCTCACCGTGTCGGTGGCCGAGACGATCAATTCAGCCGAGCACACCTATTTCGACTCGGTTGTCATGCTGCTCTTCTTCCTGCTCTGCGGCCGCTATCTCGACCAGGCCATGCGACGTAAGACCCGTGCGGTGGCGAGCAACCTGGCCTCGTTCCGGGCCGAGGTCGCTCATCGGGTCGAGGATAACGGTGAGGTTGTCCTCGTCCCCACCGCTGCCCTGAAAGCCGGCGATCGGGTTCTCGTTCGCCCCGGCGAGCGCATCGCGGTCGATGGGCTCGTCATCTCCGGCTCTTCGGAGCTCGACGAAAGTCTCGTGACCGGTGAGACCGCTCACCGCGCTGTCAGAGCCGACAGCCATGTCTATGCGGGGAGCATGAACTTCAATGGTACTCTGACCCTCCTCGTGACCGCAGCCGGCAAGGGTACGCTCCTGGACGAGGTCGAGCGCCTGCTGGAGAACGCCGCAGCAGCCAAATCGCGCTACGTGCGTTTGGCCGACCGGGTGGCGAAGGTCTATGCGCCGGTCGTGCATACGGCAGCAGCAGTCACGGCTCTAACCTGGATCGCGAACGGCTCGTCCGTTCATGACGCTTTGATCACGGCCATCGCGGTGCTGATCATCACCTGCCCGTGCGCGCTGGCGCTGGCCGTTCCGGTTGTCCAGGTGGTCGCTTCCGGCGCCCTATTCCGCGCCGGCGTGTTTCTCAATACAGGCGATGTGTTCGAGCGGCTGGCGAAGGTGGACACGATCGTCTTCGACAAGACCGGAACCCTGACGCTGCCGACCATGAGCGTCATCAACGCCCGCGATATCGAGCCTGCCCTGTTGGAGGCGGCGAGCCGTTTGGCGTTGTCGAGCCACCACCCACTCGCGGCTGCCGTGGCGCAGATCGGTCAGGACCGGCGTCCCTATGACGACGTCATCGAGGAGCCCGGTCGGGGTGTTCGGGCAATTGTCGATGGCCGCGAGATGCGTCTCGGCAGTCCTACCTTCTGCGACGCTGTGTTCCTCGCCCAGAAGGCGACCTCAGACGCTCCGAACGCATCCGTCATCGCCTTTTCCTGGGCCGACAAGCAGGCTGCTCTGCTCGTGCGGCAAGCTCTGAGGCCGGATGCCGTCGCCGTCGTCGCGGACCTGCGCGAGCGGGGCTTCGACTGCCGCATCCTTTCGGGGGATCGGCCGGAGGCCGTAGCGCCTATCGCTCGGGCGCTTGACATCGCCTCCTGGCGCGGCGGCTGCAAGCCTGCTGACAAGATCGAAGCGCTTGATGCCCTCAAAGCCGAAGGCCGCAGGGTGCTGATGGTCGGTGATGGCCTCAACGATGCGCCAGCCCTGGCTGCAGCCCACGTGTCCCTGTCGCCGATCAGCGCAGCCGACCTCACCCAGGCTCATGCCGATGCGGTCTTCCTCGGGGATCGATTGAAGCCCGTGCAGGACACGATCGAGATTTCCCGCAGGGCGCACAGGCTCATGCGCCAAAACCTGAGCATCGCGCTCGTCTACAACCTGATTGCGGTGCCCCTCGCCTTCCTCGGCTACGTCACGCCCCTGGTTGCGGCCCTCGCCATGTCGGGCTCCTCGACCATCGTGACCCTCAACGCCCTTCGCGCGCGCGGGCGCACGCCGGCAATGCCGCAGGCCAAACCAATCCCATCGCGCGTCGTTCCGGCGGCACAAGGAGCCTGATCAATGGAAGTTCTGATCTATCTCGTCCCCATGGCCCTCCTGCTCGGCCTGTCCGGGCTTGCGGCTTTCATGTGGTCGCTGAAGAGCGGTCAATATGACGATGTGCAGGGTGCCGCAGTGCGCGTCCTGTCCGACGACGACGTCCGGAAATGATCACTCTGGCCGCTATGCCCCGGGCGGGGCAACTTGAGTGCATCTGCGAATCGGGCGGGCTGGGCAACGCCTCCGGCGACAACCGGGGAACGACGTGCCTCGCAACCGGCTTTGCCTTCTCCGTTCTCGCCCAGGTCCTGACTCTCAGCATCCTGCCCCTGGCCGGGCTGGCGCTCGCACCGGGCCGAGGCCTGGCCACCCTTCCCTATGCGGCATTCTATATCGGCGCGGCTCTCGCGAGCCTTCCCGCGTCGCTCCTGCTCGACTCGTTCGGTCGCCGGGCGGCGTTTTCCCTCGGGGCAAGCCTCGGTGCCGCCGGCGGCCTTGTCCTCGTCTGGGCCCTCGTATCCCTCCATTTTGGAGCCCTGGTGCTCGGCGCCTTCTGGCTCGGGATCGCCGGCGGCTTCAGCCTGTTCTATCGTCATGCGGCGGGGCCGGTGGGAGGCCAGGCAACCAGCGCAGTTCTGATCGTCTTCGGCGCAGCAACCCTGGCGGGTCTGATCGCTCCGACCATTGCCGGCTTGGCTGAGGCTCTGGCATCTCCGAGAGTCTTTGCGGGTACGGCCGCCGCAGCCGCTCTGGCCCATGTGACAGCGCTCATTGCGACGGCATCTCTCCCCTACCGAAGGCGCGGAAGGCAGGAATCCAAGACGACAGGCGAACTGAGATGGCGCTCCATCCTTCTGCCGACCGCGATCGGGACACTTGGATGGGTCACGATGACGGCCGTGATGGGGGCAACCCCCATGGCGATCATCGGCTGCGCGTCATCGGAGGCTGCGGTTGGCGCCGTGGCATGGCATGTCATGGCTATGTACGCTCCGTCATTGGTTGTGGCTTTCTTTCCGCGGCTTGCCCTTCCGGGCCATCTATCCGCCGCAGGATGCCTTTTGTTGGTCGCTGGCGCGGCGGCCTTCCTGCTGTCCGCCACCGTAGGCGGCTTCTCGGCCGGAGCCGCCTTCGTCGGCGCCGGATGGTCTCTGATCATGCTCGGCACCACGCTCTCGATCCATCGAAACGGCCCAATTCCGCGACGGCTCCTGGCTGTCCATGACGGCATATTGCTGACCGGAGCGATCCTGGGGACCGTTGGAGCAGGCGTCCTCGCCTAGGCCGCTCGGGCTGGTCTGGAATTGCCCCAGGCCCCTTGAAAGGCGACCTAAGGAAAACCCCTTAGGTATCAGACCTGAATTTTAGCCCAGCCTCAGCAGCGCTACCCATGGACCATCGTCATGTTCACGAATTCGCGAGGGTCCGATGCATACTGCGCTGCTCACCAAAGCCTCTTCCTCGACCCTTCCCTTGCTCTCTCTGGAAGTCCCGCCGCTCCGCAAGTCGACGGATGCCGCCGCTCCGAGCGTCGGCGCCGTCCAGTCCTTCGCCAAGGATGGGGAGATCTTCGCCGAGGGCGACAGAGCCGCTTTCGTCTACAAGGTCCACTCGGGTGTGGTGCGCACCTCGAAGCTTCTGAGCGATGGACGCCGGCAGATCGACGCTTTCCACCTGGCGGGCGACATCTTCGGCATCGAGGCCGGTGAGGAATATCGATTCAGCGCGGAATCCGTCGGCGATTGCATCGTCATAGCCTATCGCCGCAACCATCTCGCCTCCATGACCGGCAGCGACGCCCAGCTCGCCCAGGACATGACCATGGGGATGATGCGCTCCCTGGTCCGGGCCCAGAATCACATGATGCTGCTCGGCCGCAAGTCGGCCCTGGAGAAGATCGCGACCTTCTTGCTCGACATGGCCGAGCGGACGGCCGAAGACGGCGCCTTAGACCTTCCCATGTCGCGCACGGATATCGCGGATCATCTTGGGCTGACGATCGAGACCGTCTCGCGCTCCTTCACACAGCTTGAACGGCAAGGAATTATCGAACTTCCATCCGCTCGCCATGTGGTGCTGAGCAACAGGGTTGCCCTTGAAAGCCTGAACGCGTAGCTAAGGATCATCGATCGTCTGCTTGGCAGTACTCGTTCCTGTTGCCCAATCAGCCCTGCCATCTTACACGGACAGGGCCGATTGGGTTTCGTTGCATCTGAAAGGAAAAGAATGCCAACAGAGGGCACAACGGCACTTTGGAATCGACCTTACGCGAGGGCTGCGTGAATGCTGTCGTGCAGCGGCTTCTCAAGAACGCCCCGGAAGCCTGATTGAGCCGTGCGGCCATAGAGATCATCGCTGACCTGAGACGCGATGAGGATAGCCGGGCAATCGATCCGGCGCTGTCGCAACTTACCCACCAGCTCGATTCCGGTCATGCCAGGCATATTGTAATCGATCACGAAGCATGCATCCTGCGGCGGGTGCTGTACAGCAAGAAGCTCGGCGCCATCCTTGAACAGGCGCACGGTCAGCCCCTCAAGTTCCAGAGCGAACTTCAATGAGTTCCTGACCGCATCATCATCGTCCACGATGATGACCGGTCCCGGAGGCTGAGACATCAAAAGCCTGTGCAATCCTCGATCCTGGCCAAAAGGCAAGCGCCCCAGGCTGACACCGCGGATTATGCACGAAGCCACCATTCCCCTACTCAGGAATATTCCTTAAAGGCCTATTTCGTCTCGATCAGGAGTGCGAGGCGGACGAGTTCCGACAGGCTCTTGGCCTGCATCTTGGTCATGACATTGGCCCGGTAGATCTCCACGGTTCGCGGACTGATCCCGAGATCGTAGGCAATCATTTTGTTGGCTTTGCCGGCCACGAGCCCCTCGAGAACCTGCCGCTCGCGGTCCGATAGGGCATCGAAACGGCATTGAACTTCTGCGATCTGACTTCCATGATGACTGTTCCTTTCCTGACGCGCTAACGCCGAGCGCACGGCCGCCAGAAACGCTTCGTCCCCGAACGGCTTCTCGAGGAAATCGACTGCTCCCTCCTTCATGGCCTCCACGGCCATCGGTACATCCGCGTGACCGGTCATCACGACGACCGGGAGCGTTATGCCGCGGACCTTGAGACGGCGGATCAGTTCGATGCCGTCGATGCCCGGCATGCGCACGTCGGTCACGATGCAGCCGGCCTCGATGCCGACCGCATCGTCGAGAAAAGCCAAGGCCGATTCGTGCAGGCGAACCGGGAGCCCTTCCGAAGCGAGCAGAAACTCCAGCGACTTCCGGACCGCCACGTCGTCATCAACCACATGCACGGCAGCTTCACTCTGCATGCGCTATCTCCTCCCGCCCGACAGATCTCAACGTGAACCGGAATGCGGTTCCCACGCCTTGCTTCGATTCGGCCCAGATCTTGCCGCCATGAGCCTCCACGATGGTCCGACAGATCGACAGGCCGACGCCCATTCCATGCTTCTTGGTGGTCACAAACGGCTGGAAGAGTTGAGCAGCCACCTCAGGAGCGAGACCAGGCCCGGTATCTTCCACGCACAATTCCACATGGCCGTCATCCACAGTACGGGTACCGACTTTGAGTTCCCGACGCGATGTTTCCTGCATAGCCTCGATGGCGTTGCGAATGAGGTTCAGCAGAACCTGCTGGATCTGAATGCGATCGGCAAGCACGAAGGGCGCATTCGGATCGAAGTCGAAAACGACCCGGACGCCTTGCTCCTTCGCCCCGACGAGGGAGAGCGCGCTCGCTTCTTCGATGAGCTTGGGCAGATTTTCGATATGACGCTCGCTCTCGCCGCGGGCAACGAATTCGCGCAGGTGACGGATGACCTGCCCGGCCCTCAGCGCCTGCTCGCCCGCCTCGTTGACTGCATCCCGGAGCATGGGAACCGCTTCGCCTTCCATGCGCTCCAGAATTCTCCGGCAGCCCTTGAGATAATTGGTGATCGCGGTCAGAGGCTGGTTGATCTCGTGAGCCAGGGTGGAGGCCATTTCTCCTAAAGCGGTGAAACGCGACATGTGAACGAGTTCGGATTGAAGTTCCTGCAGGCGCGCTTCAGTCCTTTGCCGCTCTGTCAAATCGCGGATGAATCCAGTGAAATAGCGTATGCCTCCCGAATGCATCTCCCCCACGGCCAGCTCCATCGGGAAAGTCGAACCGTCCTTGCGCTGGCCGACGACCACGCGTCCAACGCCGATGATCCGTCGCTCGCCCGTGTTGCGGTAGCGCAGCATGTAGCCGTCATGCTGTTCGCGGTAAGGAGGCGGCATGAGAACCCTGACATTCTCGCCGATCACCTCATCCGGCTCGTAGCCGAAGAGACGCACCGCCGTCGCACTGAAGGACTGGATGCGCGCCTCCTCGTCGATGACCACCATGGCGTCGGGAACGGTTTCCAAGATCGACCTTAGATGCGCCTCTCGTGTTCTCAGCGCCTCCTCGGCGAGGACCCATTCGGTGATGTCCCGAATGATCATGGCAGTGCCCGCCTCAGCGTCCGTGCCGGCGAGCGGTGTCATCGTGACCCTCGCCATGAACGCCGAACCGTCCTTGCGCATGCGGAGACCTTGAGCATCGTGGCGCCCGCCTTCACGTGCGGATTGCAGATCCTGCCGAAGACTGTCGGGACCATTGCCCGATACGTATAGAATGGACGCGGAACGACCGACCGCCTCCTCGCTGCTCCATCCATGGATGTGCTCGGCGCCCCGGCTCCAGCTCGCGATCGCGCCGCTGGAGTCGAGCACGATGAACGCAGTGTCCATGGCAGCGTCGATGAGAAGCTCGGCAGTCCTGTCCTGGATGCAGCCTTGATCGGGTTTGGAACCAGTTTGTAACACTCAGACCTCTCTGTAGGCGGGAGAGCATAGCAATTGATGACTACGATCTACCAGTGCAGGACCCTAGCAATCCACCCTGGCATTGCGCCACATCCGACTATGGGCGGCCCTTGCAATCGCGCTGAACGCAACTATATGACTCAGTACGGAAATCGAATGCGGCGTCTCGGGGTGAACGGCGGATTTTGCCGGCCTTTGATCGAGCTCCTCTTGCATTTTGGTTTGAAGCATTTATATCGGCGCCTTCTCTGCTGATTTGCGTGAGCGGTTAGCAGTTTTCCAGACAGATCTGGCGAGTGCGGGGTAAGGCAGACATGCCTAGCCTGGGTCGTGCGTCGGTGTCGGGATGGACCTAGCATCGTCTGGGTTTGGCCATGAGCGTGGTGCGGGTTCGGCGGGTGTCGGGCGTGTGCGTTGGGCTCCTCTGGCGGTTTTTTCCAGCATGGGCTGAAGAGTTTTGGGCTCTTTGGCGCGGACGGCGCAGAAGCGGCAGCGTTTCTGCGAACGGGATTGCTTTGCCTTTACTTGGGAGAGGCCGAAGAAGATCTCGAGCGGCTCGCGCGAAAGCTTTGAAAATCTTTCGCGGGACTGTTGACAGCGGCAGAGCCAGGGACTACATCAGTCCCATCGACGGCAGGCCACTGACGTGGCGGCCGGATGGAGGCCTTCCTGCTCCTGGCGCGACAAGCGGACGGGGTGGGCAAGACTCCTGTGTTCGTCTTTTTCGAGACGGACCCTTGTTCTTTGACATTGTTGAGAGGGAAGAGAAGCGTAGGCGGCGGTGTCCTTGCGGGCGATTGGCAACAATCGCTGTGAGAATATCGACCT